>NZ_BCUS01000015.1 GCF_001591345.1 Variovorax boronicumulans NBRC 103145 | reverse complement strand
GCAGCACCCGGTCGGTGCCTTCGACGACCGCCGAGCCGCTCGCATGGCGGGCCACGCGCGCCGCGCCGATGTGCAGCGGCGTGGTGCCGCCTTCGTTGCTGATCACCACGCGCAGCCGCGTGCCGCCGATGCTCAGGCGCGCCACCTGGCGCAGCGTCTGCCGCTCGAAGCGGGCGGGAATGCCCAGGGGCAGCACGAAGCTCTCGTCCCACAGCGGCTGGGTGGCGGCCATCCAGCTGGGGCTCCAGTGCGTGGGCGCGGCCGTGGAGGCTCCGGCGGCAGCCGCGAGGGAAAGGGCGAGCGCGCCCTGGCGCAGGAGGGAGGTGAGTCGCGAAGCGGTCATGTGAATGTCCTCAGGTGAAAGAAGTGTCGATGGGCGAACTTTCTTCCATTCGAATCGCGAGGGGTAGAAGGCAGAATGGCATGCATCGCATTCCTGATTCGAATGACCCCATGGACACCCTTCGCGCACTCTCCGCCTTCGTGCACAGCGTCGAGCTCGGCAGCCTCTCGGGCGCGGCCCGCGCGCTCGACACCACGCAGCCCACCGTGAGCAAGCTCGTCGCGGGGCTGGAGCGATCGCTGGGCGTGCGGCTGCTGCGGCGCGCGGCCACCGGCCTGAGCCTCACGGAGGAGGGCCAGCGCTTTCACGAACGCGCGCGCCGCATGCTCGAGGACTACGGCGACGCCGTGGCCGATGCGCGTGCGCAGGTGCAGCAGCCGCGCGGCCTGCTGCGCCTGAGCGCGCCGGTCACGCTGGGGCAGCGGCACCTCAACGCGATGGCGGTCGAGTTCCTGCGGCTGTACCCCGACATCGAACTGGAGCTGGTGCTCGACGACCGCTTCGTCGATCCACGCGAGGAGCGCATCGACGTCTCGCTGCGCGTCGGCGGCGCGCTGCCGCCCGACCTTGTCGCGCGCCACCTCGGCAGCTGGCCGCGCGTGCTCGTCGCCTCGCCGGACTACGTGGCCGCACGCGGCAAGCCGCGCACGCCGCACGATCTGCTGGCGCACGACTACCTGCGCTACGCGGCGGGCGACGACGGCGTGCTGCTCACGGGCCCCGGCGGCGCGGTGACCGTGCCGGTGCGCAGCCGCTACCGCGTCAACAACGCCGTGGCGTTGCTCGACAGCGTGCTGGCGGGCGCGGGCGTGTCGCTGCAACCCACCTGGATGGTGGCGGACCTGCTCGCCCAGGGGCGGCTGGTGCGCGTGCTCGCGCGGCACACGGGGCCCGCGCAGGAGCTGCACCTGCTCTATGCGCCGCGTCGGCAGTTGCCGTTGCGGGTGCAGGTGCTGGTCGACTTCCTGGCGCAGCGCGTGGCGGCGTTGCCGGGGGCTGCGAAAGCGCCGCGGCGCTAGTCAGGCCGCCTTGCGGGCCACGCTCTTCGCGCGTTTGGCCGCAGCAGGCTTGTGCGCGGTCTTGCGTGCAGAAGCCGTCGACTTCGCCGCACGTTTCTTCGCCGCAGGCGGCGTGCGCTTGCCGCTGCGCAGGCTGCGCGCGAGCAGCTCGGTCAGGTCGATCACCTCGGCGCCGCCCTCGGGTGCTTCTTCTTCCGGCTGCACCACCGTCTCCGTGTCGCCCGCCTTGACCTTCTTCTCGACGATCTTCATCACGGCGTGCTTGAACTCGTCCTTGAATTCGTCGGGGTTCCACGGGCCCGACATGTCGCCGACCAGCTGCTCGGCCATCTTCATCTCGGCGGCCGACAGCTTCGCGCCCTTGATGCCGGCGGCCGGCAGGTCGAGCCCGTCGGCGTCCTTGATCTCGTCGCCCCAGCGCAGCAGGTTGAGCACCAGCACCTTGCCGAAGGGAATCAGCAGCGCCAGGTGCTGCTTGGTGGCGATCACCACCTTGGCAAGGCCGACCTTGCCGGTCTTCACCAGCACCTCGCGCAGCAGCGCGTAGACCTTCTGGCCCTTGTTGATCGGCGCGAGGTAGTAGGGGCGCTCCAGGTACACGAAGGGAATCTCGCCGACGTCGAGAAAGCGCTGGATCTCGATGGTCTGCGTGGTGCGCGGGTAGATAGCTTCGATCTCCTTGGGCGAGATCACGACGTACTTGCCGTCTTCGTACTCGAAGCCCTTCACGATCTGCTCGCGCGCGATCTCCTTGCCCGTGCGCTTGTTGATGCGCTTGTAGCCCACGGGGTCCATGCTGCGCTTGTCGAGCCAGTCGAAGTCGATGCCCTGTTCGGTGCTGGCGGTGTGCAGGCCCACGGGGATGTGGACCAGCCCGAAGGTGATGGCGCCTTTCCAGAGGGTTCTCGTGGCCATGGTGTGTCTCCTTGGTTATTTCTTGAAGCCGAGCCGCTTCATCGCCTCGCCCAGCGGCTGGCGCGTGGTCCAGTAGGCGGCCCAGGGGTCTTTGGACTGGAACGACAGGTGCTCGCGCGCGGTGGCGATGGTCCAGTGCGCGCCGCTCTTGAGACCGGCGAGGTCGTCCCAGCGCACCGGCATCGACACGCCCATGCCGGGCCGCGCGCGCGCCGAGTAGGCCGCCACCGTGGTCGCGCCCACGCCGTTGCGCAGGTAGTCGGCAAAGAGCTTGCCGACGCGGTTCGAGGGCCCGCTCTTGGCCACGAACTTCGACGGGATCACCTGCGCCATGTGCTGCACGATGGCGCGCGAGAAGGCTTTCACCGTGTCGTTGTCGTAGTGCATGCGCAGCGGCACGACCACGTGCAGGCCCTTGCCGCCGCTGGTCTTGAGCCATGACGCCAGGCCCAGCTCGGTGAGCAGCGTGCGCATCAGCAGCGCGCCTTCCTGCACATGCGCCCACGGCGTGCCTTCGCCCGGGTCGAGGTCGAAGATCATGCGGTTGGGCCGGTCGAAGTGCGTCGAGGTCGCGTTCGAGGTGTGGAACTCGATCACGTTGAACTGCGCCGCGTTCAGCAAGGCCTCGCGCGTGCCGACCTCGAGCATCGACGGGTGGCCGGGCCACAGGGCCGGGTCGAGCTGCTTCACGCCGGCGATGTGGACCTTCTCGGCATGCTTCTGGAAGAAGATCTCGCCGCCCACGCCCTGCGGCCCGCGCACCAGCGCGCAGGGGCGGCCCTTCAGGTGCGGCAGCATGTCGTCGGCCACCGATTCGTAGTAGCGCACGAGGTCGAGCTTGGTGCGACCCGAGGCCGTATCGATCACGCGCTCGCCGTGGCTCACGGCGACGCCGCCGACGGTGGAGGCGGATTTCTTCGATGAGGTCTTCATGGTCTTCGTGCCTTTTTCGCGAGGGACAAGTGCGATGTCGCGGGGCTCTTCATGCACGATCTCCGACGCCGGCTTGTCGTCGCGCATCGCCACGAAGGACGCGTGGCGGACCTGCCCGTCCGGCGTCCATGCGGCGAAGCGCACCTCGGCCACCAGCGTCGGTTTCACCCAGTGCCGCGTGCCGCCCGGCCGGCGGCGGCCGGGCTTGGCCTCGCCGCCGGTGAACGGCGCGTGGTCGGTGTCCAGCGCGGCGAGCTGGCGGCGAATGTCGCGCGCTTCGCGGTCGTTCCAGCCGGTGCCGACGCCGCCGACCGACACCAGCTGGCCGTTCTTCGCGTGCACGCCCAGCATCAGGCTGCCGATGCGCGTCGGGCTGTCGCTGCGCAGCGTGTAGCCGCACACCACGAACTCCTGGCGCCGGATGCACTTGAGCTTGAGCCAGGTGTCGCTGCGGCGCGAGACATACGACGCGTCGGCGCGCTTGGCGATCACGCCTTCGAGGTTCATGCGGCAGGCCGATTGCAGGATCGAGTCGACATCGGCCTCGAAGTCGCTGCTGAAGCGCAGGCGGCGCGTGGCGCGCGCGTCCATCAGTTGCTTGAGCAGCCGGCGGCGTTCGGCGAGCGGCGTGTGACGCAGGTCGAAGCCCTCGAAGAAGGGCACGTCGAACAGGAACATCACGATGGGGTCGGCGCGTTCGCGGTCGAGTGCGTTCTGCAGCGCGTTGAAGTCGGGCGTGCCGTTCTGGTCGGGCACGACGATCTCGCCGTCGAGCCAGGCGTTGCCGATGCCCAGGCGCTCCAGTTCGGCCACCAGCTTCGGCAGCTTCGCGCTCCAGTCGTGGCCACCGCGCGTGAGCAGCCGTGCCTTGCCGTTGCCGATGCGCGCCATGAGGCGGTAGCCGTCGAACTTGATCTCGAAGATCCAGTCGCCGGGTGCGCCTGCGGGCACGCCGGTGGCGAGCATCGCGAGCTGCGGCGAAAGTTTGGCGGGCAGGCGTGCCTTCACCGCGCCCGTTGCGGGCAAGGCTTGGGCCTTGGCCTTGGCGCTCTTGCGCGCCCCGGCCACGCTGTCGGGCAGCGCGGACACCACGTCGTACTCGGCATGCGAGCGCGCGAAGGCATCGCGCTTCTTGAACAGCAGCCAGGGCTCCTGCCGCTCGCCGCCCTTGGCGATCCTGACGAGTTCCCACAGCCCTTCGAGCTTCTGGCCGTGCAGCCGGAACGCGAGCTTGCCCGCGGCCAGGCCCTTGCGCGGATCGCCCACGGGCTCCCAGGTGCCGTGGTCCCACACGATGACGTCGCCCGCGCCGTAGTGGCCCTCGGGAATCGTGCCCTTGAAGCCGGCGTACGAGAGCGGGTGGTCTTCCACATGCACGGCCATGCGCTTGTGCGCGGGGTCGAGGCTCGGCCCCTTGGGCACGGCCCACGACACCAGCACGCCGTCGAGTTCGAGCCGGAAGTCGTAGTGCAGCCGCCGCGCCGCGTGCTTCTGGATCACGAACGCGGGCGCGTGCGGCCGGGCCTTGCCGCCTTCGGCGGGTTCGTCGGTGACGGCGAAGTCGCGCTTCGCCTGGTAGGTTGCGAGGGGCGTGTCGGAACGGGCCATGCCCTCTGGTGTGCCCGCATTCGGGCCGCGCCGCATCGGCCAGGTGTCCGGTCTTCGTGTGGGCCAAGGCCGCACGCGCGCGCGAAGGCGGGGCGAGGCGCAGGCGGGTGCCAGACGGGTCCCACGCGCAGGCGCTGTGCCCTCCGACCGGCGTGCCGCGCGATCCGCAGAACATGGAGGCACTGCAGCCGCCAACCCGGAGGAGGCAGCCATGTGAGCCCGTGTGCATCGCACCAAGGAGACCCCATGACTTCGAAGCAGACCCCCGACCCGAAGCCGGCGAGCCCGGACAAGAACCCGCCGGAGAAGTTTCCGTTTCCCACGTCCGAGAACCACGGCAAGCCACCGGCCGAGGCCGCCAAGCCGACCGAGCAACCGTCCAGCGAAGAAGCGCTCGACAGCGGCGTGGAAGAGTCCTTTCCGGCGAGCGACCCGGTGTCGGTCACCGTCACGAAGGTCAAGCTGCCATCGGGCGATGCGGACAAGGACAAGAAGGCCGACGCCTGAGGCCGCGATGGACCTGCGCCTGAACACCGTCATGGCCCCGGAAACCGCCACCGGCCCGGCCACGCGCCGCGTCGTCACCTGGGACGTGCGTCCGCAGGGCTACTGCAGCGAACACGAGCACGCCACGCGCGCCAACGTTGCGCAGCGCCTGGCGGCGCTCCAGGGCTGGGCGTTCGCGGGCGCCTACGACGCCAGCCAACCGGGGCCGGACCCGCTCTACTTCGTGCCGAGCGACACGCTCACCGACCCGCACCAGGCGCGCGCCATGGGCATCGCCGGCGTGGACGACCTCTTCGGCGGCGTGGTGCCGCATGCCTTCGTCGCCACCAAGGCGATCAGCCATCCGCTCATCGGCCCCGACGCCGTGCGGCCGCTGGGCTGGTCGGCGCGGATCGCAGGGGAGATCGCCGATGCCGCCTTGCCCGGCTTTACCTGCTTCAGCCTGGACGAGGCGCGCGCTGCGGGGAGGGCGCTGCTCGACATCGGCCGCGTGCGCCTGAAGCCCGTGACGGCCACCGGCGGGCGCGGGCAGCAGGTGGTCGACGGCGTCGATGCGCTCGAGCGCGGTCTCGATGCGATGGACGACCGCGCGATCGCCACCGAAGGCCTCGTGCTCGAAACCAACCTGGAACAACCCCAGACCTACAGCGTCGGGCAGCTGATCGTGGCGCAGCGCCTCGTCAGCTACTGCGGCGAGCAGCGCCTCACGCGCGACAACGCCGGGCAGGAGGTCTACGGCGGCTCCGACCTGCTGCTGGTACGCGGCGACTTCGACGCGCTGCTGGCCCGCGTCGATCCGCCGCCGCCGCTGCGCCGCGCGATCGAGCAGGCCCGGCGCTACCACCGCGCGGTGATCGACTGCTACCCCGACTTCTTCGCTTCGCGCGTGAACTACGACGTGGCGCAAGGGCTCGACGGCCAGGGCGACTGGCGCTCGGGCGTGCTGGAGCAGTCGTGGCGCGTCGGCGGCGCCACCGGCGCGGAGATCGCGGCGCTCGAAGCCTTTCATCAGGACCCGGCGTGCCAGCGCGTGCACGCGTCCTGCTTCGAGGTGTACGGTGAGGCCGCCCGCGTGCCCGCTGGCGCCATCGTGGCCTACCAGGGCAACGACCCCGAAACCGGGCCGCTGTGCAAATACACGGTGATCGAAAACACCACCACCCCGCATGCCGACACGCCATAGTTCCATCGACATTCCCGTGGACGGCCATCACATTGAGGGCACGCTGTTCGCTGCGTCCAGCATGGTGCCGGGCGTGCTGCTGGTGCACGGCTGGGACGGCAGCCAGGAGCAGTACCTCAAGCGCGCGCAGGAGATCGCCGCACTCGGCTGCGTCTGCCTGACCTTCGACTTGCGCGGCCATGCGCGCCATGAAGGGCTGCGCCAGCAGGTCACGCGCGAAGACAACCTGCGCGACGTGCTTGCCGCCTACGACGCGCTGGTGGGCCACCCGACCGTCGACCCCGCGGCCGTCGCCATCGTCGGCAGCAGCTACGGCGGCTACCTGGCCGCGCTCGTCAGCGCGATGCGGCCCGTGCGCTGGCTCGCGCTGCGCGCGCCCGCGCTGTACCGCGACGGCGAGTGGGACACGCCCAAGGGCCTGCTGAGCCGCTCCGACCTCGTGGCCTACCGCCGCACGCTCGTCGGGCCCGACGACAACCGCGCGCTCGCGGCCTGCGCGGCCTTCACCGGCGACGTGCTCATCGTCGAATCGGAAGACGACCAGACCGTGCCGCACCCCGTCATCGAGAACTACCTCGCGGCCTTCAAGCGCGTGCGCTCGGCGACCTACCGCACCTTGTCCGGCGCCGACCACGCGCTGTCGCGCCTGGAATCGCGCCAGGCCTATGGCGCGCTGCTCGTGTCGTGGATCACCGAGATGACGCTGGGCGCCAAGGCGACGTCGACGCTCACCAGGCCGGTGACGAGCGGCTCGGCCTGAGGCACGCGCCGAGGCTGTAGGCCGCTTCCTTCCCGAACATGCGCGCCAGTCCATCACCACGCGTCGCGTCGCGCGCGCCGAATCCTGACCCCATGGTGACGGAGACAAAGAGATGGACTTCGAAGGCATCTACTGCTTCGATACGGCCACGGTGCGTTTCGCCGTGTACCCCGACGGTCCCGACGGCGCGCGCGTGCTGGCGCAGATTTCGCAAGACGTGCTGCACGATGCGCTCGGCGCGCAGGAAATCGGCGAGCACACGCTGCATGCCTGCAAGCGGCATTTCGACGTGATCTCGGCGGCGGCGGTAGCGCGCTTCAGGGCCGATCCGCACGGGCCCATCGTGCTGGCCTGCGGCGATTTCGCACGGATGCATGCACCGCGCTGAGACGCGGGTGGCGAGGCGCTGTCGGGCGAAAGTTCTCGCACGGCGCTCGCACCGTGCGACCTGTCGATTTGGTTACAAAAGCGACCTATCTGGACCCGCATTTCGGGGGCGCAACGACCTAGACTGCGCCTCGTTTCCTCAGGAGCCTTCCCATGCCCATGGACTTTCTGGAGCGCATCGAAGACGCGTCGTTCCCGATGGCGGTCCGCGACGAAGCCGACATCCACTGCGCGACCATGCTGGTCGCCGCGCACCTCATCGAAGCCGTGCTGCCACCGGCCGCCAGCGGCACGGGCCCGCGCGTCGCCGTCGTCCTGCTCATCACGCCGCAAGGGCGCGCGGCGCTGCGGCTGCGAAGGGATGCGCTGCAGACCTGAGCGTGCGCCGTGTGCGAGTGAACTGACGTTAGAATCCGCGCCTGCTGCGGGTGTAGTTCAATGGTAGAACGGCAGCTTCCCAAGCTTCATACGAGGGTTCGATTCCCTTCACCCGCTCCAGTTGACGTTCCGAGGCATTCCTAGAGGATCCAAGAATCTCTTGAAAATCAAGGGGTTACGGTTAAGAAGGGTTCGAGAGAAGCCTACGCGATCCAAGCGAAGCCAACGCCTCCACGGGGCACGGCACGGGGAACATCGGTATATTTGGCTCAGACCCAAAGCCTTGTTCCCCTATGCTCACAGAACTCGCCTGCAAAAACGCTTCGTGCCCCTCTGACAAGAAGCGCGCGCGCCTCAGTGATAGCGGCAATCTCTACCTGGAAGTCGCGTCCAACGAATCCAAGCGCTGGTTTTGGAAGTACACGGTTGGCGGCAAGGAGAAGCGGCTCGCGATTGGCAGCTACCCCGCGGTCAAGCATCAAAGATGCGCGAGCGGCTCGTGATGACGCGCGCAAAGTGCTGCAAACCGGTGCTGACCCCACGCAGCGCCGCCGCCTAGACAAGGCAAAGGTCCGCGCGACCGCAGTGACAATCTACGAGAAGGTCGCTCGTGAATTTCACGCGCTCAAGCAGCGGGAGTGGAGTGAGGCGCACAGCACCAAGTGGTTGCGCCTGCAAGAGAGCAATCTTTTTCCCTGGATTGGTGGATTGCCTCTGGGCGAGATCACCGCAAACGTCTTGTTAGAGCCGCTGCGCCGAGTCGAGGGGAAGGGGTTGAATGAGACGGCGGTTTCCCTGCGCCAGTACGCCGGGCAAGTCTTTCGGTATGGCATCGCGACGGGGCGCTGTGAAGATGATCCGGCCACCAAGCTGCGGGGAGCGTTGGGGGCGGTGATCGTAAAGAACATGGCTGCTGTGCTTGATCCCCAGAAGGCGGGGGACCTCATGCGCGCGATTGACGGCTATCGCGGACTGCCCGCAACAAGAGAAGCGCTGCTCTTGTCCGCTCTACTTTTTCAGCGGCCCGGCAACATCCGCGCGATGGAATGGAGTTGGGTCGACTTCAGTGGCAGCCAGGTCGTCATACCGGCAGCATCGATGAAAAGGACGAAGCAGGCAAAGCTCAATGGCGAGCCTCACCTCGTTCCCCTCGCCCCTCAAGCGGTTGATTCGTTGAAGCGTATGAAAGTCCTGACCGGACATGGGCGCTACGTTTTCCCCAGCTTGCTTACAGGCGAGAGGCCGATGTCGGACAACACGGTTAATACCGCACTGCGACGGATGGGGTTCAATAACACGGAAATGACTGCGCATGGTTTTCGCGCGATGGCGAGAACGATCATGGTTGATCAGCTCCGCGTCAATCCTGAGGTGATTGAAGAGCAGCTGGCGCACGGCAAAAGCGGGCCTTTGGGGACCGCGTACAACCGCACCCAGTTGAAGGAGCAGCGCCGCGAAATGATGGTGCTCTGGGCGAATTACTTGGATCAACTCCGTCTGTCCAAGCCGGCTCTCTCTTGAGGGCTCGTGTTTGCGAAAAACACGGTGCTGATATCACGCAATGCTTCGCTTTTTCTCGTGAAGCTTGCCAAGAGGCTGAGGCTGTATCAGCGCCCCGCGAGCGGCGCCTGCTGAAAGACGCTTTCAGACTGGTTGCAGTCAGTCGGTATGGCCCGCTGAACGTCTGCTGTGCGTCTCAATCGAGTCCTCCGGCAGCGCGTCGATCCGCCTCGCCGCGGCGGCAAGGCGGACGGATCTGCGCCGCTCAATCGACGCTCGCTCAGATTTCCGTCTGCTCCGAGATCTCTAGGGAACGTCTGATCAAGTCCGCCGATGAACGATCGGAACGTTGATCACGCCTCGCAGCCGGAGATCGCCAAGCTGCTCGCGAGCCATGCGGAGTTCCGGCTACCCGGCTCCTATCCGCGGAAATATTGAAGTCACCATCGAGCGACGCCGGCAGGGCCTGCCCGGCCCCCGGTCCGATCGCCGGGAAGAGAAAGTCCGCTCAGGGGTCTTTCTCCAGCATGCAGTCGATGAAGGCGCGCAGTGCGGCAGGGCAGTGGCGCCGGCTGGGGTGGTACAGGAACAGGCCAGGCCTTGCAATCGACCAGTCGGCGAGAACCTCCACCAGCCGCTCCTGGGCGAGCAGTGCATCGACGCGTTCGCGATCGAAGGCATAGACGATCCCCAGCCCTTGGAGTGCCGCAGCGACGCCAGTGTCCGAGTGGTTGGTGACCAAGGGTCCTTCCACCGCCACTTCGATCCGCTTGCCCTTTTTTTCGAACTCCCAGCGGTAGGCACTCCCGTCGCCCTGCAGGCGCCAGTTGATGCAGGCGTGGCCGTGCAGGTCGGCGGGGGACCGCGGTTTGCCGCGACGCTCCAGATAGTCCGGGGATGCCACGGCCACCATCTTCACGTCCGGCGTCAAGCGCACCGCGATCATGTCCTTCTCCAGCTTGCCCCCGACGCGGATGCCCGCATCGAAGCGACCGGCGACGATGTCGCTCAGGCCGTTGTCGACCACGATGTCCAGTGTCACTTCCGGGTGCGTCCGGTGAAACCGGCCCAGCCGGGGGCCGATCACCTGCCAGGCGGCCATGCCGAGGGTGTTGATGCGCAGCGTGCCGCGCGTCTGACCCGCCATCGCGCTGGCTTCATTCACTGCATCGGCCATGTCCCGGAAGAGCGGCGCGATGCGCCCGTACAACTGCGCCCCGGTAGCGGTGGGGGCCACGCTGCGGGTCGTGCGGTTCAGCAGCCGCGTACCCAGCCGCGTTTCCAGCTGTCGGATGGTCTGACTCAGCGCCGAAGCAGACAGCCCCAGATGCTCGGCGGCGCGGGCAAAGCTCGCGCGTTCCACCACGGCAGCAAAGGCCTTGAGCTCGGCAAACTCCGATCCGCGCATTCTGTATTTCCTTCTACATAGCTCGTGAAGATTCTAGGCGATTCACTTATTGATGATCGACGCGCATCCTGAGGTCTTCACATCCAAGGAGTCGTCACCATGAGTACCCTGATCCTTCCCGCTCCGATCGCCGCCTACTTCGCGGCCGATCGGCAGAACGCCGAGGCCCTGGCCCGCTGTTTCACGCCTCAAGCCATCGTGAAGGACGAGGGCCGCACCCACACCGGCCGCCGCGCCATCCAGGAATGGAAGAGCGCGACATCCACGCAGTACGCGTACACGGTCGAGCCATTTGCGCTGGACCACGCGGGGGAGTTCCAGGTCGTGCGGGCGCACGTGGCCGGCAATTTTCCCGGCAGTCCGGTCGATCTTCGATATCGCTTTCGCCTCGAACGCGGCCTGATTGCGTCGCTGGAGATCACGGCATGAGCTTCGATCTTCAACTCCAGGGCCAGCGCGCGCTGGTCACCGGCGGCACCAAAGGCGTTGGCGCCGCCGTCGTTCAAGGCCTGCGCGACGCCGGTGTGCAGGTGATGACCACGGCCCGCGCCGCGCCCGCGCGGCCCATCGGGGGCGTGGTCCATGTGACCGCCGATCTGGCGACGGCTGAAGGCGCCGCCAAGGTGGCGCACTCGGTGCTCGGGCATTGGGGCGGCCTCGACATCCTGGTGCATGTGGTCGGCGGCTCCAGCGCACCGGGCGGCGGCTTCGCGGCCCTGGACGATGCCCAGTGGTTCGCCGAACTGAACCAGAACCTCATGCCGGCCGTGCGGCTCGATCGTGCGCTGCTGCCCGCCATGCTCGCGCAGGGCTCTGGCGTCATCGTCCACGTCAGCTCGATCCAGCGCCTGCTGCCACTGCCGGAATCGACGACCGCGTATGCGGCGGCCAAGGCGGCCTTGTCCACCTACAGCAAGGCGTTGTCGAAAGAGGTGACGCCCAAGGGCGTGCGCGTGCTGCGCGTGTCGCCCGGATGGATCGAGACCGAAGCGTCGGTGGCGCTGGCCGATCGCCTGGCCCACCAGGCCGGCACGGATTACGAGGGTGGCAAGCAGATCATCATGCAATCGCTCGGTGGCATTCCGCTGGGTCGACCGGCCAGGCCGCAGGAAGTTGCCGACTTGATCACGTTCCTTGTGTCACCCCGGGCGGGCTCGATCTCAGGGTCGGAACACCTGATCGATGGCGGGACCGTCCCGACGGTCTAGGCAAGGCCGCGGCCATCACCGGCACGGTACGAAAGCAGCTGGCTGCACACGCGTGCGATGGCGAGGGACTGCGTGCGTGGCAACGCTTCCCGCGCGCCATTCGGACCGGACATTTTTATTGCGCATCTGTAGAGTTTCACGAAACGAAGTTTTGAAGAACAGCAATTCTTGCGCGCAAAGCTTCAACTTTGGCGTGATATTCGCAACCCTGTTCAATACGTTCTTTCCTACCATTTCGCTTCTCCCATCCACTCACAGGACATCCCATGAACTCACTGATTCGCAAGCTTTTGATCGCAGCTGCGACAACCGCCAGCATCGTCGGTCCCGGTGGCGGCGCCCATGCCCAACAGGTGCAGGCGAAAAACGTCGTGCTGGTGCATGGCGCCTTTGCCGATGGTTCGGGCTGGCGCGGCGTCTATGACGAGCTCATCGGCCGAGGCTACCGGGTCACCATCGTTCAGAACCCGCTGACGTCTCTGGCCGACGACGTGGCGGCGACGCAGCGCGCGCTCGCGCGCCAGGACGGTCCTACTATCCTCGTGGGTCACTCGTGGGGGGGCACGGTCATCACCGAAGCGGGCATCCATCCGAAGGTGGTGGGTCTTGTCTATGTCTCCGCGCTGTCGCCCGACGCCGGCGAGACCACAAGCGAACAGTACGCGGGATTCACGGCCCCCGACTTGGTGATCGACACGCAGTCGGACGGATTCGGATTCGTCAATCGGGAGAAGTTCAAGATCGGCTTCGCCGGCGATGCCAGCGATGCGGACGCCGCGTTCCTGCGTGATTCGCAGGTGCCGATCAACATGTCGGTGTTTGCGACCAAGCTCAATCACGCCGCATGGCGGACCAAGCCAAGCTGGGCGGTGATCGCGACCGAGGACAGGGCCTTCGACGTCCGGATGTTGCACAAGATGGCCAAGCGCATCGGCGCCACGATTCAGGAGGTCAAGGCAAGCCATGCGGTATTCATGACCCAGCCGAAGGCAGTCGCCGACGTGATCGATCGAGCTGCCAGGGAGGGAGGGCGCCGGGCCCAGTGATTCCCTTGAATGCGAGATGGCCGTTGCGCGCTCGCTTCGTCTAAAGCTTGGCCATCAGCTCTCGAAGCTTCACTTCGTCAGAAGCAATCGCAGCAAGTTCCAGCGGGGTGCGTCTTTGGCTGCCATCCAGCTTCCGCGGACGAAAGTCGATGACGCAGATTGACCCGAGTGCAAAGCCGTCGGTGTCATGGACCGGCGCCCCTGCGTAGAAGCGAAAATGGGGGGTACTGGCGACCCCAAGGTTGCAGACTTGCACGGCTCGGCCGTTCACTATCTCGAAGGACGCTGCGGCGTCCCCCAACCGCACGCGGTTCAAGAAGTTTGTGACTGCGAGCCTGCCGGGCCACGTGCCACCGGATAACCAGCCACCCGCCGAATTTGCGAGGACGGTCCTCGAGCTCAGGGCCAACCAGCGTGGGTGGAAATTGGTGCCCGTACTCAGCCCCTGACCGCGGAATTGGCTCCGGCGTTCGGTCTCGCTGCCCCATTGGGCGCGCCCGGAGCATCAGTGCGGTGGACGATGGCGCATCCCATCCAGTTCTCTGGAGCTGACTGGTTGAGCATCTTGAAGGGCCAGGGCTCGATCGATGGAGCGCCGCGAAAACACTTGCGATTGCCCGCAGTTCATGCAGCGATACATCTGAACCCGGGGTAACAGGCGAAGCCATGCCTGCCCCGGGACATTTTCCAGATGCTTGATGTTGCACGAGCATGCAAAGTACGGAAGCTTCATCGCGATACCGGGTGGGCGCAACATTCCTGCGGAATTGCGAAGTTGCGGCTTGGTGAGGGCCAGCATTGACGGCTGCGTCTTTGCGAAGGGGCGGCGGAACGCTTCCAGGAAGGGGCCTAGGGGCAGTCTAGGCCGTGACTGCCATGTCCGCCATCAATTCTTCTTTGCGAGTGGTGAGTTGCTCGCGCATGGCAACCAGGTCGAGTCCCCGCGCGGCACGCGCTTTGGGGAACATCTCGTTGCGCTCTTCCTTGACGTGGTGGTCGATGTACTCGCCCAGGACCTTCACCTTCGCATCGAACATCTCATCGACTTCGGTCGAATCCTGGATCTGCGCAATTAAGTCTTTGGCGCTCGCATGTTCAACCTCGGCTTCGTCGAGCAGTTCAGTTTCCTTGATGGCTTCGCGCACTGCTGGATAGAGGATCTCTTCTTCGAGTTGCGTGTGAACGGTCAACTCCATGCAGATCTGCAGTGCAAGATCTCGCTTCTTCTCCGAGGCGCTGGCAGCTTTTGAGCTGGCAAGCTCCTCGTAGGCGGCGAACATCTTCTTGACGTTCTTGTGATCGGTGTCGAGTAGCGAGCATGCATCGGGTTCATGGCGCTTGGCTGTCATCGGGGTCTCCTGGTCGGTGGGTCCCCAACATCTCAGGGGTGGGTGCTTGTGGGCGTAGGACGGCGTCGCTGCGGGAAGCCGTCAATGTGCTGAGGCTCTCCGGTGCGTGAACTGTGGGCTCAGCCCCAGGAGCGGGAGAAGTCCGTTCTGCTCATGGAAGAGAGAAGGGCCTTGCGGGGATTGAGGGAGGTCCTTTGACCTAAACTGAGCCGCTTCGAGAAAGGGAGCGCTTCATGCCGATGGATTTCCTCAAGAAGGTCGAACACGAAACGTTGCCGCTGACCGTGACCGACCCCATGGACATCCGCAACGTCGCGGTGCTGGTTGCCGCGGGGCTTGTCGAGGCGATCCTTCCAGAAGAGGCTGAAGCCCATGACCTGCCAGCGGTTGTTCTGCGAATCACGCCTCATGGCCGGGGCGAGCTTGAGCGGATGCGCGACAGGCCGCTGTGAGAGCCTGCGCAGCGCAGGAGAAACATCACTCGGTGTTGAGTGCAAGCCGCCAAGACGATAGCGCACAGCCAGTGAGCAGGAGGTTGGGTGGCTTCCCGCCTCCTCTCGACGCGCGCAGCCGAGGCGAAGCGCGAGAGGGTCGTCAGATCAACCCGAGCGCGCGCAGCTTCGCATCGGGTGCGGAGTAGGGCCGCTCGCACACGATCTTGTCGGAGCCTGGTGCGAACTCGAAACTTGCCGCCAGGCGGATCCGGAATTTCCGGCCTGTGGCATCGAACACCTTGTCGTTGGCATGCAGCGGCCCGAGGTGCGTTCCGCTGAGCCAGAACTCGACCAGTACCGTGTCCTGGTCGGCGGCGATGGCGATGATCTCGTTGGCCAGGTCGGGAAAGGGCGTGCGCGAGCTGCGGAAATAGCCGCGCACTTCTTCCTCGCCGTCGAACACCACGCCGCTGCCGTGCATCTCGTAGCGGGGATGCTCGAAGGTGTCGATCACCGCATCCCACTCCTGCGTGCACTCGAGCGCCATGTGATCGCGTACCGTCTTGATGCGTGCCGCTTGAAGGGTTGTGGTCTGCACGGAATCTCCTGCTGGTTGGTGAACGGGGTGGTCGGGAGCCGTCATGGCACCGGGGCGATGGCGTTCGCGCCCATGCGGCGGATCGGGTCCTTGCCGTCCCATCCTTCGGCCGCGTGCCGGATGTCGCGGAAGTACTCGCCCTTGCCGCCGGCCATCTCGGAGATCTCGAACATGCCGCTGGGCAGGTCGGGATGCACGAAGTAGGCGAAGCGCCCGCGCATGCCCATGCGGCCACTGTGGCCCTCGACGTAACCCGTCGAGCGCAGGTGTCGCACGGCGTCGTCGAAGCCATCGTCGCTCCAGTAGGCCAGGTGCTGGGCGCCCTCGCCGCCGCGGCGCAGCGAATCGAGGTAGAGCGAGGGGGCGTCGTCGCGCTGCTGGATCAGCTCGATCTGCAGGTTGCCGGAGTTGGCCAGCGCGATGGACAGCCGAGGCAGGCGCGACGGCTTGCCGTAGTAGTTGAACTCGGTCGTGCCGACCTCTTCCTTGTAGAACCATGGGCCCACGCCCAACGTGCGCGACCAGTGGGCCATCGCCTTCTCGATGTCGTGAACGACATAGCCGACCTGGCGGGCGCCGCCGAACAGCATGCTCATTGAATGGACTCCTTGGGGCGTGGTCAGCGCATGTACGCGCCGCCGTTGACGTCGAGCGTTGCGCCGGTCACGAAGGACGACAGGTCGCTTGCCAGGTACAGGCACGCGCCCGCGATGTCTTCGGGCTGGCCGACACGGCTCAGTGGAAAGGTCTTGCCCAGCGCGTGCTTGTTGTCGTCGGAGTTCGCGCCGCGCGAGAAGTCCGTCATGATCAAGCCCGGCGTGATGGCGTTGGCGCGAATGCCTTGGGGGCCCAGTTCCTTGGCCATGGCGCGCATGAGGCCCAGCACGCCGGCCTTGGCGGCGCAGTAGTGGCTGCCGCCGAACACGCCACCGCCTTGCTGCGCGGACATCGACGAGATGCAGATGATCGAGCCGCTGCGTTGTTCGATCATGGTGGGGATCACGCACTGCGACATCTGGAGGGTGCCGCGAAGGGCAATGCCCACGACCTGCTCGAAGTCCTCGGCGCTCACGTCCAGCACACCGCGTTTTTGTGTGATGGCAGCGTTGTTCACCAGCACGTCGATGCGGCCCGCCCATTGCAGCACGCGCGCCACGGCCGCCTTGCAGGCGCCGGCATCGCGCACATCGCAGCCGATGCCGATGTGCTCGGCGCCGAGGGATTCGGCAGCGACCTGTGCCTGCCCTTCGTCGAGGTCGAGCAGCGCCACCCGGGCACCGTGGCGGGCGAACAGCCGTGCGGTCGCCAGGCCGATACCGCGCGCACGGGACGCACCGGTGACCACGGCCACGCGGCCCTTCAGCAGGGGAGGGGCCGCGTCACTCATTGCTGATGTTCGCGGCCTTGGCGATCTGCCGCCAGCCCTCGATGTCTGCGGCGGTCATGGCGCGCAGTTCGTCGCCGCCGACGAACGCGGCGGTGATGCCCAGGTCCAGAAGACGCGCCTTCACGTCCTGCATCTCGACGACTTGCTTCAGCGCGGCGGAGAGCTTGGCGACGATCGGCTTGGGGGTGCCCGCGGGTGCGTACAGCGCCCAGCGCAGCGCGCCCATGCGCTTGCCCGCGAAATCGATGCCTTCGTCGTCGTAGCTCGAGACGTCGGGCAGACTGGGCGAGCGCGAGGTGCAGGCGGTGATCGCCTTGACCTTGCCGGACTTGACCATCGGCGAGCCCGATGCCATGTCCACGTAGGCCAGCTTGACGTGGCCATCCAGCATGTCGGTCTGGATCTGCACCACCGATTTGTAGGGGATGTGGCTCATCTGTGCCTGCGTGCGCAGATTGAAGAGCTCCCCGCAAAAGTGACCGGTCGAGGCGATGCCCCAGCTCGCGTATTGCACGCTGCCGGGCGACTTCCTGGCCAGCGCAATGAGCTCCTTGGCGTTGTTTGCCGGGAAGTCGTTGGTCGCGATAAGCAGGATAGAGGCGGTGCCGACCTGCCCGATGGGTGCGAAGTCCTTGACCGAGTCGTACGAGAGCTTGGGATTGCTCGCGGGCAGCAGCACGTGCGTGGTCGCGCCGCCCAGTCCGATCGTGTAGCCGTCGGCCGGCGCCTTGGCGACGAAGTCGGTGGCAATGGCACCGCTGGCGCCCGGCTTGTTGTCCATCACGAACGCGCCCTTGACCAGGGGCGCCATCTTGTCGGCCAGGAGCCGGCCGAGCGCGTCGCCGCCACTGCCTGCGGCCGAGATCAGGACGAAGCGGATCGGCCGCGACGGATAGTCCGAGGGCGCCTGGGCATGGGCGGCGAATGCGAGGCCCGCGAGCGCGGCAATCCACAGTTTGCGCATGGTGTTGTCTCCTTGTCGTTGATGCTCGAATACCCGTCTACAGGGACAGTCCGCCGTCGACCACAAGCTCCAGGCCCGTCACGTAGCTCGATTCGTCGGAGGCGAGGAACAGCGCCGCGTTGGCCACGTCCCAGGCCGAGCCCTGGCGGCCCATGGGGCAGCGCGCGTTGCGTGCCTGTCGGCCGGCCTGCGCCTCTTTTTCGCTCTTGAAAAGGGCCGCGGCATGCGGCGTGTCGATCAGGCCCGGCACGATCACGTTGCAGCGCACCTGGTGCTGCGCGTACTGGCGCGCCACGACGCGCGTCATGTGGTTCAGTGCCGCCTTGGAGGTGCTGTACGACAGGAACTGCATCGGGCTCCACTTGCGGCTCGCGATGGAGGAGACGTTGATGATGGCGCCGCCGCCTTGTCGGATCATGTGAGGCACCACGGCGCGCGCCGTGAGCATGGGGCCCTTGAGGTTGATGGCGTGCACGCGGTCCCAGGACTCCTCCGTCACCTCGATCAGCTCGCCGAATTCCTCGATGCCGACGTTGTGGTGCAGCACGTCGATGCGGTCGAAGCGCGCCAGGCAGTGGTTCACCATCCGCTCGATCTGCTCGCTGCTGCGCACATCGGCCTCGAAGGCCTCGGCGATGCCGCCGATGTCATGAATGCGCCGCACCGACGTCGCCGCAGCTTCGGGCGACCGGTCGACGCAGATCACCGTCGCGCCTTCGCGGGCGAAGGTGACGGCGCAGGCGGCGCCGTTGCTGATGTCGGTGCCGATGGAGCCGGCGCCGACCACGATGGCCACCTTGTCCTTGAGACGCTGCGTCATGAGGCCGTTCTCGTTTTCTTGCGGACGGCAGCGGGTGCCTTGGCGACCGGACCGCAGGATTCGCGCAGCACCATCTGGGTGGTGAGCAGGATGCGCTCCTGCTCAAGGGGGGCTGTGCTGTCCAGCCGCCGCAGCAGCAGCTCGGCCACGGCGGTGCCGACCGCTTCCAGGTCCCAGGTCAGCGAGGTGATGGCGGGACTGAAAAGCTGCGACAGGTCGGTGTCGCCGATGCTGACGACACTGACGTCATCGGGCGCCAAACGGCCCGAGTGACGCAGTGCCTGCAGCACGCCCGACAGGATGCGGGTGCCCAGGCACAGGAAGGCCGTGGGCGCCGTGGGGGAGCCCAGCAGCGAGAGGGCCTCGCTGAAGGCGAAGTCCATCGCCGACTTCTCGGCGCGGATCAGCTTGGGGTCGGGCTGCAGACCACGCTCCAGATAGGCGTCCCTGTAGCCCATGATGCGCTCGCGACCCGGACGCAACACGCTGCCGGGCGTCAGCAGTGCGATGCGCGTATGACCGAGGTTCAGCAGGTAGCGCGTGGCCTGAAGCGCGCCGTGGTAGTGGTCAACGTGCACGCCCGCGTTGTTGCCCTGGAAGTCGCGATCGAGCGCGATCACCGGGCCGTGCGCCGCCAGCTGGTCGAGGTAGGCCGGGGTCTCGGCCTGGCAGGGACCGAGGATGAGCCCGTCCACGCGCCGGCGCCGGAACAGGTCGATCAGGGTTTTCTCGCGCTGGTCGTCGTTGTGGGTGCTGGCCACCAGCAGCGCATAGCCCGCCGCCAGCAGGCGCGATTCGACCGCCGTGATGATCCGCGCGTACAAGGGGTTGGCCAGATCCGACACCAGTAACCCGACCACGCCTGTCGAGCGGGTGCGCATGCTCTGCGCCACCGAATCCGGCGTGTAGCCGAGCTCGCGCGCCGCCTTGGTGACCGCTGCGATGGCCTGCTCGCTAACGCGCCCGCTGCGGTTCAGGGCCCGCGAGGCCGTTCCAATCGCAACGCCGGCGGCCTTGGCCACTTCGCGGATGGTGATCTTGGCCTTCATGCCGGCACTTTCGCCTGTGCAAGCGGGGCAGGGAAACGCTCGGCACCGGGCTCGAGCGGCACGGCCGCGCTGTTCAGGAACAGCGCGGCCATGTGATAGAAGCTCGACGCGAAGATCAGCTCGATCACCTGCTCCTGCGGCCAGCCCGCGCCAAGGGACTGCCAGGTCTGATCGGACACCGTGCAGTGGTGGTGCAGCTCATCCACCATGCGCACGATCAGGCGTTCCCTGTCGCTCCACAGGCCTGGCGACAGCGCATGCCAGTCGGCACTGCCGGTGAGCTCGCGCACCTGCGCGGCATCCAGGCCGCACCTGTCCGCGTAGATGCTGATGTGCATGCCCCATTCGTACTCGGACCGCGTGAGCGCGCCGGTGCGGATGATCGCGATCTCGCGGTCCCGTTCGGGCAGCGCGCACTGGAACAGCACCACATGTGCCATGGCCTGGAAGGCCGGGCCGAGCTTGCTGTGATTCGCGAGCGCCAGTCGAAGGTTCAGGGGTGACAGGCCCTTGAAGGCGGTGCTCTGCACGGCTGCTGCCACCTCGGGTTCGTAGGGGGGCGGCCGCAGTGGCAAGCGTGTGGAGGGTGCGAGAAAGGGCGATGCAGAACCGGTCATGACTGCAGTTTGTGGTGGGCGTGGAAACGTTTCTACAGTGATAACCCTGAATTCCCAAAACGAAGGAAATTACGAAGAAGAAAGAAGTGCCGAACGAATGAAAACGGTTCCACATCTTTCCACTACCTTAGGATCGACTTCAGCCGGATGGCCTTCGTCCCGGAAGCAGACGTGGTCCGGCGATGGGAATCCCTGCGATGCCGCGTGACGTCAAGGGCCGGCTCAAGCTGTTTGCAGCTGGCCGTTGCGCGCTCGGCCAGCATCGGATGAGCTGCGCTGGACGCGACGCATGTCAGTCTCCGGCCAGCAACCGCTTTCGTTTTCCGGGTTGGGCCGAAGCTCTTGATGTCCGCACACCTGGCGCAGCCTGCTGCAGGCAGAGGGTGCCCGTCGAAAAACGGCTGACGCAGCGACCGCGGCCCCTGGAAAGTGCTTGACCCTCTCGCAACGGCACGGTCTAGGATGCCTTCAACTTGAGAGGGATGTTGCCCGAATACGCCCTGCAGAATCGACGCGCCCAGGCGCGTTAGCGCGTCGGTCCGGCCATTGCGCTGGCGTTCAAGAATCAGAAGTTGTCTGACATGCCTGCGTCGGCGCGGCGCGGTAGATTTTTGTCTCCGCGGCACCACCGCGGACTTGCTGTAAACCTCAACCCGGTCGCGTGCGGCCGGGTTTTTTTCGTGTCGGCCTGCGTTTCGCGCGGGTGTCGAAAACCGCCTCTTGAAAATCGATTCGGAGGCTCCTATGTTCGCTTGCGTCGGAAATTGGTCAACCGAAAAGGAGGTATTCAATGGCCATGAACTTGCTCAAGCAAATTGCCGGCTCTCGCTTGCCTGTCTCGTTCTATCGCACCGCGGACATCGATCAGGTGCGGGTGCTTCGGGCCGCCGGGCTCGTCGTTGCCCTGATCCCCGCGCCCTCGAACTCGCTCACGCTGTCTGGCTCCCCTTCGGCCGCCCAGGTGCTGGCCATCACGCAGAAGGGGCGCGAGGAGTTGGCGAAATTCTCGTACCCGCAGTCGCGCACCGCGCGCTGGCGACAGCGACCCTCCCGGATCTTTGCACGGCACCGCGCGGACAGCGATGGCGCTGCGCGGCCAACGGGCACGCACGGCCTGCCCCAGTGAGGGACGGCTCGATTCTGTTCAGGTTCAATTGATTTGACAGGAGGTTTCCCATGTACCGATCTTTCTTCCCGCGCGACATGCTGGCCGAGATGGATCGCCTGCAACGGGACATGCAGCAGGCGTTCGATCTGTCACCCACCATTCGCGGTTACGGCAGCAACGGATTTCCCGCGTTGAACGTGGGCGCCACACCGCAGGCGCTGGAGATCTTCGCGTTCGCCCCCGGCGTCGACCCGGCCACGCTGGAGATCAACCTCGAGCGTGGTCTCATGACCATCGCGGGTGAGCGCAAGAGCCTGCTTCCCGATGCGCAGGCCAAGGCGGCCGTGCACATCAACGAGCGCTTCGAGGGGCCGTTTCGCCGCGTCCTCACTCTGCCGGACGATGCCGATCCAGAGGCCGTCGAGGCCCGGCTGCGCGACGGTGTACTGCGCATCACGGTCCGCCGCCGGGCCTCGGCACAGCCGCGGCGCATCGCTGTCCTGTGAAACAAGGAGATGAACATCATGAGCAATGACGTACAGACCGCATCGCCCAGCGCGCCGGAACCCATGGATCGTGGGCAGGCGCCACGCTATCAGGGCGCGGCCCTCACACCGCCTGTCGACGTGGTGGAAGACGCCGGGGGCATCACGCTCTACGCCGATCTGCCCGGCGTGTCGCGCGACAAGCTGAATCTTCATGTCGAAGCGGAGACCTTGACCATCGAGGCGGAGTCGGGCCTGAGCGTGCCGGATGACCTGAAGACCAGCCACACCGAGGTCGGCCTGGGCCGGTTTCGCCGCGTCTTCACGCTCAGCAAGGAGCTGGACACCGAGAAGGTGTCCGCCGAGCTGGCGCAGGGCGTGTTGAAACTGCGTATCCCCAAGGCCGAGCATGCCAAGCCGCGGCGAATCAATGTCGAGGTTGGATGAGTCGTAAGGCGAGGGCGCCCGCGGGCGCCCTCAAGAGAGCGTCAACACGCATGGGCGGCAAATGTGCAGCGCTTGCGCTCGCCGGCCGCCCGCGAAGGAGCGTCAGTCCAGACGGACGCCGTTCAGCTCCATCGTGATTGCTGACCGCCCCCGACCCGACAGCGGGCATGGTGGCGCGAGCCTGCTCGCTGACCCGGTTACCTTTCTGGCCCTGCGCTTAGTCTTCAGTGAACTGAAGAAGCTCTCCATGGCCGAGCTGCCCCAGACCTCGCCCGCATGGCTCATGCTGCAGGAAATACCTGGTTCCTTGAGCAGCTCCTGGAAGTGCTCGCTGGTATCTTGAGTGGATTCCTTGGTCGAAGTGATGACGTCACGCCACTCCAGTTTTCCTCCGGCAGCACTTCGCTTGCGCTTCCGCCTTGACTACAGTCGGCTAGAACCAGGCGTTCGAGAATTCACTTCAACCAACATGACAACCAGCAAGTTGCCACCAGACATTGCAGCCTTGTTCTCGGACTGTCGATACCACTTGGCAACATCGCTTTCCAGCCAGTTCGTCCAAGAGCGGGAAGGCGAGTTCGCATCTTTCGTTGCACGGGGCGATTTCGCGCAAGCCGTTGAGGTTTTCGAGGAACTCGGCAATCGATTTGGTGGAGAACAGTTCTGGAGCAGACTGCAAGAAGTTTCGGCGCGGTTGGGGCTTCGTGACCACGCATTGCGCTACGGCCAACGTGCAGCGGCGACCGGCGCTTGACGGCCAAGACCTGCCGTTCGGGGCCGACGCAGAATTCGCCCGCAACCGGACGCTCAATAGACGAGGATATTGATGGAAACCAGGAAATCGGTGCTTGACGTGAGCGGCGCCACATCACCGCTATACGTGCGACAGGCCGTGGCGCGCTTTCTCGGCCTGTCTCTTGACCGCGAGCTCACGTGGGAATTCCTGCGTGAGAGCTTGGTGGCTGGTTCAGAACCTTCGCTTCCGGCCAAGGTCACGGTCATTGGTCTTCCTCGTTTGGCCACGCTCTATCGCGATGAGGGCTCTGAACTGTCTGCGTGGCTACGTGGACTCGAAAAGCGGCATCCCGGCATCAGCATCCAGGTCAGCCTTCACGACTGAAGGCGCGGCCGGCAGAATCCGGCCACAACTGGTCGATTGCACGGCCTGTCAAAATTCGATCGGCAGACGTTCAGGTGTTAAACCGCAGGGGGAGCAGGATCGGTGTCGAATCGCAAATCTAGGCATCTCGCACGCGAGCGACTTGAGCACCAAGTGGAGAGGGCCGTTGAAGACCTTGTGAGGCAGAACGGGACGGTCTACGTGGAGCGTTCTGGAGAGGGGGCACTGGACTCAATACTGGTTCAGGTTGTTCTACGAGACGCTCTCCCGGCCCATGCCACGACTGCACTTCAGCGCAAGCTCCGGGAACTGTTGCTGGATCTCTTCCCACCGGTCTCTACGCCTGAGTGCTGTGCAGTGGTTGAGCAATTTGGAGAGAAGTTCTATCCGTTGCATGGCTAGGACGGCAGTAGTCGGCCAGGACCGGTCACTTGGCGTCGGAGCCAGACACCCTCGGAAGCGGTCTAGTCATCTAAATCCGCGTTACGCCGCTCAGTGGCAGCATAGAAACATAGGAGGAATGCAATGGGATTACTTTCCGACTTCTTCGTCGCGAATGAAGGAGAAGCCGCGCGCTACGCGGACCGGATGAGCGAAGATGACCAAGGAAAGGCCATTGCATTGCAATTGCGCCCGGCTGAGTACAAAGGCTTCACCGACCTTGAAGTAGGCACTTTGTGGGCAATCCTAGAAGGGAAGGAATGGGATGCTGACCTGCACGAGTTGGAAAGTGACGAGGGCGGCGATGAAGGGGACTCCTGGCTCTTCCGGTTCCCAGATCGGCTAGTCCAACTTCTTGCTCACGTCGAACACTCGGCGCTTGATGCTGCACTCCCCCGATGGGCCGACACCGAGGAGCTTCAAGTGGATGTGGCGGAACTGCGACCTGTGGTGCTGGATCTTCAAAGACTCGCTAAACAGGCGATTGCTGAACAGAAGTCGCTGTATCTATGGGGTAGCTTATGAACGCCTCTCGGATCATCTGACCGACGACGACTTTGCGGGGCATTGAACTTCGGCTTTGTGCCGGTGGAGCCTCAGATACGTTGACGGCATCCGGCCAGAACCAGTCCTTCGTCACCGAGCTCTGATTCACCGCACAGCGGACGTTCGCAGCGCCGTCGCAAGACGCTGGATGGTATTTGGCCCGCTCCTGCAGGCCCGTTCTTCAGTAGGAGCCCGGAGGCGGAATGTGCTTCAAGCGTCGGGTCGTGGTCAGGCTGATGAATCGGGCGCGCGCGACACCGAGCCGCGCGCGCCCGGCGCCGACCACGCCGCCAACGGTCGATTTGACTGCGTCCGCGGTCGGCGACTCTCCCGGGTACGAGGGTGACAGGCCGCACTTTCGCATCAGCCGGTTCACCTGATGAATGCGGGCCACCTCGCGCGTGACTGCGGTGTAGAAGGTCACCCCGATCGAGATCGACAGGCGATTGCCAGCGGTGGTTCGGTCAACCAAGGATCTCGTCATGTGGGGCGAGGTGCTCGGGAAGTACACGGCATCCCCCGGGTGTGCATCGAACTCCTGTCCGCGCGGCAGGAAGGATTCATCGAAGCGCACTTTCTTGAGCGACTGCGTGACGATGAAGTCCTCCACGGCATCGGCCGGCACGATGCTGCGATCACGGTGATCCCATACGTTGAGGAGCTTGTGCCCATGCAACTGCAGCCAGAAGTTGTTCTCGCGATCGATGTGAAAGGGCGTGACGGAAGGCGGGGCAGAGAAGAAGACGAATCCATTCACCCTGAAGATGTTCGGTTGCTCGCGCTCCACGAGGGAGCGCATGGAGTTCACCACCAGCATCAGGAGCGCTTGATAGCGGGGGATGACCTCGATGTTGTAGAAGGCAACCGACGAACCCGGCTCTTCCATGCGTTGGAAGAATTCCTCGATGCTGCGCCCGTCGGGATGCCGGTTGTCGTGCGCGAGCGAGGACGAGACCGTTCTGTCCGGACTCATGAACCTGCATTGGTCCGTCTTCGAGAGTTCAATCCCGAGCTTCACAAGTTCGGGCACTTGAAACAACGGGTGCTCGTGAAAGTTGTGGTGCATCGGCGTGATCCTCTGGGTAGAGAAGTTCCCGGGATCGTCCATCCACACACGGTATGTCGTTTCCGAGGTCCCGACAGAACTCATGCTGGTTGCGTGCATCGCACCCTCCAGATCGCTTTCGGACTCCCGCCCCCTTGAATGGGGTCGGGGTGAAGTCCGGGGGCAAAAGCAGTACTTTCAGGATCGATATTGGGGTGAAATTCTGAATACTTCCTGACTACAGAGCGGCGTCTCCTTGAGACCAGCCTCAACGAAGGACGTTGGGGTCTTTGTGCTGGAGGATCAGTGAGTGCAGTCGAGCGGCTCGATCTCCATCTTGGGCACCTGAGCGAAGGTCTTGGGGGCGCACGGACCGGTGCGCGGGCCTTCGTGGTTACTGCACGGGTCTGATGCTCCCCCTGTCGAGCAGGACCGTGGCGCCCATGTCCTGCGAGTGCCGCACACCTGACCGCGGACGTTGCGCCTACTGCATTTCGCCGTCTGAACGACCTGGCTCAGAACCTTCTCCAAAACAGCGAGCGTGATGCAGCCGTGGAGGTGAGACCATCTTCGTATTGACTGCCCAGGGGAGGGTAAGGCAAGCTCAACCGAGGGGGCGTTCGCGGAGAAGATGAAGGGGAAAAATGTTGTCTGCTATTCGCTCATTGGGTGTGCGCGTCTCTTTGTGGTCGCGCGAGACTTTCGACATGCTGGTGGCACTCGCCTTTGTCGGCGCGTGGCTCGTGCTCTGGTTCGGCGAGTAGGCGAGGCGTCCTGTGACATGCCAACGTCACAGCCCCTTGACCGATGGTTCCACGATCAGCCCCGAATCTCTGCCTAGTAATCGCACCCCGGCTGGATCGCCAAGGCTGGTGTTGCCGTCAAACCGCTTTGGGGCCCATTTCGGCCGCTCCGTTTAAGTGACCGCTTTTGGGAAGGCTTGGTGTCTGCCATGGGCCCTGAGCGGCCGTACGACGCGCACCTAAACCGGACCTTCACTGGACCATTCTCATGACCTCGCGCTGCGGGTTAAGTGGATCCCAACCCGGGTGATGCCAGAACGCTTCAAGTTGAATCTGCTCGTATAGGTCAAGCTCAGAGCCGTACAGTGGGTATACGCCGGCAATGAAGCAGTCGTAGTCGTTCATCCGCACAGTTTTTTGGTCTCGGTCCAGATGGGGTGGAGCAAAAACCAAGAAAGCGTCCATCTCGGACTCCTCGCTGATCGAGCGCCCATATTTGATCGTGTTCCCGTAGCTAAAGGGGCAGCGACCGCGAAGACGGCTTACAAGAGCGCCGATGGCGAACGGCCACGCATGCATCAGCGATTCCATTGAGATCATTAGTTCGCATCGCCCTCGCTTCCAATTTGGGTGATCGGCCAGAGACAAACCGTATGTGAACGCCGTTATGAACCCAGGCTTCGGCCAGTTCTCATAGGTCAGCACTGCTACATCGGGAAGCTGCGCATCTTCCGACTGAACCATTCGTATGTCCGGCTCCAGATTTCCGGTGATGCTGTCGAGATGGGCGAGAAAGATTTCTTTGTCTGTCATTTGCTCGATGCGAGTGACTGGTTGTGGCCGGCAGGAGTCTCGCAGGCTTCAAGTGACGTGAGCACGGATTTCCTGCCACTCTTCCCAGATGCGGTCGGGATTCATGCGGTACACCTCGACCTGCGCATCAAGCGACATATAGAACTTGGCCGCCTGCTCTTCGGTCATCTCTACCGCGATGGTCGTATCGCGAACTTGAAGCACCTCGGCTTCAGTAAGAGGTGAGCCTTTGCTCTTTTCCGCGGCGTGCAGCAGCGCATGCAGGGGGTTTAGATAGACCGTGACCTTGCGCTGCTCATCCGGTTGGATTTTTGTCTGCCTGCGAAGCCAATTGAACATGTGTTGCAGCCTTCTTATGCGTATTTAGGCGGTAGTGTTGGATGTCTGCTTCTGGCCGACTGTAGCCGGTCACCCTGCCAGGGCTAGCCTTTGAATTTGAATCGGTGGTCGCATCATCTGTTGAACAAGCACGTACTCAGAAGCAGGGCGCCTACCAAAAGGCGAAAGAGGATGCGCTGAAACGGCAACAAGGCGCCGCGTAGCGGGCGAAGGACATCGAAAGCCGTAGACAAGTGTCGGAAATAGCCGAAGCACAACATAAGAAAAAGGTGGCTTCGGTACATGCCCAACACGAGGCTGAGGCTGATCCTGGCCGGGGTCTACCGCACCGGCGAGAGATCGCTCCTGATTCGCTGTTGGGCGAGGTTCGAGCTGTCATAGACCATCACGTGCGCGCCCTGATGTGTAACGAAGGGGTCACGCGGCACTGCCATCATCTTGTGCTTCAAACCAGTGCCTAAGTTTTGCTACGCCGATCCAGCCATTTGCGATTCGCCTTTCGGTATGGCCGCAGGGGCGATGTCATTCATGGCGATACCGGCCAGATAGATGGCGATGGGGGGGGCTCCGGGTGCGCTTGCAGGCCGTCCTCTTGAGCCTGCACGGCGTGGTGCTATGGGGCTTGTGCATGTTTGCAGCCTCGGCGTGGGCCGCGGACGGTGTGGGCATTTCGCCGTCCGGCGACGCGCGGCTTCAGGCGCCTGCACCAGAAATGACGGGCCAGTTCTTCCGCTTCGACATCCCGGCGCAGCCTCTGGCGGCCGCGCTCAATCACTACGCGTCGATCACCGAGCGCGCCGCGTTGTTCCGCAGTGAAGTCGTTGCCGGGCGCACCTCGGCAGCCGTTAGCGGTCGCTACACGCCCGAAGCGGCCCTGGCCATGCTCCTTGAAGGCACCGGCCTGGTGGCCGAGCGGACGCGGACCGGACCGGTCGAGGCTTTCGCATTGAAAGTGCTTGGACAGCCGGCGCCTTCCGTGCAGGCCGCATGGGCAGGTGCCGGTGACTATCCCGGCCTGGTGCAGGCCCGCCTCTGGCAGGCGTTGTGCGGTGGCATCGGCACGGCGCCGGGCCGCTATCGCGCCTTGCTGCGCTTTCACGTGGATGCGGCTGGCGGGGTTCATCGGGTCCAGCTGCTTGGATCGACCGGCGACACGGGCCGCGACACCGCCATGCTCGAAGCCCTGGGCCGTGTGCGCATGGACGCGCCCCCGCCTGCGGGAATGCTCCAGCCGATGACGATGCTCATCCTGCCGAGCGAGCGTGGCAGCCCCGATGCCGCACCGGGCAGCGCTTGCGCACGCAACGGCGCGGCGTCCTGAGTATGTCGGACAAGGCACAGCCGGTCCTGCTGGACTACCTGACCCGAGGCTACGGCGAACTCAAGCGACGGCTCACGCGGGTGCTCGGCAACTCCGACCTGGCAGGCGATGCACTGCAGGACACCTGGCTGCGCCTGCAGAGCCGGGAGGACGAGGAAGGCCCTATACAGAGCCCGCGTGCGTACCTGATGCGCATGGCCGCCAATGCGGCCGTGGACATCCAGCGCAGGCACGGCCAGTCCTTGCCCCATGACGACGTGGCCGCATTGCTCGATCTGGCCGACACTGCGCCGGGGCCGGCGCAGGTGGCCGAGGCGCGCTCGAACCTCGGCGCGCTGATGAAGCACCTCGACCGCCTGCCCAAGCGCCAGCGCGAGGTGATCGTGCTGGTGCGATGGGAGGGCATGGCGCAGAAAGAAGTGGCCAGGCAGTTGGGCGTGTCGCTGCGCACGGTGGAGTTGGACCTCCGGCGCGCGCATGAATATCTCGACACGCGGATGGCCGATGAAAAAAATTGATTGCGGTTTTGGGGTGTGTCAAAACGTCATGACCCATGGACCCCGCTGAACCGAGCCGCTGAACATGCAGAAATCTCCCGGCGACCGTGACACCGAATTCGACCTGCCGCACAGGCAGGCGCGGGTGTGGCTGCGCACGCTCTCCTCGGGGGACGTGAAGCCATGGGACGCGCAGGCGTTCACTCGCTGGCTCAACGCCAGTCCGGCGCACAAGGAAGCCTTTCGGGAAGTGAAGGCCCGATGGACCGCGCTGAAGCCCGTGGTGGGCGAAATGCTGCGTGCCAACCCGCAGGCCGCCGAGTTTCATGCGCGCACGCTGCAGGGGCCGGGGCTGATGAAGCGTCGTGCATTCCTGGGCGCGACACTGGGCACGGCAGCCGCCGTGGCTGGCGTCGCCGTGTTCCAGCCGCCGGCGCGGCTGCTGTACTCGCCCGGCGAATGGAGCGCGGATTTCCGCACGGCGGTGGGCGAGCAGCAGGCCCTGACGTTGACCGGCAGCGTCGGCGTCACCCTGAACACGCAGACCAGCATTCGCCGCCAGGTGGTGGATGGCAACACCGTGGGCATCGACCTGCTTGCGGGCGAGGCGGCCGTCGACCTGCCACCAGGGCGGCGCGCGGGCAGCCCTGCGTTCAGCGTGGTGGCGGGCGTGGGTCGCAGCTTGGCCGAGGCCGGGCGCTTCGAGGTGCGGCACCTCGCGGGCAAGGTCTGCGTGACCTGCATCGAGGGCGCCGTGCGGGTGGAGCATCCGGCCGGCATGCAGGCACTCGGGGCTGGGCAGCAGGCGGTGTATGACGCCGCCGCGCTCAGCGGCATCGGCCGCGTCGACGTGGCCGATGCGGCGGCGTGGCGTCGCGGCGAATTGGTGTTTAACAACACGCGGCTGGCCGAGGTGATCGACGAGATCAACCGCTATCGCGCGGGTCGCGTGGTGCTGATGAACACGCGCGTGCAGGACAACCGCGTGAGCGGCCGTTTCGTCATCAAGGCGCTGGACTCGGCGCTCGCGCAGCTCCAGCACAACTTCGAGCTGAGCGCGCGAACCTTGCCCGGCGGCCTGCTCATCCTTGCCTGAAGCGCCGGTTTTTTCCCGCGCGAACATGACCGTTCAAAGGCACGGTGCACGCGGCGTCGTGGTGCGCCGCGCGTGACAAGACAGCGCCACACGGCGCCTCAAAAATAGTTTGCGGTTTTGCAGAAGCTGGCTCCGTCTTAGCGCATCGGGGGCAGGACGGGCATGGCAGGCGGCGGGTTCGCGGGCCGTGCGTGCCGCCCCCACGAAGCGGCTGCGCCGGCATGTGCTTGGCAGCCGGATGGCATCGCTCAAAACCTATCGGCAAGACTTCACATGAACACACGCGCACGCAGCCACCACGGGCCAGCGACAACCACCCAGGGCAGTCTCTTCCGGATGGCACCCGTTGCGCGCGCCGTCGCGCTGACGCTGATGGCCGGCGGCGTGGTCGGCGCCGCGCATGCGCAGCCGCGTGCCTTCAGCCCGGCCTGGTTCAACGACAAGGGCGCGATCCAGAACACGGCCGTGGCGACGGGCCGGCTGCCCAACGGCATGCCAGCGTCTATGCTCACCAGCCCGCAGGCGCAGCAGCAGCGCGCGGCCGAACAACTGCAGCGCTCCATCGGCAACCTGAACCTGGCCGCGCGCGGCATTGCGGCGCAGCAGGCTGCGCAAGAAGCGGCGCGGCGTGCGGCACTCGAAAGCGGCCAGGGCGTGCCCGACGGCCTGGCTGAAGGCGGCCTGAAGGTCGACACCGCGAGCCTCACCGCGGGCTGGGCCAATGCCAATACGCCGGTGCAAACCCAGAGCGGCAGCCAGACCCAGGTCACCATCGCGCAGACCGGCGCGCAGGCCACCCTGAACTGGGAGACCTTCAACGTCGGCAAGAACACCACGGTGAAGTTCGAACAGCAGCCGAGCTGGGCCGTGCTCAACCGCGTGAACGACCCGAAGGCGCGGCCCTCGCAGATCCAGGGGCAGATCCAGGCCGACGGTACGGTGCTGGTGGTCAACCGCAACGGCATCGTTTTCAGCGGCAGCAGCCAGGTGAACACGCGCAACCTCGTGGCCTCCGCCGTCGGCCTCAGCGACGCGCAGTTCAAGAAGGGCCTGTACAGCGACGCGCAGGGCTCGACCTTCATTCCGACGCTGGCCAACGACTTGGCGACAACAGCCACCGGCTTCACCCACGGCGCGGCCACGGCCGATGTGACGGTCGAGGCCGGTGCGCGTATTGCCACGCACAAGCCCACCAGCGTGACCGAGGGTGGTGGCTACGTGCTGCTCGCGGGCCGCGAGACAGTCAACCGAGGGCGCATCGAAACGCCTTCGGGCCAGACCGTGCTGGCCGCCGGCGATGCCTTCGTGATCCGCAAGGGCATGGGCACCGACGCCAACCAGGCCTCCAGCACACGCGGCAACGTGGTCACGCCGCTGTACCTGCCCGACTCAGCCGCTGGCCGCGTGGTCAACAGCGGTCTCGTGCAGACGCCCACCGGCGACATCACGCTGGTCGGTCGCCAGGTGCACCAGGAGGGCGTGCTGGAAGCGACCACCTCCGTGCACACGCGCGGCACCATTCACCTGGTGGCCGACGGGAAGCAGGCCGCCGCCACGGTCACACTCGCGCCCGGCAGCATCACCGCGATCCGGCTCGACACCGACCCCGCCACCGCACTCGACGTGCAACGCGAGTCGCTCCTGATGGACAGCGACAAGACCGGCGGCGACGGGTTCAACCGCCGCGACCAGTCGCTGGTGCGCATCGCAAGCGGCGGCAACGTCGACTTCCAGGGCGAATCGCTCACACTCGCCACCGGCGGGCAGGTGATGGTCGATGCGGTGCGTCGCAGCCATGTGGCCAGCGGCGCGCGCATCGACGTGTCGGGCGCGGTGGGCGTCAGCGTGGCCATGGAAGCCAACAACGTGCAGGTCGACGTGCAAGGCAACGAGCAGCGTGACGCACCGGGCAACCGCGACAGCAAGCGGCTGAACAACGGCAAGCTGTGGATCGACCGGCGCGCGCTGGTGCGCGTGCCCAAGGGCACGCAGGGCAACGACAGCGACCGCTGGTACACGGCCGGCGGCCTGCTCGAAGTGGGCGGCTACCTGGGCACCAGTGGCCACGGCATAGGCGAATGGGCGGCGCAGGGCGGCACGGTGCAGTTCGGCGGCGGCGAGCTGGTGACGCAGGGCGGCTCGAGCATCAACCTCTCGGGCGGCACCATCGACGTGCAGACCGGCAACATCCGCCAGAGCTACCTGAAGGGCCGCGACGGCCGCCTCTACGAAGCCTCGAAGGCACCGGGCGACCTGCTGTACGACGGTGTGTACAAGGGCTTCGAGTCGGCGCACAAGCGCTGGGGCGACTCGACCACCGACTTCTTCTACAACCCGCTGATCGCACCGCAGCAGCGGCTCGAGAGCGGCTACACCGTGGGCCGCGACGCCGGCCGGCTGGTGGTGTCCACCCGCGCCGCGGTGCTCGAAGGCGAACTCACGACCACGGCTTTCCAGGGCCCGCGCCAGCAACGCGCACGCGACGCCGGCATCGACGGCTACCTGCAGGCGCAGACCGCCGTGGCGAAGCAGGGCCAGCTCGTCATCGGCGCGTTGACGCCGTACTACGACAAGGCCCTGCAGAACCTGCGCAACAGCCCCGACGCGGTGGTCGAGAAGGTGGAGATCGGCACGCACGCGAGCCATCTGGCCGACGACCTGGCACTCGCGCAGCCGCTGCCCGAAGCGGCCACGAGGAGCCTGCTGCTCGACGCCGGCTGGCTCGGCAGCCTGGGGCTGGGTGAGCTGCGCGTGTACGCGGCGGGCAGCATCCAGGTGGACGGCGCGGTGGGCGTGGCCCACGGCGGCACGCTCGCGCTGCACGCGACCGAGTTGAAGGTCAATGCCGACCTCACGGCGCGCGGCGGCAGCATCCTGCTGGGCAACATGATCGAGCGTCACACGTCCTTGCCCCAGCCCTGGCTAGAGCAGCCGATCGAGAAGGCGCCACCCGGCGGTTACGTCAACCGGACGCTGGTGGCCGACGGCGTGACGCTCGACGCGCGCGGCCTCTGGACCAACCTGAAGATCGACCGCAGCGACATCGCAGGCCTGCCCTACGTGGACGGCGGCAGCGTGTCGGTGCGCAGCACCGGCAGCGTGGCGCTGGGCGCGGGCAGCCTGATCGACGTGTCTTCGGGCGCGGCGCTGATGGAAGACGGTTTGCTGCGCGGCGGCAAGGGCGGCAACGTGACGCTGGGCGCCAGCCAGAACCTGGGCACCGGCGCGCTGGCGATGGACGGCGAGCTGCGCGGCTTCGGCGTGCGCGGTGGCGGCAAGCTGAGCGTGGAGCACGGCACCACCATCAGCATCGGCGGCGTTCTGACCGATGCCGACAAGGTGCTGCAAGGCGGGCTGGTCAGCGCGCAGCCGCTGCGCCTGGCAAACGACTACGTGATCGGCGCGGGCGCGCCGATCCCGATGGATTTCTCCGTCACCAGCGACAGGCTGGCGCCGGGACAGGTGGTGCGGCAAGACTCGCAGCCGCGGCTGAGCGACCAGAACCCCGTGGTCACCGCCGCCCCGTGGGTGAGCACATCGACCGTGCAACTGGCCTCGGGCAAGTTCATCGGCGCCAACCAGGTGGTGCCGGCGGGCAGCACGCTGATCGTCATCTCCAACATTCCCGCCGGCTATGTGTTGCCGGCCGACGTGTTCCCGAAAGGCCTGCCGACCTTCGAGCAGACCACCGTCTACAAGGCCGGCACCGCGGCCAAATACCCGACCACGGTGCCTGCAGGCACGCGCATCGCCGCCGGCACGGTGTGGCCCGACACGGTTGCCGTGGCACCTTTTCTGGCGCTGGACCCCGGCCTGTTCCAGCGCGGCTTCAGCCGCTACGCGGTGAGCTCGCCCGACGGCATCTCGGTGGCCGATGGCACGCAGCTGCAGGTCGTCATGCCGGTGCTGCGCTTCGACCCGGCAACGGGACGCATGCTGGCCACCGGGAGCGACACCTCGCAGGCGCTGCGCACCTGGCTGCCGCCGCTGCAGCAAGAGAACGCGGTGCGTCGCACGCTCACGATGCGCGACGGCGCCGACCTGTCGCTGAAGGCGGGCACGCTGGAAGCGGAAGGGGCGTTGACCATCGGAGCCGGTGCGCGCATCCAGGTCGACCCGGGCCGCACCATTGCGCTCGAAGGCAATGCGCAAACCACCATCGATGGGCTGCTGCAGGCAGCGGGCGGACGCATCTCGGTGCTGCGCGGGACCTACAACGAGGTCGGGCCGGCGGGCGTCGCCAGCGGCCGCGGCGACAGCCGCTCGATCTGGATCGGCGAGCACGCCGAACTCGACGTGTCCGGACGCGCCTTCACCGCCACCGATTCGCTCGGCCACGCCTATGGCAAGGTCAGCGCGGGCGGCACCATCGAGATCGGCGTGCCCTTCGACCTGGACACCCGCAAGTCGGCGCAGGCCGACACCTTCGTGGTGGTGCGCCCCGGCGCGCGGCTCGACGCATCGGGCGCCACGGCCACGCTGTACCAGCCGGGCGCGGGGCCCGTCGAAGCGCCCAGCCAGGGCGGCGTGATCTCGCTGACCTCTTCGCGCGGCCTGTTCCTGGACGGCCAGATGCGTGCCGCCTCGGGCGGCGCGGGCGCGGCCGGCGGTACGCTGGCCCTGACGCTGGAGACGCCGCTCTACGGCCCGGTCGCATACTCCACTTACGCAGGCCCGAGCGTGACCGACACGGTGCGCCAGACGCGTGAACTGGTACTGGCACAGACGCAGGGAGACGGCGTGCTGGCGGCAGGCCTGCGGGCCGGCGCGGCCGATCCCGCGCTGACGTATGGCCGCGCGCGCATCGGCGTGGACCGCATCCAGGCCGGCGGCTTCGACAACCTGGCGCTGGGCGTGAACGGCGTGCTGAGCTTCGACGGCTCGGTGGCACTGCGGCTGGGCCAGAGCCTGCGCCTGACCAGCAGCAGCCTGGGCCTGGTCGAGAACGCCCCCATCGACAGCCGCATCGTGCTCGCAGCTCCCTATGTGCGCCTGGGCGGTTCAGCCAACCGGCAGGTCGACAACACGCTCATGCCCAACCCCGTGACCGGCGTGCGCAACTACGGCCAGGGCAGTGGGGAACTGGGCATTCCGAAGGTGGCGGCGGGCAGCAGCCTGCGGGTGGATGCCGACCAGATCGACATTGCCGGCGACGTCACGACCGGCACCCGCGGCCTGATCTATCTGAACGCCGGCAAGAAGGTGGCCGTGGAGCGCCTTGCCTTCGACGACATGCACCTGGCCAGTCAGGGAGACATCCGCTTCCACGACCGGGGCGGGCTCTATGTGCCCGGCAACCTCACGCTCGCGGCGGCGCAGATCTATCCGGCCAGCAACGACACCGGCACCGTGCTGGTCGGGCGCTACAGCACTGTGAGCCCTGAATTCGGCACGATACAGACCGCGTTCGACCCCCAGCGCACCCTCACCATCGAGCGCATCGGCGATGCATTGCCGGGCATGCCGCAAAGCGCGTTCGGCCGGCTCACGCTGGCGGCCGCCAAGGTGGTGCAGGCCGGCGTGCTGCGCGCGCCGCTGGGCAGCATCACGCTGGGCACCGCAGCGGGCGGCGGCTACACCGGGCTTGTCGAGCTGATGCCGGGCAGCGTCACGTCGGTCAGCGCGGCCGGGCTGCGCATGCCTTATGGCGGCACGTCGGACGGGCTGAACTATGTCTTCAACGGCCAGGACGTGGTGTACCAGGGCGTGGGCTGGGAGCCGTCGCTCAACTTCGTGGGCCACGCGGTGGATGTGCACGCTGGCGCGGTGCTCGACCTGTCCGGCGGCGGCGAACTCACGGGCACGGCCTTCCTGCCGGGGCGTGGCGGCTCGGTCGATGCGCGCATGAACCCGCTGATGCAGCGCAGCGCCGACGGTCGCGCTTTCGTGCTGCCGGGCCCGGCGACCAACCCGGTGTACGCCATCGTGCCGGGCATTCAGGCCGCCTATGCGCCGGTGAACGGGGAGAAGGGCGCAAGCAACGCGGCCGTGGGCCGCCAGATCACGATCGGCGCGGGTGTGCCCGGCTTGCCTGCGGGCACCTACACGCTGCTGCCTTCCACCTACGCGCTGATGCCGGGTGCATTCCGCGTCGAGCTGAACGGGCTGGCGCCCAGCGTGGGCGCCATGGGCACCGCCAACGCCATGCGCAACGGGTCGTGGGCGGCCTCGGGGCAGCTCGGCACGGCCGGCACGGCGTTTCGCGATGCGATGCCCACGCAGGTGATCCTGACGCCCGCCGACATGCTGCGCAGCTACTCGCAGTACAACGAGATGGGCTACAGCGCCTTCGCACAAGCGCAGGCCCTGCGCGAAGGCGTGCCGCGCGCGGTGCTGGAGCGCGACGCCAAGTCGATGCGCCTGGACCTGTTGCCGCCCACGCAAGAAGGCTCGCTCGGACGGCCGCAGCAACTGCGCTTTGCCGGCACGGTGCTGGCCGCGCCGGCCGAGGGCGGGCGCGGCAGCACGGTGTCGGCCGGCGGCGGCAGCGACTTCGAGATCCTGCCCGACGGCGCTTCGCGCACGCCGGGCTTCACCGGCGTGTCGATCAACGCCTCGGAGCTGAACGCCATCGGCGCCGCGCGCCTGGTCATCGGCGGCCAGCTCACGGCGTCCTATCTCGACAGGAAGGGCAGCCTGCAGCAGGCGAACATGGTCAATGCCACGGCGCAGTCGCGCGCCATCGTGCTGCGCGCCGGCAGCGAACTGCGCGCGGCGGAGGTCTTTCTGATCACCAGTTCGCGCGCCGGCGGCATCACCGTGGAGCAGGGCGCGAGCATCAACACGCTGGGCCGCGGCAAGGCCGCCTATGACTCGAAGGACGGCTTCGTCTTCGCGCCCGGCCCCAACAGCCTGGTGGCCGTGTCCAACGGCTGGCTCGACATGCTGGCGCCCACCTTGCCGATCAACGAAGACGGCAAGGGCGCGGGTGCGATCCGGATCGGCGCCTGCACGCTCGTGCCGTGCGCCGGGGTCACGCGCCTGTACTCCGAAGGCACCATCACGGCCGCGACCGACAACGCCTTCGACCTCGGCGAGGCGGTGCGCTACGGCACGCGCAACCTGGTGCTGGCCGTGGGCGGCGTGAACGTGGGCAGCGAGCAGTCGCTGGCCGACGCCACCACGCGCGGCGTGCTGCCGCCGGGCCTCACGCTCAACCAGCGCGTGCTCGACCGCCTGCTGCGGGGCGACACCGAGGCCGGCGCGCCCGCGCTGGAGAACCTGGTTCTCACGGTGCGCGATTCGCTCAACTTCTACGACACGACCACGCTGTCCACCATCGACCCCGCCACCGGCCGATCGTCGGTCGAGCGGCTGGTGCTGGGCACGCCCGCCATCTATGGCTACGGCGGTGCCGACGCGCTCGCGCGCATCCAGACCGACACGCTGGTGTGGAACGGCGCGACCACGCCGGCCGGCAACGTGGTGGCCGGCGGCGCGGGCACCGGCAGCGGCAGCCTGGCCATCGACGCGCGCCGCATCGAGTTCGGCTTCGGCCCCGGTGCGCGCGTCGACTCCGTCCACACCTTCGACCGCACGACGCTCGGCTTTGCCGACGTGAGCCTGAATGCGAGCGAGCGCATCACGGCCAACCGCAGCGGCTCGCTGTCGGTCTACCAGAGCCGCGGTGCGTGGGACGACACCCTGAACGACTTCAGCTACAGCGGCGGCACGCTGCACCTGCGCACGCCGCTGCTCACCGGCCGCGCGGGTTCGGTCAACAAGCTGGTGGCGGGCGGCAACATCGAAGCCGTGGCCTTCCCCGGTGCCCGTGCAGGCGTGCCCGACAACGCGGCGCTGGCCGACGCACTCGGCGCAGAGCTGTCGCTCGAAAGCCGCAAAGGCAGCCTGCGCCTGGACACCGCCGTGCTGCTGCCCAGCGGCAAGCTCAGCCTCGCGGCGCAGGGCGACCTGCTGCTGGGAGCGGGCGCGCAGGTCGACATGGCAGGCCGGCGCATCGACTTCTTCGACAGCGCTAAGCACAGCTGGGGCGGCGACGTGCAGATCGAAAGCCGCGCGGGCAACATCGCGCAGGCGACGGGTTCGGTCATCGACGTGTCGGCGGTGGAGAACCGCGCCGGCAAGATCGTGGCGATGGCGCTGGGCGATGCCGCGGGCACGGTGTCTCTTGCAGGCACCCTGCGCGGTGCCACCAGCGGTCGCTACGACGCGGGCGGCACCGACGTGCCCTACGCGGCGGGCCGCGCCGACATTCGCGCGCAGCACATCGACGACTTCACCGGCCTCAACCAGCGCCTGAACGACGGCGGCGTGCTCGGTGGCCGCAGCTTCCAGCTCAAGCAGGGCGACCTGCAAGTGGGCAACGAACTGCGCGCACGCGAGATCAACGTGTCGGTGGACAACGGCCAGCTCACCGTGGCCGGCACCGTCGATGCCGGCGGCGAGCAGGTGGGCAGCATCCGCCTTGCGGCGAAGAACGGCGTCACGCTGGCCGGCAATGCCGTGCTCGACGCGCATGGCAGCGTGCTGCGCGTGGACAGCTACGGCCAGGCCATCGAGGCGCCCAACCGCGCGGTGATCGAGATCGACGTGGGCAGCGGACGCCTGCGCATCGAGCCCGGCGTGCGCATGGACCTGCGCGCGGGAAGCTCGGGCCGCGCGCTCGGCACCGTCGCGCTCAACGCGCCGCGCCTGGGCGGCGCGACCGGCAACGACGTCGGCATCGACGCTGCCGGCGGCATCACCATCGACGGCGCGCGGTCGATCATGCTCAACGCCTTCTGGCGCTACGACGATGCGCCGGTGGGCACCGACATTGGCGTGGACGGCCGCAGCTACCAGTCGGTCACGCAGGTCTACCTGGATGCCAAGCACGCCGACAGCTCGGCCTTCATGGCCAACGCGCTGGCCAACGGCAACCTGATGAACACCCGGCTGCAGGGCCTGCGCGCATACAGCGACGCCTTCCACCTGCGCCCGGGTATCGAGATCGCGAGCCGCACGGCCGACGGCGACCTGCACCTGGACGGTGACATCGACCTGTCGCGCTACCGCTACCAGGGCATCAACCCCCACACGCCGCGCACCGGCGTTGCGGGCTCGGGCGAAGCCGGTGCGCTGGTGCTGCGCGCCAAGGGCAGGCTGGACGTCTTCGGCAGCCTGAGCGACGGCTTCGACGGTGCGCGCCTGCCGGTCACGCCCGACGACAAGGGCTGGGTGCTTCCCAGCGGCCGCATCCCCATGGGCGGCGACGTGGTGCTGCCGAAAGGCGGGCGCGTGACGCTGGACACCGGCACCTTCTTCCAGTCGGGCCGCGTGCTGAACTACGACCTGCCCATGCAGCCCATGAGCCTGGCGCGCGGCACCTTGCTGCCCGCCACGGCCACGCTGAGCCAGCCGCTGGCGCTGGCCAAGGGCGCGGTGCTCGGCGGCGCGGTGCAGGATGCGGCCGGCAACGTGCTGTATGCCGCGGGCACGGTGCTCGCGGCGGACGTGACCTTGCCCGCCGGCGCCCGCCTGGGCGCGGGCTTCCGCCTGAACAGCGTCGCCAACGTGGCTGCAATGACCTGGCCGCATGGCGTGGCGCTGCCTTTCCCCGACGGCGTCATCCGCGACGAGTTCTCCCCGGGATCGCCTATTAACGGCGTGCAGCTCGCGCGGCCGCTCGCGCTGGCCAAGGGCGCGGTCATTCCCAGCGAAACCCTGGTGCGCCTGCCCGGCGGCATCGACGTCGTCGACCTGCGCGATCGCAACGCCGACGGCACCCAGGGCCGCACTTGGGCACTGGCGCCGCTGCTGGCGCAGGGCTCGCAGTCCTGGGACCTGCGCTTGGTCGGCGGGGCCGACCTGTCGGCGGCAGACACGCGCCTCACGCAGCCGCATGCCCGGGCCGGCATCCGCCTGTCCGACACGCACTACGGCTCCAACTTCATCAGGGTTGAAATTCCCGGCACCGCCACGCCCGGTGAGTTCATGTGGGCGATCGATGCCGACGTGGCGCTCTGGAACGAACAAGGCCTGGGCTTCGACATCCATCCCGGGCAGGCGTTGACCCCGGCGCAGGTCGAGGAGGTCATGGGCTGGGGCGGCCTGGAACTCAACGACTTCGGCGCCGGCCCGCTGCTGGTGCAGACCGCGCCCGGGAAGCCGCCACAGACCCGGCTGGAAGAGAAGTCGCTGCGCGAGCCGATCTTCAGCGTGCTGCGCACCGGCACCGGCGACCTCGACCTGGTCTCCGGCGGCGACATCCTGATGACTTCGCCGTATGGCGTCTACACCGCCGGCACGCCCTCGGCCTCGCTGGCCGCGCCGGGCAAGGACGATCTCCACAACCTGCCCCGCGGCCAACAGCCCGACGGCAGCATGCTCGGTTCGCTGGGCACCACGCTCGCGCCCTTCGTCGACGGCAGCGGCAGCCAGAGCCTCTACCAAGCGTGGTACCCCGAGCACGGCGGCAACCTGCTGCTGCGCGCGGGGGGCGACGTCATGGGCGACCAGATCGGAAATGGTACCGCGTTGTTCCGCGCGGACCCGCTGCGCATGCGCGGGACGATGACGGGCACCAGCTCCGTCGGGCAATGGCTGTGGCGCCAGGGCGGCGGCACCGTGGCCCAGGACGTCCCGACTGCCTGGTGGATCAACTTCGGAACCTACGTGGCCGGCTTCCTCAACGACAGCGCACCCTACCTGACGGGCTTCACCGGCTTCGGCACGCTGGGCGGCGGCAACCTGGTCTTCGAGGCAGGCCGTAATGCCGGCATGCTCAACATGCGCAGCGACTGGAACGCCGCCTTCGTCTCGCGCAGCCAGGGCCTGAACCTGGCCGTGGGCAGCACCGGCCGCGTGACTTCCGCCGGCGAGCTGGTGCTCACCGGTGGCGGCGACCTCGACATCCGCATCGGCGGCGGCCTCAACCCCGTGGCCGAGACGCGCAGCTTCGCCCCCAACGGCAACCTCCAGTCCGCGAGCGACCTGCGCCGCACCGAACAGCGGCAGGACCTGAACGGCACCTTCACCAACTTGCGCGGCGCGCTGCGCGTGGACGCGGGCTCGGTGGGCGGCATCGAGCTGCGCTACGACCGGGCCGACCCGACGGAGTCGCGCGCGTTGCGTGTCAACGTGTCGAGCTCCGGCATCGCCGGCGGCGGACCGGTGCTGGTGCTGGGCGACAGCGGCCTGCGCATGGAAGCGCGCGGCGACCTGGTGATCGGTACCGTGACCGATGCCGGGCGCGTGCCCCAGTTCAACGGCGGCGTGCCGTTCTCCTCCGGCGGCTCGCATTTCGCCGGCGGCGGCATCGGCTGGTTCTCGCTGTGGACGCCGTCGACGGCGGTCGACCTGTTCTCGGCCGGCGGCAACCTGACACCGGGCATGGCCTGGACCGACAACCGCGGCCGGAGCGACCAGGTGGCGAGCGGCGACCGCTTCATCTACCCCGCGGTACTGCGCGCGGCAGCGGCCAACGGCAGCCTCTACTACGGCAACGCCGTGACCGGTGCGTTCAACAAAAGCGACATGCCGGACAAGTCGAGCACCAGCATCCTGCTGGCACCGACACCGGTCGGCGCGCAGTTCGCCCGCCAGGGCAAGCCGCAACTCGAACTGCTGGCCGGCGATTCGATCTACGCGAGCGGCTACGCCGTGACGCCCTCGGGCGTCGATCCGGCGATGCTGCCCACGCCCTTCAACCCGGGCTTTGTCGGCATGGGCCAGGCCATCTGGTACGGGCCGCTTCGCATCACCAACGTGCACCCCGATGCGATCGCGCCTTCGGTGCTGGTGTCGGGCGATTCCCTGCCCAATGCCACCCAGCAGAGCTATCCGCTGTTCAGCTTCGTGTCGCCCACGGCTTCGGGCTACAGCGTCACGGGCCAGGCGCCGTCGCGCTTTTATGCGGTGCAGGGAGACATCGTCGGCCTGCGCACCGGCTCCATCATCTCGCGCTCGGAGGCCACCGGCCCGATCGACACCTGGTACGAAGGCAGCGGCCCGGTCGCGATCCGCGCCGGCCGCGACATCGTGAATGCCGGTACGCCGCTGGGCGTCGTCGAGACCCTGCCGGCCGATGCCTTGGGCTGGACGCGCACCCGCGCCGCCGACAGCAATGCGCCGTACCGGCCGTGGCCCTCGCAGGGGAGCGGTTTTGCCACGGGCAACCTGATCGTGCACAACAACATCGACGACGTGTCGGTGGTGGAGGCGGGCCGCGACATCCGCTACAGCAGCTTCTACGTGGCGGGCCCTGGCCAGCTCGAACTCACCGCAGGCCGCGACGTGTACATGGCCGACAAGGCTGAGTTGCGCAGCATCGGCTCGGTGGCGCGCGGGCCCGGCGTGGTGCCGGGTGACCGCCGCAGCGGCGCCGGCATTGCGGTGACCGCGGGCGTGGGCCGCGAAGGCGCCGACTGGGCAGCCTTTGCCGCGCGCTACCTCGATCCGAAGAACCTGGCGAACGCCGAGCAGTCCTTCGCAGAACAGCCGGGCAAGGCGCTGCGCACCTACGAAGGCACGTTGACGCTGTCGCAATGGCTGGCGCGCGAGTTCGGCTACGACGGCGACGAAGCGGGTGCCCCCGCGTACCTGGCGAGCAAGCAGGCCGAGCTTGATGGAGCGCGGCAGGGCAATGGGAGCACCAGCAGCGGCGCGGCGATCCGCACGCTGGAGCGCGAGTACCGTCTGGAAAGCGGCTTGCACCTGGTCAACTGGCTCACCGAACGCTTCGGCGGCGCCAACGGCCTGGGTCTGCACTTCGATGCGAGGACGATGGACGCGCGCGCCTTCTTCGACGCCTTGCCGCCACCGCAGCAACGCGCCTTCCTGCGCAACGTGTACTACGCTGAGCTGAAGGCCGGCGGTCGCGAATACAACGACCCGAAGAGCCGCCGCAGCGGCAGCTACCTGCGCGGGCGCGAAGCCATCGCCACGCTGCTGCCGTCGCACGATGCGCAGGGCAACCCGCGCGACTACACCGGCGACCTGACCATGTTCAGCAGCGCCCTGTACTACGAGCAGGCCATCGCAGAGCCGACCAAGCGGGCCTTGCCGGGCAGGAACTACATGCGCTACGACGAATGGCTGGCCATGGGCAGCGCGGGCTCCAGCCTGCCGTACTACAAGGTACTCGACGCCGGCATGCACACCGACTTCGGCGGCGACATCAGCCTGCTGGTGCCGGGCGGGCGCGCGGTGGTGGGCGTGGATGGCGGCTTCACGCCAGGCGAGGGCTCGGGCCTGCTCACGCAGGGCGAAGGCGACATCAACGTCTACACGCGCGGCAGCCTGCTGCTCGGGCAGAGCCGCATCTTCACCACCTTCGGCGGCAACGTGCTGGCGTGGTCGGCGCAAGGCGACATCAACGCGGGCCGCGGCGCCAAGACCACCATCGTCTACACGCCGCAGCGGCGCGCCTACGACAACGTGGGCAATGTGGCGCTGTCGCCCAACACGCCGAACACCGGTGCCGGCATTGCCACGCTGAACCCGATTCCGGAGATCCCGCCGGGCGACGTGGACCTGATCGCGCCGCTGGGCACCATCGACGCAGGCGAAGCCGGCATTCGCGTGTCGGGCAACGTGAACCTTGCGGCGCTGCGCGTGGTGAACGCCGAGAACATCCAGGTGAAGGGGCAGGCCGTGGGCATTCCGGTGATTGCGGCGGTGAACGTGGGCGCGCTCACCAACGCGAGCGCCGCCGCATCGCAGGCTGCGAGCGCCGCGCAGGATGTGCTGCAGCGTGAGCGCGCCGCAGCCCGGCAAAGCTTGCCATCGGTGTTCACGGTGCGGGTGTTGGGCTTCGGCGACGAGGCTGGCCCAAGGAACGGCGCCGAAGCTTCCCCGCCGCCGAATTCAGCCCGGCAGGCGAGTGCGAAGCATCCCTACGATCCGTCGTTTCCGATGCAGCTCGTGGGCCTGGGTGACAGCTTCGATCCGAAGCAACTGGCCCGCCTGACGGACGAAGAGCGTCGTCGCCTGCAACAGGTTCGGTAGGGAAGCGGCATGCTTTCCCTATCGCGTGGTTCGCCTGGTTCGCTGGGTCCAGTGCATGCCGATGACTTGCCGGGTCACCCGTTGCCCATGGAGCCGGGCGTGTTCCGATGTTCGCGGCCGACCTCCGGCACCGAGGCCGCGAACGAGCCGCTCGGCCAGGCGCATCATGGCTTTGCGTTGCAGGATTTTCTTGTCGCGAACTACGAGCGCCTGCGTCAGCGCCTGTTGCACCGTGTCGGCTGCGCGCACCTGGCCAGTGACTGTCTGCATGACACCTGGCTGCGCCTGGGCGAGACAGTCGTCGGCGAGCCGGTGCTAAGCCCCGAGCGCTACATCTTGCGCGTGGCATGCAACTTGGCCATCGACTATCTGCGCACCGATCGGCCGTGGCAGTACAGCGGCGATGCCGAGGCCGTGCTCGAACAATTCGTCGACCATTCGCCCGGTCCGGAGACGATTGCGCAAGCCCGCTCGGAATTGCATGCGGTCGATCGTGCGATGGAGCGCATGCCGCGACGCCACCGTGCCGTGCTCATTTCCTTACGAATCGACGAGATGACGCGCGATGAGGTTGCGACCCGCTATGGCCTGTCACTGCGCGGTGTGGATACCGCGTTACGCCAAGCCCTGGACCATTGTGCAAATAGTTCCGGGCAGCAGGTGTTCGCAGGTATCAGTGCCTCGCGACGCAAGCTTCGGACAGTGAGGTCTGCTCTCTAGGTGTTGTGGCCCGTTACCACCCGGTGGGCACTTGCGCGATGGGCGGCGACAGTATGGCCGTGCTGGACCATGAACTACGAGTGCTCGGCATCGACGACTTGCGCGTGGTAGATGCTTCCGTTGTGCCTTGCATTCCCTCTTCCAACAGGAACGCGCATGCAATCATGATCGGGGAAAAAGGCGCCGACATGATCCGCGCGACAGAGGGACGTTGACACCAGATCCCCAACTGCCGAGAACTGGGTTCTTTCTTGCCCGTCGGTGTCGTCGGTTGGCCGCCTGCACATCGGAGGCGCTGATGAGATCTTCGTCAGGGGCGTTTGGACAGGACGGGTGGTTGTACCTCCGAAACTGGCCACTGGATCGGCGAAAGCGCTGGTGCCTGATCGACTGCTCCGGGGCGGTAAGCGTTCAATCGCGATGCGGTTGCGACCGGCAGCAATCGCTGCATAGCCGCCCTTGGGGTATGCCCCCCTTCAAATGGGTTGCCGACGTTCGAGAGGCTCGGCTTGAGAGGAGCTGTCCGTCAAAAACGAGCCGCTCCCCATTTGCGCGCGGCACGCCTGCCCATTGTTCCCGCGGTAGCGGGGGAGGACGATCAGGCCTCAGGCCCACACTTCGTCGATCACGGGGTTTTGCAGAATGCCTATGCCTTCGATCTCCACTTCGCAGACGTCGCCCGGCTTAAGCCAGACCTGCGGCGTGCGCGCCAGACCCACGCCCGAGGGCGTACCGGTGATGATCATGTCGCCCGGCTGCAATTCCATGCCTTCCGAGCACGCGGCAACGAGGGTCGCTACGTCGAAGATCATGTCGCGCGTGTTGGCGCTTTGCAGCACTTCGCCGTTCAGTCGGCAGGTCAGCTGCAGGCCGGTGGCGCCTGCCGGCAGTTCGTCCGCTGTGACGAATTCGGGGCCGAAGCCGCCGCTGCGATCGAAGTTCTTTCCCCACAGCCATTGGCCGGAGCGGAACTGGTAGTCGCGGATGGAACCCTCGTTGAAAATGGCGTAACCGGCCACGTGCGCCAGCGCATCCTCCTTGGCGATGTAGCGGCCTGCCTTACCGATGATGGCCACGAGTTCCGCCTCATAGTCGAACTGCGTGGAGACCCGCGGGCGCACCAGGGGCTCGCCGTGTGCGACCCATGAAGAGGGAAAGCGCTGGAACAGGACCGGGTGCTTGGGCGGCTCGAAGTTGCTTTCCGAGGCGTGATCGACGTAGTTCAGGCCGATGGCGAAGGCCTTGGAGGGGTTCTGAAGCGGCGGCAGCAGTTTCAGCTCGGCGAACGCCAGGTGCTGCGTCGCGCGGGCGGCGGCATCCTTCACTGCGCTCAGTCCGTCGGGGTGCTTGAGCAGCGCGTCCAGCGTCGACGGCAATCCGACTTCGGTGAGGTTGACGACCTGCGAACCGGTTCGCAGCCCCAAGGCGGGCAGGCCGTTGCTGGCGATAAAGGCGATGAGTCTCATGGTGTGGCTTTCAAGGCCGGCTTATGCCGGCTGCTCCAGGTTGGTGATGAAATCGGGGGGCAGCGAAGGCCCCCACACATACAGCGAGTCTTCTGGCGGATGGTCTGCCGCGGGCCACTCGCTGTCGGCCGGCACGTAGTCGATGTCGTGCGAATACTCGGCATAGCTGCCCCACGGATCGCGCACGTAGTAGAAGTAGTTCGACCCGAGCACGTGCCGCCCCACGCCCCAGCCTCGCCCATGGCCAGCATTGCGCATCTGCTCGGAGCCGCGCCCGACCTCGTCGATGCTGCCCACGTCCCAGCTCGAATGGTGCAGGCCGGCCGCGTGCGACTTTGCGAAGGCCACCAGATGGTGATCGGAGCCATGGGCTCCATGCAGGAAGGCGATCAAGTCGCCGGAATGATCGGACAACCGCAGGCCCAGGATTTCCTGCGAGAAGCGGATCATTCGCGGCACGTCGGGCGTGAAGAAAAGTACGTGCGACAGGTAACGGGGGCGAACCTGCAGCGCGCGGCTGCGCGCTGGCGCGGCGCCATGGCCCGGTGCGACGGGCGGTGTCACGACCGGGCGGGACTTGTGCGAGGGCGACACCTTCGACGCTGCCACGAGCTGCAGGTGTGTGCCGTCCGGGTTGCGCAGCCAGACGCCCTCGGCATCGCCCAGCGGGTGCGGCTGTGCCTCGAGGCCAGCCGTGACAATGCGTTCCCGCAAGGCATCCAGCTGATGCGCATGCACGCCATAGCGCACGTACTCGAGCTGCTTCGACCGGCCCGATGCATGGACCCAGGCCCAGCAATGCGGATGGCCGAAGGTGTGCAGCGCCAGGCGGTTGCCTTCGCGGCGCACGTCCAGGCCGAAGGCGCGGTAGAACTGCTCGGCCTCATGCAGGTCGGGCACGCTGAACACGAAGCGGTCGACCGAATGGACCGACGCATGGGGGGCTTGATTCATACCTCAGCCTCCTTTGTGTCGTCGGGGCGGGCACGCAGGGTCGCTGCGAAGCAGCTGCAGATTTCGTCATTGGCGCGCCGTGCAGCCTCTGAGACCTCGAAGAACCCGAAGAAGGGATGGAACATGTCTTCGTAGCGCAGCACCTGCGTGGCAATGCCAGCCGCCTGCAGCCGCGCCGCATAGGCCAGCCCCTCGTTGTACAGGGGGTCGCACCCTGCCACGGCGATGACCGTGGCGGGCAAGTCGCCCAAGTCTGCGCAGTGCAGGGGAGACGGAGGAAAGTCCGTCGCACGGTCCGCTGCCGTGCCCAGGTAGAGCCGCGCCACCTCCCGCAGGTCGTGCGGCGTGAGCATTGGATACGCACACCCATCGTTTCTCTCGAGCCTGACCGTGTCGCGTGCGAAATCGACGCCGGGCACGATGAGCAGCTGACCCGCGAGCGCAAAGCCGCGGTCGCGAACCTGGATAGCCGACGAGGCAGCGAGATTGCCGCCCGCGCTTTCCCCGGCCACGGCCACGCACGCGGGATCGCCACCGAGGGCCACGGCGTTGGCCAGCGCCCACAACGTGGCAGCCAGCGCGTCGTCGTGCGCGGCGGGAAAGGGATGCTCCGGCGCGAGTCGATAGTCCACGGACACCACCACCGCCTCGATGTCGCGACACAGCTTGCGCGCGATGTCGTCCATCAGCTCGACGCTTCCGAGCACGAAGCCGCCGCCGTGGAAGAAGACGACGGTCGGCAGCGACGGCCTGTGCGAATGCGGGCGGTACACGCGCACCGGAACGCGCACGTCTGCGTGCGCGGCAACGGTGTCCTCCGCAGACTGCACATCCGGCAATCCGGAGCGCTCGCGCGCGGCAAGGACCGCGGCGCGCATGCGACCGCGCGCCTCGTCCGGCGTGCCGCTGAACGGTGGGGGCGCACCGCGTGCCTGCAGGACAGCAACCACCACGGCGAGTTGGGGATCAAGCTGCGGCATGGCCGGCATCACATCTCCCCCAGCACGTGTCGTTGCGAGTCGAAGGCGCGGGCGCGCAGCGCGTCGACATCGATGTGCAGCATGCGGCCATTGCGCTTCACCGCGCGTCCGGCGACGTAGACGGAATCGACATTGCCTGGATGGGCGGCCAGCACGATGGCCCCGACGGCGTCGGACACGGGGGTGAGGTTCAGGTCGTCCTGCCGCACCAGAATGAAGTCGGCCTGCTTGCCCGGCGTCAGCGATCCCGTCTTGTGCGCCAGCCCCGTGGCCTTTGCACCGGCGATCGTGCCGAACTCGAGCACGTCACGCAAAGTGATGGTCGGTGGTGCGTTCGCGGCCTTCGAATGGCCGCCACCCATCCAGGAGCGGTAGTGCGCAAAGGCATGGCGCATCTGCGTGAACATGTCGCCAGCGCATTTCGTTTCGGTATCGCCGCTCAGGCTGGGACGGATCCCGGCGGCCAGCAACCGGTCGAATGGGATATCGCCGATTCCCTGCGCGTTCAGTTCGCAGTGCACGCCCAACGAGGCCGTCACGCCCGCGTCGGCCATCATGGCCAGTTCGTCGTCCCCGCAGAAGCAGCAATGAACGAAGGTAAGGTCGTCGCCCAGCACGCCGGCCTGGTGCATCTGGGCGATCGCGCGGACCGGTGCATTGCGCGCATACGCGCCCATGTGGATGGTGGAGCGAATGTCTAGTTCGCGCGCCAGGCGCAGGTCCTGCAGCCAGACCTCGCGGCGTGCCATTTCCGGGCCGCGCCCGGCCATCGCCAGCGTCAGCAACTGGTCGTCCGAAGAGAAGTACTGGCTGCGCAGCCTGCGGATGTCCTGCGGATGACCGCGTTCGCTGTCGAACATCCAGGAATGCCCCTCGACCAGCGGCCAGCCATGGGCGAAGACCCCCCGGATGCCGGCGTCGCGCAGGGCTAGGATGGCGGCGTCCGCATGCTCCGGTGTGTTCTGGACATGCGACCAGTCCAGCATCGTGGTCGTCCCGCTGTCCAGGGCCGACACCGCGCCCAGCAGGGTGCCGGCATAGACGTCCTCGGTGCGGAAAGCAGCCCCCTTGGCGCCGAGCATTTCCACGAAGTAGATCTGAGGATCGATGTCCGCATAGCGATGCCGCACGCAGGTTTGCCAGGTGTGCCGATGGGTGTCGACGAAGCCCGGCATGACGATCATGCGTTGCGCGTCGATGCGCTCGGCCGCTTCGGTCTCGATGTGGGGGGCGACCGCGACGATGCGCTCGCCTTCGATCAGGACGTCGCCGCGGCGCAGGTCGCCGATGGTGGGGTCCATGCTCAGGACCCAGCCACCGGCCAGGAGGGTGCGGTGGGTGTTCACGGCTTGCTCCGCGTGAGCCAGCGGCCCAGTTGCGCCTCGACCTCACCGGCCCGTGCCAAGGCGCTGCTGGCCCAGGCGACGTAGCCGTCCGGGCGCACCAGGATGCCCGTCACGCCGTCCATCTCTGCCGGTACGCGGCCGACGCGGGCGCTGACGACGTTCAAGGGCAGGCCAGCGCACTGCAGCGCTTCGAACTGGCGGCTCTGGCCTTCCAGGTCGAGCAGCAGGAACTTGCGATCGCGCAGGAGCTCGGCCGGCCGAAGCGACCGGCCATCGAGCGTGAGGAGGTCGAAGTCGGGCAGGCGGCAACCGGTCAGCGCGTGGTTGCCCGCTTCGTGCGGATACGGCGCTTCCAGCCCGCACAACTCCAGCACCAGTTTGCGCTGCACGTCCGGCAGCGGAATGATCTGCTCGGCCATGCGCCGCTTGAGTGTGAGGCCGCTTTCGTCGAAGTTGAACTGCAGCACACACTGCGCCTTGACGCTCTCCAGCAGGGCGCGCATGACAGGCAGGCGCTCCGCGTCGTAGCTGTCCAGTGTCGACTCATCGGCATGGCCGTTGACCACGTTGGCCAGCTTCCACCCCAGGTTGAAGGCATCCTGCAGGCAGAAGTTCATGCCGACGCCGCTGGCTGGATAGTGGATGCGGGCCGACTCGCCCACCAGGAACACGCGACCCTTTCGCAGCGACGGCACCGAACGCATCTGGTCGTCGAAGCGCGATGCCCAGCGGTGGCTGGTGATGCCGTAGTCGGTGCCGTGCACGTCCGCGATGCATTTCAGCGCTTCTTCCAGGGTGACGGGTTCATCCTTCGGTGCCACGCGTCGGTCGCGATGGACGATGTTGAAACGGGTGATGCCTTCACCGAAGGCGTAACCGCGGACCCAGCCCATCTCGTTGTCGACGTTGATGCGTCCTCCGGGCCAGGGCGCATCCAGGTGCGCATCGATGACGATGCCGCGGAAGGTGCCGGAATGGCCATCGAACGGGATGCCGGCACCGGAGCGCACCGTGCTGCGGCCGCCGTCCGCGCCGACGAGGTAGCGCGCGCGCAGCGTCGCTGGCGCCCCCTGGGCATCGGTGACCGACACGGTCACGCCGCTGCCATCCTGCTCGAAGGACTGCAGTTCCGTGCCGCGGCGAATTTGCGCGCCGCTCTCGGTCGCCCATTGCCAGAGGATTTCTTCGGTGAAGTTCTGTGGCAATCCCAGTGTGAAGCCGAATCGGCTTTCCAGGTACTGCCAGCGAATCGGATGAAAGCCGGCCCATATGTGCGAAGGCCGAAACGGGTACGGCACGATCTCGCGCGTGCGCTCGATGAACCGATCCGCAATGCCACGCGCATCGAACAACTCGAGCACGCGCGGCAGGATGGTCCCCGCCCGCGACTGCACGCCCTCGGTCCTGCGTTCGAGCACCAGCGTCTTCGCGCCCGCACCCGCCAGTTCGGCGGCGAGTGTCAAGCCCGAAGGGCCACCCCCCACCACGATGACATCCCATGACTGCATGTTTGTTTGCTCCCTATTCAGGCTGGATGCCTGCTGCCTTGATGGCCGCTTCGACCATCGGGCGATCATTCGAAATCAGGCGCGCCAGGTCTTGCGGCGAGCCGCCCATGACGTGCCACTGTTCTTCCTCGATCTTCTTGCGCACCTCCGGCAGCTGAAGCGCCTGGGCGAAGGCGGCGTTGAGCTTGCGCACGATCGGCTCCGGCGTGTTCGCCGGTGCGACGAAGCCCATCCAGTTGCCGAACGGGCGGAACGACGGGAACACTTCCGTCATCGTCGGAACGCCCGGCTGCGATGCCAGGCGCTTGTCCGACATGAAGGCCAGCACCCGCACCTGTCCCGCTTTCCATTGCCCCAGCACCGACCCGACGCTAAGCACCGTCACGTCCACGCGACCGCTGAGCAGTTCAGGGATGATGGGCGCGGCGCCCTGGTAGGGCACGTGGAGCATGTCCACGCCCGCCACCGCCTTGAACTGCTCCATCAGCAAGTGGTTGAAGGAGCCGATGCCGACGCTCGCATAGGGCTGCCCCGGCTGCTTCTTTAGCTGCTCTACGAGTGCGCGCAGGTCGGTCGCGGGCAGCCGCGAGCTGACGATCAGGCCCACCGGGATGTCAGCGACGGCAATGACCGGCGTGAAGCTGCGCACCGGGTCGTAGGGCAGGTCCTTGCGCTGCAGGCTGTTCAGGAGCAGGGCCGAGGTCGTCGTCAGTGCCAGCGTGTAGCCGTCCGGCTTGGCCCGGGCCACCTGGGTGGTGCCGAGGATGCCGTTGGCGCCGGCCTTGTTCTCGAAGACGATCGGTTGGCCGAGGATGCGCGAGGCGCGTTCCGACACCAGGCGTCCCACCACTTCCAGCGAAGAGCCTGCAGGATAGGGAAACACGACATGGATGGGCTTGTTGGGATACGCCGTCTCTTGCGCGAAGGCTGGCGTGAGCGCCAGCAGTGCGGTGGCTGCGGCGCAGAAGGTCAGGAAGGTTCGTCTCATTGGGATGTCCTTTTTTCTTGAAGGGCCGCGTCAGAAGCTGTGGCGAACGCCGAGTTGCGTGCCCATGACGTCTTCGCCCTTGGCGAGAACGGGCAGCGCTGGATTTAGTGTTTCGGAGAAGCCCACGCCATTGTTCAGGCGTGCGATGCCGGCAAAGACGGCCGTGCGCCGAGAGAGGAAGTGCATGTACTGGAGGGCGACTCTGGAGGCCTTGCTTGCCCCTTGCCGCTCGACCAGGTAGCTCGCGCGGATTTCACCGGCGCCGAGCGGCCAGTTTGTGCCGACCAATGCCGAGGAACGTCGGGGTTGGCCCGGATCGTTGCGCTGGATGTAGAAACCGGTCAGGCGCGGACCGCCGAACTTGTAGTCGCCGCCCACCATGAATTCCTTGCGATCGCCGGCGGGCACCGCGTTCTTCTGGATGGTGTAGGCCGCGTGTAGGTCGAAATTCGTGTCGTTGTAAGAGACGCCCAGGCCGGTGTATTGCGCACCCCTGACGCCTTCGCTGGCACTGGCAAGCGCACGCACTTGAAAGCCGCCCATGCGCGGGCTGAGGTACTTGACCGAATTGTTGATGCGCGGCGTGAAGAGGGTCATCGGCCAGGCTGCGCCGATGCCGGTGAAGTAGAAGGGATCGAGCGGCCCGGTGAGGTCGTCCATGGGGATGTAGTTGCGACCCAGCCGCAATTCGCCATAGGGCGTCACCAGCCCAACCATGGCCTCGCGGCCGAAGTAGATTCCGCCGAAACCCACAGTGCCGGTGTCTGCGTTGAAGCCATGATCGAGCTTGAACTTCGCGCCCCAGCCGCCACCCAGGTCCTCGACGCCTTCGAAGATCAGGCGCGACGAGTCGCTGGACAGCGCCGTCAGCGTGCGGGAGCTGCCGTTGGGCGAGGAGATGCGCAGGTGGTCGACGGACATTTCCACCTTTCCGGACAGGGTGATGGAACTCTGGGCGCCTGCGCTTGTGGCAGCCCATGCCGCGCACGCGGCCACCAGATGGATGTGCCTGGCAGGCGAACGGCGCAAGCCGGATCTTGGCGCAGCTGCATGCCGCGCGAGCGATGAGGTCATTCTTGTTTGTCTCCGGGTGAGTGAGGTGACGGACCGAGGCGTCCCTCGATGGGCTCGATTGTTCGCAGCCCACATCCATGCGACAAATGAATTGTTTAAAGTATTGTCATTTGCCGCGCAAATGGAAGAACCGACATGCGATTCGACAAACTCGACCTGAATCTCCTCGTCGTGCTCGACGCACTCCTGACCACCCGCAGCGTGACGCGCGCCTCGGAGCGCGTCTTCCTCAGCCAGCCTGCGACCAGCTTGTCTTTGCGGCGCCTGCGCGAGTACTTCAAGGACGAGTTGCTGCAGCCGATCGGCAAGTCATTCGTCCTCACGCCGCTGGCTGCCGAACTGGTCAAACCGGTCCACGACGTGCTCCTGCGTGTGCAGGCCATCGCCCGGGCGCAGCCGACGTTCGACCCGACCACCTCGCAGCGGCGCTTCGTCATCGATTCCTCGGACTACGTCATCTCGGTGTTGCTGTCGGCGGCGGTCAGGCGTGCGGCCAGCGCAGCGCCTCGGATGGAGTTCGACCTGCGCGCCAGAAGCCCGCAGTCTCGCGACCTGTTGCAGGCCGGAGAGATCGAGCTGCTCATCACGCCGCAGTTCGCCATCGTGCCCGGGCATCCTTCCGAGTTGTTGTTCGAGGACACGTTTTCATGTCTCGTGAGTCCCGAGCATTTCGGCATGACGAAGAAGCTCACGGCGGAGCAGTATTTCGAGGCCTCGCACATCGGTGTCGAGTGGGGCGGTGGTCGGCGCCTGACCTATGACCAGCAGTTGATCGCCGTGGGCAAGCGCGCCCGCAGGCAGGACGTCATCGCGCCCAGCTTCACCCTGGTGCCGCCGCTGTTGGTCGGAACGCCGCGCATCGCCACGCTGCCGACACGGCTGGCGCAGCAGATCGCCGAGCGCTTTCCGCTGCGCGTCGTCGCGTGCCCGGTGGAGATCCCTGCGTTTGCTGAGCACATGCAATGGCACAAGTATCAGGAGCGAGATCCTGCGATCGCCTGGCTCCGCGGGTTGCTTCTGGAAGTTGCGCAGGGTTTGCCGTCGAGCCGGGCGACAACGAAGCGTGTCAGAGGGGCGAGCGAGAAATGACGTAGCCCTTCGAATGCCCCAGGCTGCGCATTGCAGCGGGGCGAGGGTGCGGGGATCACTGTGCTCTACCACTCGTCGAACGACCCGCACTGGTCGTCTGACGAGCATTCCGACTTTCTTCGTCTGTGCGGCAAGGGCGAGGCGGCCGTGACCTGCATGATCGAGCACCTCGAACGCATCGAGGCCAGCCTCGAACTGGGCACCGAGAAGCCCGACCGCCAACTCGACCTGGTGAAGGCGCTGCTTGCCTGAAAAGGCTGCCCGAGTCCCTGTCCCGGCTCAGCGCGTGGTTTTCGCAGCGCGCTTCTTCGGCTCGCGCGCAGCGGGGCCATCTGATGCGACGGCGACCGCTTCCAGGCCTTGCGCGCCTGCGATCAGCCCGCGCAGGAAAACCATGATCAGGCGTCCCGAGGGATCGGGGCGAGTGCTCATCCGCTGCAATGCCAGCCCGTGCGACAGGGCCATGAAGGCTGTGGCCAGCTCGTCCGGTGCGGCGGGAGGCGTGCGCCCGAGCTTGTCGAACAACTGCCCGATCACGCCGCCGATTTCGGATCGGTGCTTGTCCCACACCTTCTGGTACTCCTGCGCGAAGCTTCGACTGCGGTTGGCATGCAGCTGAAGCTCGATGGAAAGCATGCACCAGTCGGCATCGTGATTGAGTGTGGAAGCCCAGGCTTCCAGCTCGGCAAGCATCTGCTCGGGCTCTTGCCGCTCGTCGCCCATGACCTTGAAAAGCTGCAGCGCTTCGGCTTCCATGTGCCGCCGCAGCAACTCCAGCAGGACGTCCTCCTTGCTCGAAAAGTTCGAATAGAAGGCGCCTTGGGAGTAGCCCGCCTTGTCCGCGATGTCGCGGATCGACGCGCCCCCATAGCCGTTCGACACAAACAAGTGCTGCGCGGTTTCGATCAAGCGCTCGCGCGTCTGCGCCCGGCTTTCCTCGCGGGTCAGGCGCGTTTTTGCTGTCGTCGGGGTCATGGTCGAAAAGATATCACATGAACTTTGAATAGCGCCTGCCAGCGCCTGCCAGCGCCTCCTTCCGGGTCGCCGTCCTGAATCCCACGTTCGAATATCACTTGATATTTAGAAATGGTGAAGGTACATTCAAAAACTCGTTTGATTTTTGAAGTTCGATTGATATGGAAAAACCGAAGCCCTTGAAGACCGCGTTCGTCACTGGCGCGACCGGCCTTCTCGGCAACAACCTCGCGCGCGAGCTGGTCGCGCGCGGCGTCTTCGTCAAGGCCCTGGTTCGCTCGAAGGCCAAGGGCCAGCAGCAGTTTGCGGGGGTGAAAGGCGTCGAGCTGGTGCTGGGCGACATGGCCGACGTGCCTGCGTTCTCCAGCGAGCTGCAAGCGTGCGACGTGGTGTTCCACACCGCCGCGTTCTTCAGGGACAACTTCAAGGGCGGCAGCCACTGGGCAGAGCTCAAGCGCATCAACGTGGACGGCACCCGCCAGCTCATCGAGCGGGCCTACGGTGCCGGCATCCGGCGCTTCGTCCAGACCTCGTCCATCGCGGTGCTGAACGGCGAGCCGGGCGTGCCCATGGACGAGACCTGCCTGCGCGACCTGGCGGATGCCAGCGACGACTACTACCGTAGCAAGATCATGGCCGACCAGGTCGTGCTGGCCTTTCTGGGCGCGCACCCGGACATGCACGCGAGCTTTGTCCTGCCCGGATGGATGTGGGGGCCGGCCGACATCGGTCCCACCTCGTCAGGACAGTTCGTCAACGATGTGGTGCTCGGCAAACTGCCCGGGCTGGTGCCGGGCAGCTTTTCCGTTGTCGATGCCCGCGACGTGGCCAAGGCGCAGATCTCTGCCGCGGAACGCGGCCAGCGCGGTGAGCGCTATCTGGCAGCCGGGCGCCACATGACGATGCAGGAACTGGTGCCCCTGGTTGGAAAGATCGCGGGCATCCGCACGCCGACACGCCACTTGCCCTTTCCGCTCCTGTACCTGCTGGCGGCGGTGCAGGAACTCTATGCGCGGGCCACAGGCAAGCCCATCTTGCTCAGCCTGGCCACCGTGCGGCTGATGCGCAAGGAGGCGGGGCGCAGCCATTTCAACCACACCAAGAGCGAGCAGAAGCTTCAGCTGAAGTTTCGCCCGATCGAGCAAACCGTGGCCGACACGCTCGCCTGGTATCGCGGCAATGGCTGGCTGCCTGGTGTGCCGACCCGAACCGAATCCTGAACAAGAGGAAAAACCGTGACGAACAGATTGATCCTGAAACTCTCGACAGCCTTCGCGGCTGTTCTTTGCATCGCGGCAGCGCCGCAAGCATCTGCGGCCCGAAGTCTCCCGGCCGCCAAGACCGCGGACAGCATGGCCGAGTTCTGCAGCAAGGGGCAGGCGGAGTATCCGCAGGGCATCGCCCGCATGCACCCCTCGTTCAAATTCAACATCTGTTGGTGGCTCGAGGACGCCGGCATCGAAGCAAGCACCTTCGACGAAATCGCCGCAGCGCTGCCGGAACACGCCGGGCCGTCGCAGGCGATCTGGCAGGCGACGTTCAACCAGCCCGCCCAACTGCACCTGGAACGAGCCCGCGCCTCCGAAGCGCGAGGAAACAACGCTGCCGCATCGGTCGAATACAAGAAGGCCGCCTTCTACCTGCGGATGAACCGGCTTCCCAAGCGGGTTCCCACCGCCGATCTGCAGGCAACCGAACGAGCCCATGCGCTCATGGGAAAGCCGCTCCAGCGCATCGCCTTCAAGACCGGCGCGAAAGAATTTACCGGCTACTTCCGGGCGCCGCCTGCACGAACAAGTCGCAACGAGAAACTGCCGGTGCTGGTGATTCTCGGCGGCCTCGACAACCTGAAGACCGAGATGATCCGGCACAGTGATTACTTCATGGGTCGGGGCTTCGCCACCATCATTGTGGAAAACCCAGACACCGGGGAGAACCAGTTGGGGTTCCGGCCGGAGTCCCATGTGATGTTCGACGCCGTGGCGGACTACATCAAGGCCCGCAGCGACCTGGACGCAAGCCGGGTGGCCTTGTATGGATGGAGCATGGGCGGCTATCTGGGAACGCTTGGCGGGCTGAGCAACGACCTCTACAAGGCGGTGGTCAATGTGGGCGGCCCCAGCGATGCGAGCTTTGGACAAGCGCATTGCAAGGTGGCGCCTGCCTGGATCGTCGCGCCCTACACCGTGTTTGCGAACATGAATCCGCAGACCACACCGCGTGAAGCGATGTGCGAATACTACGAAGCCTTCCAGCTCTCGCGCCAGTTGAAGATGCCGACTGCGGCGCAGCTGCGCAAACCCATTCTCATGGTGAACGGCGCGCACGAAGATCTCGTCTCCAGAGACGAGCCCGCCGCTCTGGCAGCGCTAGGCTTCAACGTGACCCAACTGGTGTTCGGGGATGACGGCCACACGGCGGAATCGAACATGCGTGAGCACTTCGAGTTCACGGCAAACTGGCTCACGCGGCGACTAAAGATGGAAAATCTATCCGACCACTGACGACCATTTTTTGAGACCGGCTCTACCTGACCCTGCCTTGATTTCACGTACAGCAAGAAATTGATAACTTCAGAGGTACGGAGAATCGAGATGGGAGAAGGTAAGCTGCCTAAGAGGCAGTACAAAGGGGAATTCAAAGCCCAGGCTGTCAAGCTCGCGGCGTCGGTTGGTGGCCACGAGGCCGCACGATGTCTTGGTGTGCCGGTGGCCACGTTGGGCAACTGGTCCAGGCGAGGCATTGCATCGGCCGGTGTCAGCGACGCGGCAGTGTCTGGTGAGGCGCCTGCGCGTCGCCCAATCAGTGAACGTGAAGCTGAGAACATCCGGCTGCGCAGGGAATTGGCCGACGTGAAGCTGGATGTCGAAATCCTTCGAAAAGTGACGTCGTACTTCGCCAGGGGGCGCGATGAAGTACGCCTGGATCGACGAGCATCGCAACCAGTACGCCGTCAGCCGGCTTTGCCGAGTCCTGGGCGTGTCTCGCAGCGGCTATTGCCAATGGCGCGTGCGCCCGCCCAGCCCCAGCGCACTGGCCAACCAGGCTCTGGACGCCAAGGTGGCAGTCATCCATGATGTCAACCGCCGAAGCTATGGTCGCCCTCGGATCGTTCAGAGACAACAGGGCGAAGTCATCAGTGCCGACCGTAAGGCGCGACGCCTCTCATCGGCGCCGGATGAACCGGGTCTGAAGCGCTGCGTAGCCTCCGCCCAGTGCGATCAGGCCCATGCCTGTCCAACTGGTCGCATCGGGCCAGTGGCCGAACACCATCCACCCGAGCAGGGCGGCCCACAGCATCTGTGAGTACGAAAACGGCGCGATCGCCGAGGGCGGCGCAATGCGGTAGGCCAGGAGCACCAACCATTGCGCGGCGCACCAACTGAGCGACATGAGCGCCAGACGCCACCAGGCGGTGCCGATGGGCGACCAGTCCATGGCCGGGAGCAACAGACTCAGGCCCAGTACACCGATCGTGGATGAATAGAGCACCGTGGTCGCGGTGTGCTCTGCGGCGGACAGGCGGCGCGTGAGGATGACCGCGCATGCCCAGGACATTGATGACAACATCGGAAAGATCTCGGCACCGCCGAAGGCCAGCGTACCGGGCCGCACCACGACCAGCACTCCCGCGAAGCCGCACAGCACCGGCAGCCATCGCTGCAAGTCTGCGCGCTCACCGAGCACCACCCGCGCCAGCAGCATGACGAACAGAGGTGACGCGAACACCATGGCCGTCGCTTCGGCCTGCGGTATCGATCGCAGCGCGTAGAGAAAGAAGAGGGCGGAGCCAACCAGTGCCACTGCGCGCAGCACCTGCAGGCGCGGCTGGGCAGTGCGCAGCAAGGCGGGCCTGGTGAGCACCAGTGGCAACACCAGGGCGAAGAGGCCCAGGTAGCGGAACCAGGCCAGCAGGAAGGGGGGGAAAGTGCTGGCCAGTCCCTTGGCCCACATGTCCGAGAGCGCGAAGCCGGCCATGGCCGCGACCAGCAGCGCGCCGCCCGCGGCGGGGCGATGGGGGGAGGTCACGGCAAGCTCAGGCTAGGTGCGCCTTGACGCGCATGCCCGCAGCGTCGTCGTCGTCCGTGCCCGCCCACTCGATGAGCCAGTGCTTGGCCGCGACGGTGGTGCCCGCCATCGTGGTATGAGGCCGCGCCCCCAGGTGCCAGCCCTGGTCGGAGCACGCCAGCACCTCGCCCTGCGCGACACCCTGGTCCGAGAACTCGATGGTGACCGTATCGCCAGCATGCAGGGCATGGCGCAGCGCCGGGTCGAGGCCCTGCATCCTCGCGCCGGGGTACAGATGCGTATTTCGGGCCGCGATGCGCCAGGCGTGCATGGGCAGTCGTCTCGGCGTCAGTCGTCGCGCAGCGCGTCCGCGACGATGCTCATCGTCGTCTGGATGTGCTCGCGCGTGGCGCGCTCCGCGCGCTCGCCATCGCGGTCCTTCAATGCCGAGAGGATCGCATGATGCTGCTCGGACGAACGACCCAGCTGGTCCTTCATGAAGATCACCGGCAGCCGCAGGTTCCAGTATTGAAACTGCGTGCGCTCGTGCAACTCGGCGAAGAAGGGGTTCTCCGAGAGTGCGACGATCTGCCGATGAAATGTCTGGTTGAGCCGGTTGATTTCGCTGCGTGGCAGCTCCTCGCCGCGGTCCATCTCGGTGACCAACTGTTCGAGCTCATCGAGCGCCGCAGGCGTGGCGCGTTCGGCAGCCAGTCGCGTGGCATAGCCCTCGATGGCGATGCGGCTCTCGAAGATGGTCCGGAACGACGCAGGATCGCTGGCCTCGACGACCCAGCCGCGGTCGCGGCTGACCAGGCCTTCGCCCTGCAGTCGAAGCAGCGCCTCGCGCACGGGCGTGCGGCCGGCTTCCAGCCAAGCCGATACCTCGTCCTCCACCAGCCGTGAGCCCGGCTTGATGTCCAGGGTCAGGATCTTCGTTCGCAGCTTCTGGAAAACATCTCCGGCGATCAGGTCGTTGCCGGTCTTCTTGAGTGCCATTCGGCCTCCTGCAATATTGTTCAAGCGCTCTTGCGCACTTCGAGCACCACCCCGGCCTGCGCACGCGTGTCGAAGTAGGCAAAGCCCGAGCCGTCCGCACGTGCACCCCGGGCGGTCACGCCAATGCCCCGTGCACGCGCGGCGGCCTCGGCTGCGTCGCGATCCGCAACCTCGAAGCCCAGGTGATACACGCCTTCACCATGCTGGTCCAGGAAGCGCCGCTGCGGCGAATCGAGTTCCGAAGGCTGGCAGATCTGGATCTGCACATTGTCGAGGTCGACGCATTTGTAGCGCATGGCATCGGAGGCCGCCCGGTTCGGCACATCGAATTCGACGTAGGGCCCCGCCTTGGGGTAGTCGAACCAGGGGCCCACGCCGAGCTTTTCGTAGTAGTTCACCGTCTTGTCCAGATCGTGCACGACGATGCACACATGGTGGAGGGTCTTGAAGAATTGTTTCATGAAGCCGTTGTTTCCAAAGAAGCGGGGGCGTCCGCGTGGTGCGCGAGGAACTGCTTGCTGCGCTCGTGCCGCGGGGCTTGGAAGAAGTCGCGTGCCGGCCGGTCCTCGACCAGCTCGCCATTGACCATGAACAGCACCCGATGCGCGAAATCGCGCGCCAGCGACATCTCGTGCGTGGCGATCATGAGCGTGATGCCGTCCAGCGCGAGCTGACGGATGGCGGCAATCACCTCATGCGACAGCTCGGGGTCCAGCGCGCTGGTGGGCTCGTCCAGCAGCATCAGCCGCGGCTTGAGCGCCAGTGCCCGCGCGATGGCTACGCGCTGCTGTTGGCCGCCTGAGAGCTGGTTCGGGTACGCGCCGGCCTTTTCGGCCAGGCCCACGCGGGACAGCAACTCCATCGCCAGTGCCCTGGCCTGGGCATTCGTCTGTCCCAGCACATGGACCGGACCGGCCATCACGTTGTCGAGAACGGTGATGTGGCGAAACAGATTGAAGCTCTGAAACACCATGCCGATGCGCCGGCGTTGCCGGCTGATCTCGCTGTCCGGCAGCTCGATCAGCGCGTCGCCTCGTTCGCGATAGCCGATGAGTTCGCCGCTGACGAAGATCTTGCCGCCGTCGATGGTTTCCAAATGGTTGATGCAGCGCAGCAGCGTCGACTTGCCTGCGCCGGACGGGCCGAGCACAGCCACGACCTGGCCCTCGGACACATCGAAGCTCACGTCGCGCAGGACGGCCTGCGTGGCGCGATACTTGGTCACGCCGACCATGCGGACGGCCTGCGTGAAGGGGCGGGAGGTGGGCGTAGTCATCGGTGTGGGAATCGCTTCTCGAGCGACGTTTGCAAGGCGGTGGCGAAGGCGGTCATGACCAAATACCAGAACCCGGCCACGGCCAGCAGTTCGACCACCCGGAAGTTAGCCGCGTAGATGTCGGTGGAGATGCGTAGCAGCTCGAGGTAGCCGATGGCAGAGGCCAGCGAGGTCGACTTCAGCAGCATGATGTACTGGTTGCCCGTGGCAGGCACGATGATGCGCGCCGCTTGCGGGATCACTACCTTGCGCATGATCATGCCGTGCGTCATGCCGATGGAGCGCGCTGCGTCGCGCTGGCCGTTGTCCACAGCGATGAATCCGCCGCGGATGATCTCGGCCATGTAGGCGCCTTCGGCCAGGCTCAGCCCGGCCAGGGCCGCCGCGTAGGGCGTGATGACCTGCGTCATCGGTAGGTCCAGCAGCACGAGGCCGGTGAACGGCACCACCAGATGCAGCTGCGGAAACATGATCGGGAACGCGTTGAACCAGAAGATCAGCTGGATCAGCATCGGCGTCCCGCGAAATAAGTACACGTAGCTGGCGGCGAAGCCCACGAGGATCGGGTTGCCGCTCACGCGCATCATGGCCACGATCAGCCCGACCGCCACCGCCAGCAGCAGCGCGATGGTGCCGAGCATCACGGAATGGCCGGCACCGATGAGCACGTTGCGGCTGAACACGTAGCTGGCGAACACGCCGACGTCGATCACCTTGGAGCCGACCGCGGCCGTGACCAGCCAGGCCAGCGCCAGCACCACGACCGCGCCGAAGAACCAGGCACCCCATTGGCGCCGGTGTACCACGCGGCGCACCGGCAGCGCAGCCGATGCAGAGGAAGTAGGAGTGGAGTTCACTTGCGCTTGCTGGAGGGCAGGTTGATGCTGATCGTCGGCAGCGCGGCGCCGCCGACATTCCACTTGTCCAGGATCTTTCTGTAGGTGCCGTCTTCGAGCATGCTCTGCGTGGCTTTCTGAACCGCATCGCGCAGGCCGGTCTTGCTCTTGGCGAAGCCCCATGAGGTGATGTAAGGCGTGAGCATGTAGTTGCCGCCCACGACCTTGTACTTGCCCGGGAACTGCGAGCCCATGTAGACGAGTGCCGGGTAGTCTCCGATGTAGCCGTCGACGCGCTTGAGATCCAGCTGCATGCGTGAATCGGGTGCGGTGGGCAACTGTTCAGCGCGGATCGGTGCCTTGCCGTTCTTCGTGCAGCGTTCCGAGGCCGCCTCCACGGCGGTCATGATGGTGCGTCCACCGAGCATCGTGGCGATCCCCTTGCCGCAGAAGTCATCGATGGTCGAGAGCTTGTCGGTGTTGGCGGACAGCACCAGGATGCTGCCGCCGGACTGCATGTAGTTCACGAAGTCGAGCTTCTGTTCGCGCTCCTCCGTGTCGCTGATGCCGCCGGAGGCGACGTCGAAGCGGTCGGCTTCCACGCCGGAGATCAGGGAGGCGTACTCGGACTGGATGTATTCGAGCCTCAGGCCCAGACGGCGCGCCACGTCCTCGAGCAGGTCGCGGCTCACGCCCGAGACGCTGGTGCCGCCGGGTTCACGAAACTCGACGGGAGGAAAGGTCTGCTGCGACCCCACGCGCAGCACGCCACGCGCCTTGACGTCGGGGGGCACGGCCCGTGCCGCTTCGGTGGCGGGTGATGCCGCGGGCTGGGCAAGGCCGCACAACGGCGACAACGCCGTCAGCAGCAGAGTTGCCCGAAGAGATGACATGAACGTTCGCATGATTTTCTTTCTCGGTGATTTCTTGAGATGCTGACGGCGTAGGCGCAGTCGTGGTTAACGCGAGTCGGCGGACTTGCCAGGGATTGCGGAAGGATTCGGGCGGTCCGCGCGTGGGCAGGGCGCTGCAGCTTCGTAGGTGGCCTGAACCTTGGCGATGTAGTCGGCGGAGAAGCCCTCGGACTTCAGACCGTCGGGAATGTGCTGCCAGTAGAAGTTCGGCGGGCGCATCGCCATGCCGGGCGAGGTCATGCGATAGGTCCAGCAGTTGTAGGTCTTGCCATCTTCCCCGAGGACGGTGATGGCGAAGCGCTCGAAATCGTCGTAGTCGTCGGTCAGGCCGTCGTCTTCGAACACGAGGCCTTCGCATTGTTCGCTCCACGCTTCGGGCAGGCCGTTCAGGTGGCACCAGCCGCGGTCGGTGCGGCCGGCAGCGGCATGGAATTCCAGGCGGTAGTTAGGCAGCACGGCCTTGGCAATCTTCTTGCATCCGGGCATGTAGCGTTTGATTTCCGGATCGTTGATCCAGGTGCAGTAGGCGAAGTAGTACATCAAATCTCTCTGGCAAATGAGGAACAAAGGCCCTGGCAAGAGGGCCCCCTGGCAGAAGAAAACCGCGTCCGGCTTCTTCATATACGCAAAGATATACGAAGAAATATACGAAAACAAGGCAGGGTTTACGCGCGCAACGCGGCTCGCCGGCGGAACGCCGCTGGAGTGGTCTTGCGCGATGGCGGCTCAGGTGGGCGGGTCGCTCCGCGCGCTGCGCTCGAAGCCGGCATCGATGCTGCAGACCGTGGCCTGCGAGGACGCGGCCGGGGGCCGGATGCATCGCCAACGCACGGCCGCACCGTGCTTTGTGTGGTGTCGATGCGCATCTTCGAAACAATGCTCGGCGAGGGATGCGTAGATTTGGTGTAGCCGGCCATGGAGTGTTGCCACAGAGGCATCCCCCTGCATTTCTTGCCGGCGCTTCCCCTATCGCCAGAGACTTTGCTGCCGGGGTCTTCCGTGCACGCAGCATCAACCCAGACTTCTCATGAACTCAAAATTTTCCAAAGCACAAGCCGGCTCGTACGCCTTCATCGGCGGCGGTCAGATGGCGACGGCCCTGATCAGCGGCCTGATCAGGGCGGGGCTGCCGCCCCGGGCCATCGTGGTGTTCGACCCCGACGCGGCGCAGCAAGAGCGCCTGCACGCCTCGCTGGGCGTCGATGTGGGAGGCCGCGTCGACGATCGTCTGGCGGGTGCCGAGGTGGTGGTCTGGGCCGTCAAGCCGCAGGTGCTGCGCCAGGCGGTGCAGCAGGCCAGCGCGCACCTGCGGGCACCCCTGCACATCAGCATCGCGGCGGGGATCCGCTGCGTCGAGCTGTCGGGTTGGCTGGCAAGCGCGCGCGTGATTCGCGCCATGCCGAACACGTCGGCCCTGATCGGTGCCAGCGTGACGGGCTTGACCGCCGCGCCGGAGGCCGCGCCGGCCGACCGACGCGTCGCGCAGGACGTGCTGGCCACGACGGGCCATTGCTTCTGGGTCGAAAACGACGAACGACTGAATGCTGTCACGGCCGTCAGCGGCAGCGGCCCCGCCTACGTGTTTCACTTTCTGGAGGCGTTCCAGGCCGCGGCCCAGGCGGTGGGCTTCGACGAGGTGGCGGCGCGCGAGCTGGTCCTCAAGACCGTCGCCGGCGCCGTGCAGCAGGCGCAGTCGGGCGATGCATTCGGGACGCTGCGCGAGCGCGTGACGTCCAAGCATGGAACCACGGAGGCTGCGCTGGCGCAACTGGACGCGGCCCGGACTGCCCAGGCCCTGAAGGATGCCGTCGCCGCGGCCTGCACGCGGGCCGAGGCCATCTCTAGAGAGTTCGCGCAGCAGGCCTGAGCGCGAACGCGTTGCACGGCCGCCTAGCGGGCACGCCGCACCGACAATGGCATTCCATGAAGCGTGCGCGACTCCCCTCCATCACGGCCCTGACGGCCTTCGAATCGGCTGCGCGACATCTGAACTTCCGGCGCGCGGCCGATGAGCTACACCTGACGCAAGGCGCGGTGAGCCAGCAGGTGCGACAGCTGGAGGAGAACCTGGGCGTGGCCCTGTTCGCGCGTGTGCGCCAGCGCGTGCTGCTGACGGGGCCGGGCGCACGTTACCTGGAAGAGGTCCGGCGCATCCTGAAGGACCTGGGCGAGGTCACCAACCAGGCCATGGCCACGGGTGACAAGGAGATCCTGAACCTCGCCTCGGTGCCGACCTTTGCCGTCAAGTGGCTGATCCCGCGGCTGCCCACGTTCCTGGCGATGCATCCCGAGGTCAACGTCAACCTGGTGTCGCGCAGCGCGCCGTTCGATTTCGCGAAAGAGCCTTTCGACGCTGCCATTCACTATGGTGAGCCCGCCTGGCCCGGTGCGGTCGCAACGCTGCTGATGGACGAGGACATGATCCCGGTCAGCAGCCGGACCTACCGGCAGGCGCTGAAGCTGCGCACGCCGGCCGATCTTGGACGGGCCACGTTGCTGCAGCAATTCACGCGACCTTCCGCCTGGCAAGACTGGTTCCGCCATGTCGAGGTGGAGCCGCCGAACGCATTTCGCGGGCCGCGCTTCGACAGCTTCAATATGATCCTGGAAGCGGTGCTGGCCGACATGGGGGCAGCACTTCTGCCGCGCTTTCTGGTCGCGAGCGACATCGCACAGGGCCGGATCGTGCAGCTGTCCCGCTTTGGACTGCCGAGCTCGCGCGGCTATCACTTCGTGTGTCCCGAGGCGCGCCGCGACGCCCCGGCGGTGGCCGCCTTCCGCGAATGGCTGTTGGCGGCCGTCGTAAGTTGATGAGATAACCTCATCGGTTCATCAGTAATCGTCGCTTTCGCAATAGAGGTGAGCTTCGGAAAATAGCAAAGATTCGCAGCAAATCTGCACTTTGACCCTGAAGCCACCATGTCTGCCACACCTTCCGATCGCCGCTGGAAGCGACCCCTTGCGCCATTCCTGATCCAGCCGCACGCCGCGCCGATCGATGCCGCCTGCCTGGCGCAGCTGCGTGCGGCCGACGTCACCCGCCTGAGCGATCTGGTGGGGCGCATGTACACCTGCGCGCCCGAGGTGCGGCCCCTGGTGCTGCCGGCCCTCCCGATGGCAGGTCCTGCGTTCACCGTCAAGTGCCCCCCGGGCGACAACCTCGGCGTCATGGCCGCGATCCGCCGCATCAAGCCTGGCGACGTCCTCGTGGTGGACGGCCAAGCCTTCACGCGCTGGTGCATGGGAGGCTTCGAACTGCTCAAGGTGGCGCGCGACGAATACGGCATGGCCGGTCTGCTGGTTAATGGCGCCTGGCGAGACATGGCAGAGGCCCAGGAGGCCGGCATCCCGATCTACGGGCTGGGTATCTCCCCCCATTCGGGACCGAAGCTCGGGCCCGCCGAACTCAACGTGCCGGTGGCCTGCGGTGGCGTGATCGTCAGCCCGGGGGATGTGATCTGCGCGAGCGTCGAAGGCGTCGCGATCGTCCCGCGCCGCAGCATCGACGCGGTGTGTGCGGCGCTGAGCGTGCAAGTCGGCGGTCATGGCATCCATGGCTTTCTCGACGAGATGGAGGCGCACGTCGCCGCCTGGCAACCGCAGGGCGACGCCGCATGAGCGCCGCGTCCTGCGCAGGTGAAGCGGAGCAGCCTCAGGGCCTGACGCGCGCTTTCGCGGCCTTTGTCCAGTCCGCTGCCTGCGATCACATGCCCGTCTCTGTGCACGCCGAAGCGCAACGCGCGATCGCCGACTGCCTGGGGGGCGCGCTCGCCGGTGCCGGTGAGCCTGTCTCCATCCAGGCGGCCCGGCTGGCCGAGACCGGCACCGGGCCGTGCACCCTCTGGGCCCAGCCGCGGCGCGCCTCGGCGCGCGATGCCGCGCTCATCAACGGCTGCGCCGCGCACGCACACGCCATCGACGACACCAACGAATCCATGCGTGGCCATCCCTCGGCGCCGATCGTTCCGGCCGTGCTGGCGTTGGGCGAAGAGATCGGTGTCGCGGGGCCAGCGCTCGTCGAGGCCTACGTGGTGGGCGTTGAAATCGCCGCCAAGCTCGGGCTCGCCGTCAATGACCGCCATTCGCAGCTGGGGTGGCACACCACCTGCACGCTGGGCGCCGTGGGGGCCGCCGCATCCTGCGCGAAGCTGCTGGGGCTCGACGAGATGCGCACCGTGCACGCACTGGGTATCGCGGCATCGATGGCGGCAGGCTTGCGCGTGAACTTCGGCTCCATGACCAAGCCGCTGCATGCGGGGCTGGCAGCCCACAACGGCGTGCTGGCCGCGCGGCTGGCCGAGGCGGGCGTCACCGCCAGTGCCCAGGCGCTGGAGGGGCACGAAGGATTCCTAGCCCTGTTCTGCGGTGACGACGCGCGACCGCAGCGCGCCCTGGCAGCCTTGGGCCAGCCGTTCGAGCTGGTGGCCCCGGGCATCGTCTACAAGCAGTACCCCACCTGTTCCTTGATGCATGCGCTGGTCGACATGGCGATCGAGACGCGGGCCCACCGCCTGCCCGAGTTGGTCGGTGCCAGCCGGATCCGCTGTGGCATCAGCACGCGGCTGGGCGCTGCGCGCAGGACGGTCTGGCCGACATCGGGGATGGAGGCCAAGTTCCATGTCGAATACTGCGTCGCCGTGGCGCTGCTTGGTGGGACGCAGGGGCTGACGGATTTCGTGGATGCGGCGCTGGAGCGCCCCGACGTGCGTGCCTTGGCGCAGCGCATCGAAGTCGCACCGGGCATCGACTTCCCCGCGGGCAACGGCGACTTCGCCGAGCTTCATATCGAAGTGGATGGCCAGACGGTGTTCCATGACCGTCGCGCCAAGCCGCGAGGCCATCCATCGCAACCTCTGAGCGATGCCGAGCACCGAGACAAATTCATGGCCTGCGCGAGCTTGGCGATGGACGGCGCAGCGGCTGCCGAGCTGCTCAGTGCACTGCGCGGCACACCGTTTCCCGATGCGCGAACACTGGGCCGTCTGCTGGCTGCCACGCGCTGACCGCCGCATTCGTTCATTCATCACATCGATTCTTCTGGAGTACCCGCCATGCCCACCATTTCACGCCGCCAACTGCTTGCCTGCGCCGCGTTGCCGTTGCTGGCCTCGAGCAAGCTCGCCCACAGCCAAGGTTCTAAGGACATGACGATCGTGGTGGGCTACCCCGCGGGGGGCTCGCTCGATGCCATGGCACGCGCGCTGGCCCAGAAGCTGTCCGCGCTGCGCGGCCATGGCGTCATCGTCGACAACCGGCCCGGATTTTCCGGGAACATCGGCGCCCAGTACGTGGCGCGCTCGCCGGCCGATGGCCGCACGGTGCTGATGTCCGCGCTGACCACCTACGCCATCAATGCCAACCTCATGGGCAGCAGCGCCGGCTACGACCTGATGAAGGATTTCGAGCACGTGGCCATCGTGGGCAACCTGCCGAACGTGATGGTCGTGCCGTCCTCGCTGCCCGTGAAGACGCTGCAGGAGTTCATCCAAGCCGCAAAGAAGAACCCTGGCGGCTATTCGTATGCGACCACGGGCAATGGCTCGCTCGAGCACGTCGCGGGCGAGATGCTCAAGCGCGCTGCGGGCATCGATCTGCTCGCAGTGCCTTACAAGGGGTCGACACCGGCCCTTACCGACCTGATCGGCGGCCAGATTCATGCCATGTTCGTCAACACCTCGACGGCCATCAACAACCTAAAAGGGGGCCGCATCAAGGTGCTGGCCATCGCAGGGCCGGCGCGAAGCCCTGCATTGCCCGATGTACCGACCTTGCGCGAGAGCGGCGTCAAGTTGACCAACGATGTCGTTTCCATCTTCGGCATCTCTGCGCCGCGCGGCACCTCCAAGGCTGTGGTGGATCAGCTCAATGCAGACCTCAACACTGCCTTGAAGGACTCGCAGGTGCATCAGCGGTTCGAGGCCTTGGGCATCGAGGTGGTCACGCAAAGCCCCGCTGAGGCACGCAAGAAGATCGGCAGCGAGGTGGCGACCTGGGCGAAGGTGCTTGGCGAGACCGGTATCACGCTCCAGTGAGATGGGTCGGCGCGGGCAGGGATGAGGTGCGTTCGAGCGTCGCGCACGCGGTAAACTGGGCAGGCTCGCCGTTGCAACAACGGCGCATGGCCCCGAGGGGCGCTTCCTCCACTTCAGCTCTTCCGCGCAGATGCCCAGTCCGTCGGATCCATCTCCCGAGATCCCCTCGGAAACCCAGCAAACCAGGCGTCACGGCCATTCGTCGCTGTTCATCGGCTCGACGGAAAAGGCCTTCCATGTCCTGGATGCATTCAATGGAACGCGTGGTCACCTGACCATCGCAGACATTGCGCGCGCGTCCAACCTCGACCGCAGTGCGACGCAGCGCGTGGTCTACACGTTGGAGAAGATCGGCTACCTGCGCCGCATTCCCGACACGCGTCAATATGGACTCACGTCCAAGGTGCTGCAGCTGTCCTACAACTACCTGCGTGCCAATGCCTTGGTGGACAAGGCGTCGCCGTACCTGCTGGACATCAGTCGCACGCTCGGAGAGACCACCAACCTGCAGGAACTGGACGACACCGAGATCGTGTTCGTGGCCCGGTTTCCCGGCAAGCACCTGGTCAACGTCGACATCGCGGTGGGGAGCCGGCTTCCTGCCTTCTGCACCGCCTCGGGCACCTCCATCCTGGCGCGCATGGAGCCGTCGCAGCGCGTCGAGGTCTTGCAGCGCTCACGGCTGACGGCGATCACGCCTTATACCGAGACGCGCATGGATGAGCTCCTTGCGCGCATCGAACGTGCGGCCGAGCGCGGCTATGCCGTGATCACCAACGAGACGGTGATGGGGGACATCTCCATTGCCGCTGCGATCACCGATCATCGGGGAGTTGCCGTGGCCGCGGTCAACATCGCCGTGCCGACGACACGCTGGACGACCGAGCAGGTGGAGGCGCAGCTTGCACAGCACGTGCAGGTGGCCGCCACCTCCATCTCCAAGGCCAAGTTCGCGGGCTACGGGGAGTAGCGAGCGGCGACGCTCTGCAGGTATGCCGGCGATTCCGGCATGCAGGCCTCAGATCGTTCTCAGGCGTTCTTCCCATCCGGGCTGAAAGATCGAAGGCGTCAGTTCCGCCGCACGGGGACACCCGAGCAGGCGAAGGGTCGTTTCGCATTCGTTGCGCAGGATCTGCAGCACTTCGGACACGCCGCGGGGACCTCGCGCGGCCAGACCGTACAGCGGCGCGCGTCCGAGCAAGACGGCCTGCGCGCCCAGGGCACGCGCCTTGACGATGTCGCTGCCGCGACGGATGCCGCCGTCCATCATGACCGTCAATGCCGACCCCACCGCCTGGGTCACAGCCGGCAGCAGCTCGAGGGGACTGGGGGCGCTTTCCAGCTGACGACCGCCGTGGTTGGACAGCACGATGCCATCCACACCCGCCGCGCTTGCGCGCAGCGCATCGTCCACCGACAGGATGCCCTTCACCAGCACACGGCCCGGCCAGTGCGCGCGCAACCAGTCGATGTCCTGCCAGCGCAGCGACATGTCCATCTGGCGGCTCATCGCGCCGGCCTGCGCGGCCAGGTTGACCGCCATGCCTGTGCTTCGTGCTAGGTTCACCAGTTGCGGTGAGCCGCCCTGGCGCAGCATGCGCATGCACCAGCGCGGGTGGGTCATGACATCGGCCATCAGCCGCGGCGTGATGCGCAGGGGCATCTTGAAGCCATTGCGGATGTCGTGATCGCGCACACCGTGCACGGGTGTGTCGACGGTGAGCATCAGCGTGGTGTAGCCGGCGTCACGTGCGCGCTGCATCATGCGTTGGGCGATGCTGCGGTCACGTTGCACATACAGCTGCAGCCAGAGCTCGCCGTCGCTGGCGCGGCGCACGTCTTCCAGCAGCGAGGTGGAGGCCGTGGAGAGCACGAACGGCAAGCCGGCGCGATGTGCCGCGACGGTCAGTGCCTCCTCGGCGCGCGGGTAGTACAGGCCGTTCAGACCCGTGGGGCCCACCACCGCGGGCATGGCCAGATGCTGATCGAGCACGTCGACGCCCGCATCCACCGCGCTGACTTCGGTGAGCACGCGCGGCTTGAACAGCAGCGCGTCGTAAGCGCGCCGATTGCGCGTCAGCGTGCGTCCATCTTCCGCGCCACCCTCCAGGTAGTCGCCGGCGATGCGCGTGAGACGCTTGCGTGCCAGCACGCGGTAGTCCTGTACTGCAGCGAGTGCCGCCATGGCCGCTGCCGATCAGCGCGCGATCGCCAGTTGCCGCGACAACTCCGCGCGCATGGCCTGTTGCAGTTCGGGGGCGGGCGGCACCAGGGGCGCCAGCATCTCGGGGGCATTCACGCCGATCAGGTCCATGACGGACTTCATCGGCCCCGGGTTGGTCTCGGCGAATGCCAGGTTCATCAGCGGCATCAGGTCGCGGTGCAGGGACAGCGCCTCGTCGGTACGGCCCTCGCGCGCGGCGTCATAGATGTTGCGCCAGGCGCGCGGCAGCAGGCTGGCCGTCACGACGATCCCGCCGCGGGCGCCGGCCGCCACGTGCAGGGGGAACAGCGTGTCTTCGCCGCTGAGCACGGCAAAGGAGTCGTCGACGCCCGCGATGGTGCGCAGGAAGTGGTACATGTCGGTGTTGCACGCCTTCATGCCGATGATGCGTTCGTGGCGCGACAGTTCATGCAGGATTTCCGGTGCAATCGCAATGCGGGTGCGGTAGGGAATCTCGTAGATCATGATCGGCACTGGCGAGCTGTCGGCGTAGCGCAGGAAGTAGTCACGGATGCCGGCCTGCGTGGGGTTTGTGTAGTAGGGCGTCAGCACCAGCAGCGCATCCGCGCCGACATCGGCAAAGGCCTTGCCGGCATCCATCGCGTCGTGGAACCCGGGGTCGAGCACGCCGGGGATCACCGGCACCTTGCCCGCCACGGCCTCGACCGTCAGGCGTGCCATCTTGACGCGCTCGGCACGCGCCAATGCGCCGTACTCCCCAGTGCCGCCCAGCGGCAGCACGCCGTCGATGCCCTGCTCGAGCAGATGGGCCAGCAGCGCCTTGGTGGCGTACTCGTTGATCGTGTCGTCCGCGTTGACGGGGGTGGGGATGGCGGGAATGATGCCCCGCAGCTTGGATGCGTCGATGAAGCTCATGAGAAATGTCTTTGAAGTGGAATGGATGGAGGAGGGGCCGGTTCAGCGCGCCAGGCTGGCGCGGCGCAGCCGGTCAGCGACCCAGATCAGCGCCGCGATGAAGACAAACAGGCAGGTCGAGACCGCCGCGATGACGGGTGACAGCTGCAGCGTGACTTCGTCCCAGAATTGCTTGGGCAATGTCGAGTTCAAGCCTCCAGAGGCGAACAGCGAAATCGTCAGTTCGTCGAAGGACGTGGCGAACGCGAACAGGAAGGACGACAGCAGGCCGGCCGCTAGGATCGGGAAGGTCACATGCCGCAGCGTGGCCAGCGGGCCTGCGCCCAGGCTTTGCGCTGCCAGGTCGAGCCGCGTGTCGTAGTTGCGCAGCACGGCCATCATGGTCATCACGACATAGGGAACCGCCACCACCGTGTGGCCCAGCACGAGGCCGATCCAGGTGCCGACCAGGCCGACGCGCGCAAAGAAATAGAACATGCCAACGGCGATGATCATGCGCGGCACGATGATCGGCGACAGCACGAACGCCAGCATGGCCGACTTGCCGCGCATCTGCCCGCGCACCAGCAACAGGGCGGCCGGCGTGCCGATCAGCATCGACAGGAAGCCCGCGCCCAGCGCCACGGTGAGCGAGCGCACCACGGACTGCATCCACAGCGGCGAATCGAACATCTGCTGATACCACTGCAGCGAGAAGCCCTTAGGTGGCCATGCCAGGCCGGAGCCCCCGCTGAAGGACAGCGGAATCATCAGGAATGCCGGCACGCTGAGGAACACCAGAAGGGCCCAGACCAGCAGGTTCCAGCCGCGCGAAGGACCTTCTGCATGGGCTTGGCGGCGCGGCAGCCAGCTGATGAGAAGGTCGCAAGCGCGGCCCAGCGCGATAAGCAGCTCGCTGCCATGGCGCTTGATCCAGCGGGTGCTGACCGAGTCGGCCGCGGGGCGCGTGCGGCTGGGCGCGCTGCCCGTCATGCTGGACAGGCCGAGCAGCTTGTCGTAGAGCGCGAACACCGCCAGCACCACCACCAGCAGCAGCACCGAGATGGCACCGGCAAAGCCCCAGTTCATCGTCTGCTGCACCTGGTCGATGATGATCTGCGTGATCATGGTCTCCTGGCGTCCCCCGAGCAGCGCGGGCACGATGAAGAACCCGATCGCGGTCACGAACACCATGATCGCCGCGGCCGCCACGCCGGGGAGCGACTGCGGAAAGTACACGGTCCAGAACGCCGTGCCCGGGGGCGCGCCCAGCGTGGCCGCGGCGCGCGGGAGGTTGCGGTCGATGTTCTCCATGACCGACAGCATGGTGAGCACCGCCAGCGGCATCAGGGCATGGACCATGCCGACCAGCACGCTGCCCACGCTGTAGAGCAGGTTGGCCGGCGCATCGATCACGCCCAGGGAGACCAGCAGCTGGTTGATGACACCGTTGCGGCCCAGCAGAACCACCCAGGCGAAGGCACGCACCAGGAAGCTGGTCCAGAACGACAGCAGCACCCAGAACAGCAGCGTCGCCTTGCGTTTCGGTGACGATGCCGAGATGAGGTAGGCCACCGGATAGGCGGCCACCACGGACAGCAGCGTTGTCCACAGCGAGATCTTGAGCGTGATCAGCAGCACGTTGATGTACACCGACGAGGCGAACAGCTGCCGGTACGACGCGAGGCTGAAGCCTTCGTCGTTCTGGATGCTCAGCAGCAGCAGTTGCCCGACCGGATAGACCAGCAAGGCCAGCAACAGCAGCACCAACGGCGTGGCCATGAGGGCCTGCCGCCACGACGCGCCCAAGCGGAATCCGGGCGCCTTCACACGGTTGTTCATGGCATCACTCCGCGATCACGACGGCGTCATTCGCATGCCAGTGCAGCGACAGCGTCTGGCCCGTCTCGTAGCGCTCGGCGGACTGGCAGGTCGGGAAGGCCGCCACGATCGGTTCGGCCTGCTGCGTCGCCTGCAGATAGAGCTTGGTCAGGCTGCCGGTGATCATGATGTCGATCAGCTGGCCCGATAGTTGGCCGGGCGCAGGCGCCGCCGAGGAGACGTTCAGGTTCTGGGGACGCACCATCACGCGCACCGCATGGCCGCGCGCCAGTGCGGTGCCGTTGGACACGCCGCGCGCCGTGATCTCGCTGCCGTTCAGGGCCACGTGCACGCCGTCGGCGTCGACCTCGGCGATGGTCCCAGGCAGCAGGTTCGATTCGCCGAGGAAGTCCGCCACGAACAGGGTGCGCGGGCGGAAGTACAGGTCGGCGGGCGTGCCCAGCTGTTCGATGCGTCCGCCGTTCATCAGGCAGATGCGATCCGACATCGTCATCGCTTCTTCCTGGTCGTGCGTGACGTAGACGATGGTCGTGCCCAGCTCGCGGTGGATGCGCTTGATCTCCAGCTGCATCTGGTCGCGTAGCTTCTTGTCGAGCGCACCCAGCGGCTCGTCCATCAGGATGATCGAGGGGCGGTAGACCATGCAGCGCGCCAGCGCGATGCGCTGCTGCTGACCGCCGGAGAGTTCGCGCGGATAGCGCTTGGCGACATGCGGCAGGCGGATCATCTCCAGCGCCTCGGCCACGCGCCGCCCGATCGAGGCCTGCTCCTGCCTGCGCATGCGCAGCGGGAAGGCGATGTTGTCCTCCACCGTCATGTGCGGAAACAGGGCGTAGTTCTGGAACACCATACCGATGTCGCGCTCGTACGGCGCGCTGCGCGTGGCATCGACGCCGTCGATGAGCATCTGTCCCTCATCGGGCTGGGCCAGGCCGGCGATCAGGCTCAGCAGGGTGGTCTTGCCGGAGCCCGACGGGCCCAGCAGGGTCAGGAACTCGCCCTGGGCGACGTCGATGTTCGTCGGTGCGAGCGCAACGAAGTCGCCGTAGCGCTTGGAGAGCCCGGAAATTTTCAGACTGGTCTTGGACATGGTGCAGGAGCAGGCGGGTAAAGGATGGCAGGCGCAGCGGCGCTTACTTGAGAATCCAGGCGTTGAACTTCTCCAGCACCTGCGCCTGGTTCTCCTGCCAGTAGCGGGCATCGATCTGCAGGCCGTTCTTGATGTTGTCCGGGTGCGTGGGGCAGCCCTTTGCCAGTTCCGGCTTGACGAAACTGAAGGCGGCGGGCTGAGTCATGCCGGCCGGAAAGTACTCGGTGAGCGCGGCCATGCGCTTGGGGTCGGAGGCGAACTTGATGAATTCGCGGCAGGCGTCGGCGTTGGGCGAGCCAGCCAGGATCGACCAGCTGTCGCAGCCCCACAGGTTCTGGTTCCAGACGATCGAGACCGGTGCGCCATTGGCAATGGCCGATTGCGCGCGCGAGACCCAGGTGGCCACCATGTCGACCTCGCCGTTGCCCAGCATCTGCTCGACCTGCGCGCCGGATGTCCACCACACGTCGACGGCCGACTTGACCTTGTCCAGGCTGGCAAGGGCACGGTCCAGGTTGCACGGGTAGACCTGGCCGTTGGGCACGCCATCGGCCATCAGCGCTTCCTCGATGGTGTCGAACGGGTGCTTGCGCAGGCCGCGGCGGCCCGGGAAGTCCTTCACGTTCCAGAAGTCGGCCCACGAGGAGGGCGCCTTGCGGCCCTTGAACTTGTCGGTGCGGTAGGCCAGCACGGTGGAGTAGACGTTGTTGCCCACGCCGTAGGGCGACATGTATTGCGCCGGAATGGTGGCGACCATCGGGTCGGCTTCCAAGCCGTGCTTTTCCAGATAGATCTTGCTGCCGCTGGTCAGGGTGCGGATGGCGGGCTGGCTGATCTTTGCCATGTCCCAGGTGTAGTTCTTGGTCTCCACCATGCTGCGGATCTGGGCCGTGGGCTCAGCGTTGGCCTGCACTGCCACCACCTCGATGCCGGTCTTCTCTGTGAAGGGGCGATAGAACACCGCCCCGTAGGCCTTGGTGTAGATGCCGCCGTCATCGCGCACGACGATGCGCTTGCTGGCGGCCCGTGCGGGCGTCCAGATGGCGGGGGCTGCCAGGGCCACGAGCCCGGCGGCAGCGGACTTCAGGACCACGCGGCGCGAGGAGGGGTGATTGGTTTTCATGACAACTCCAGGATGAGAGTGATGGACGGAAGGAAGAAGAGAAAGAGCAAGAGAAGAGAACGGGCGTGGACGGGGTTCACTCTGGCGGCAGCAGCCGGCCGGGGTTGAACAGGTGCGCCGGGTCGATGCCGCGCTTGATCGCATGCATCAGCCGCAACTCGACGGCGGGCTTGTAGCTGCGCATCTCCGCCAGCTGGGTGCGGCCGACACCGTGCTCGGCGCTGAAGGTGCCGCCCAGGGCGTGGGCGATGTCGTTGACGGCGTGGCGCACCGCCTGTGCCGCGCCCTCCTGGTCCGGCAAGGCGTTCCATTGCGCGAACGAATAGAAGGGAATGAAGTGCGCGTTCCCGTCCCCCAGATGGGCGACCACCGCGACCGGCATGTCCGGCACGATCGCGCGCACCGCCTGCGTGGCTTGCGCGATGAAGGCCGGCACCGCCGATACCGGCACGGCGCAGTCGGTGGTCAGGCCCATGCCGGCCTTCTTGTTGGCTTCCGACACGCTGTGCCGCACTTCCCACAGGGCCGCGCGCTGTGCCTCGGTCGTGGCCAGCACGGCATCGCCGAGCAGCCCCTTCTCGCTGGCGTCTTCGAGGACATCCTGGAGCACCTGGTCGAGCGCCGCCGAATCTCCGGTGTCGGCCAGCTCGACCAGCACATGCCAGGGGTGGGGTGACGGGAGCGGATTGCGACGCCCCGGCACATGGGTGAGTACCAGGTTCAACTGGTGCGCATCGATCATCTCGAACGCCGAGAGTTGCGAGCCGCAGCGCGCCTGGAACAGGCCCAGGACCTCGACGGCGGCCTGCGGATCGGTCGGCGCGAACCATGCCATCGCATGGCTCGTCGGCAGCGGGTGCAGCTTCAGGGCGGCGGCGGTGATGATGCCCATCGTGCCTTCCGCGCCGATGAACAGGTGCTTGAGGTCGATCCCGGTGTTGTTCTTGCGCAGCGCATACAGGCCGTCCCAGACCGTGCCGTCGGGAAGCACGACTTCCAGCCCGAGCACGTTGTCTCGCGTGCCGCCCCAACGCAGTACACCCGTGCCTCCGGCGTTGGTGGCGATGGTGCCGCCGATCTGGCAGGAGCCCTCGGCGCCCAGGCTGACCGGGTAGAGGCGCTGGACTTCCACAGCCGCTTGCTGGACTGCGGCGAGCACGCAGCCAGCTTCCACGACCATGGAGTTGTTGGCCGCATCGATCGAGCGCACCTTGCGCATGCGGTTGAGCGACACGATCACCGGCAGGGCCTGCGCCTCGTCCGGTACGGCGCCGCCGCACAGGCTGGTGTTGCCGCCTTGGGGCAGCACGGCGGTACGGTGCTGCGCGCACAGGCGCACCACGGCGGCGACCTGCGCGGTCGAAGACGGCAACACGACGCAGGAGGCGGCCCCGCGATAGCGGTCGCGCCAATCCTGCGTGAAGCCTGCCGTGTCTGCTTCATCCTGGAGCACGGCGTCCCGGCCGAGCAGTTCTATCAGCGCGTCAACGAGCTTCATTTCGGGTCCTTTGCACTGTTTGAGGGATCGAAGGACGTCCAAGGACGCCTCGGCCTGACCTGAGCAATTAACAGGCCAGTAATTGCAATGCACTCTTGTTAATCGATATACGATTATTATTTAGACTTTAGGAAAATGGAATCGGGGTTAGCACCCATGACCGCCCAAAGCGACCCAGGTCGGGCGTTCGGAGTGGGAGGAGTGCGGGGAGTGCGAACAAGGGCGCCGATGCGAGGCGGGCCCAGGGGTGGACATGCACACGCGCAGCCCCGGCTGGTACGGTGCATGTGGACCGTGCTTCACTGAATGTCGTCGAGTGCGGGTGGCCAGCGGCGCTCGTCGCGAACGGTTTGCCCGGTGATGTCGTGGCATCGGTCGATGAAGCGAGGGTGCTCGCACGCAAGCTGGACCCAGCCGTCCCGATCAGACGTGGGCGCATCTGCGCGGGCTCGCAGGCGGGTTCCGGTTGTTGGAGCACCGCGACCGGCGTGTCAGCGAACTGCCGGGTGGCGTGCGCAAGCTGCTGGACATCGCGATGGCGCTGACAGTCCGGCCCAAGCTGCTGCTGCTAGACGAGCCGACCAGTGCGGTCGCCGCCGACGAGAAGTTCCAGATGATGGAAACCATCATGTCCGCTCTTCAAGAAGACTCAGACACGCCTGT
>NZ_BCUS01000014.1 GCF_001591345.1 Variovorax boronicumulans NBRC 103145 | reverse complement strand
GGGCCGCGGCGCCGGCGGGCAGCAGGCCGGCCAGCAGGGCGGCGGCGGCCATGAGGGCGGCGCAAAGGGATCGCTTCGTCGGTTCGGTCATCGCGGGTCTCCGGGGTGCCAGGGCGGTGGGCGGATTCTGGGCAGGCCGGGGGAGGGCGACAAATGAGAAATCCGAGCGTACTCATACCGTTGCCGATATAAATGGCCATGGCCTCCTTCCTTGAACGAAACCTCACGCTGCGCCAGCTGCGGCTGCTCAGCCAGCTGGGCCGCACGCTCAGCCTGAGCAAGTCGGCCGAGCTGCTCAACACCACCCAGCCCGCGCTGTCGCGCACGCTGGCCCAGCTCGAGGCCACGCTGCAGGTGCGCCTGTTCGAGCGCACCACCAAGCGCATCGCGCCCACGGCGGCGGGGCTGAGCATGGTCCGGCACGCCGACCGCGTGCTGGGCGAGCTGATGCTGGCCGAGGAGTCGCTGCGCGACCTGCGCGTGGGCGTGAGCGGCGAGCTGCGCCTGGGCGTGCTGCCGGTGTTCTCGGCGCAGCGGCTCGCGGCCGCGCTGCTGCAGGCCTCGCAGATGCTGCCCCACGTGCGCCCGATGGTGCAGACGCTGGAGATCGAGGACCTGCACGGCGCGCTGCAGGACGGGCGCATCGACCTCATGCTCGCGCACGCGGAGTGGACGGTCGACCTCAACCGCGTCGAGGTCACGCCGCTGTACGAGGAGTTCAGCAGCATCGTGGCGGCGCCGCGGCACCGGCTGGCGCTCAAGCGTGCGCCGACCTGGGCCGAGGCCGCCAACGAGCGCTGGGTGCTGCCGCCGCACCGCACGCCGCTGCGACCCAAGCTGGACCGCATGCTGTCGGTGCACCGCCGCCCGGGCGGGCCGCATCCGGCCGACATTCAGGCCGACTCGGCCCCGCTCGCGCTGCACCTCGTGCGCAGCTCGGGCCTGCTGTGGGCCACCGCCAACCACTACGCCGAGGACTTCGAGCGGCGCGGGCTCGTGCGCCGCATCGCCATGCCGGGCGAGCTGCTGCGCGGTCCCATGTGCGCCTTCCGCCTGCGCAGCGAGGCGATGAACACGCCCACGCGCGTCTTCCTGCAATGCATGCAGGATGCGGCCGTTGCGCCGCTGCCGTCGGACTGACCGAGCCGGCGCTGCCGCGCCTCAGCGCTTCTTGCGGAACGCCGTCCAGGCGGCCACGGCGGTGAAGGTGGCGACGATCGCCACCACGATCCAGAACCCGTGCCTGTGCTCCGCCAGCGGAATGCCGCCCACGTTCATGCCGAACAGGCCGGCCAGGATGTTGATCGGCAGCGCCAGCACCGTGACCACCGTCAGCACGAACAGGCTGCGGTTGTTGTCCTCGTTGACGTTGGCGGCGATTTCTTCCTGCAGCAGCTTGATGCGCTCCTGCAGCGCCTGCATGTCGCGCAGCACCACCGAGAACTCCTCGGTCGAGCCGCGCAGTTCCTGCACGTCGGGCTCGGCCATCCAGGCCGGCGGGCCCTGCAGCAGGCGGAACAGCGCGGCCGGCTCGGGCGCCAGCAGCCGCTGCAGCCGCACCAGCAGCCGGCGCAGCACGCCCAGGCGCGCGCGCTTGTGGTCCAGGCGCCCGGCCAGCAGCTCGTCCTCGATGCGGTCGATGCGCGAGGTGACGCCGCGCACGATCTTCACCAGCACGTCGGCCTGCGCGCGCAGCAGGTGCTCGAGCAGCTCGGTGCTCGAGCGCGGCGCCTCGCCCGCCTTCACGGCCGTGCGCAGCGCGTCGACCGAACGCAGCGGCTTGGTGCGCGCCGTGACCACCAGGCGCGGGCCGACGCTGATCCACAGCGTGGAGATGTCCGAGGGCTCGAAGCTGAACTCGAAGTGCACGTCGTTGATGACCGCGATCAGCGAGTCGTCGGCGCGCTCGATGCGCGTGGAGGGCAGGCCTTCGTGCAGCGTCTCGTAGAAGGTGTCCGACAGGGCGGCGTGCCGCACCAGCCAGCGCTCCGCATGGGCGTGGCTCAGGTTGAAGTGCAGCCACACGTAGGCGTTGCTGTCGCCGAGCTGGCCGGCATCCGCCAGCCACGCGGCGGCCTGCGCCGAATCGATCGCCCGCGCGGGTTCCGGCGCCGCGGCGTCGAACAGGTAGCCGCAGATCAGCCCGGCTTCGTCGCCGCCATAGGACTGCGCGGCGAGGTCATGAAATGCCGACAAGGTGCGTGGTCAGAAAGGACGTGTGAACAGGCGGCCGGCCGATCGGCGGGCTGCCAGCGTGCCCCGGATGGTGTTCGTGTCATGTGACAACGGCGTGTCGGCTTACAGAAAACAGCCGCAAAACCGTCACGCCGCCGTCATGCGGCGGGTGCAGCATGCTTTTTGTCTACCCGCCACTCTTGCCCCTTTTCATCATGCTGACGAGCGCACTTCCCGACCACGAAGACCTGATGCAACGCATCGCCCGCGACCTGATCGACAGCTACGACGAAGAGCTCGAACTGGAGATCGAAGACCGCAACCTCGACGGGCTCGACCCCGGCTCGGCCGTGTCTTCCGTGTCCGACAAGGCGGCGCGCCAGGCCTATTTCAAGGAACTCTTTCGCCTGCAGGGCGAGCTGGTCAAGCTGCAGGACTGGGTGCAGCACAGCAAGCAGAAGGTGGTCATTCTTTTCGAAGGCCGCGACGCGGCGGGCAAGGGCGGTGTCATCAAGCGCATCACCCAGCGCCTGAACCCGCGCGTGGCCCGCGTGGCCGCGCTGCCCGCGCCCAACGACCGCGAACGCACCCAGTGGTACTTCCAGCGCTACGTGGCGCACCTGCCGGCCGCCGGCGAGATGGTGCTGTTCGACCGCAGCTGGTACAACCGCGCCGGCGTCGAGCGCGTGATGGGCTTTTGCAGCGACGACGAGTACGAGGAGTTCTTCCGCACCGTGCCCGAATTCGAGAAGATGCTCGTGCGCTCGGGCATCAAGGTCATCAAGTACTGGTTCTCCATCACCGACGACGAGCAGCACATGCGCTTCCTGGGCCGCATCCACGACCCGCTCAAGCAGTGGAAGCTCAGCCCCATGGACCTCGAGAGCCGCCGCCGCTGGGAGGAATACACCAAGGCGAAAGAGATCATGCTGGAGCGCACCCACATCCCCGAGGCGCCGTGGTGGGTGGTGCAGGCGGTCGACAAGAAGAAAGCGCGCCTGAACTGCATCAGCCACCTGCTGGGCCAGCTGCCCTACCAGGAAGTGGCGCACGCGCCGGTCGAGCTGCCGGCGCGCGAGCGGCATGACGACTACCTGCGCCAGCCCGTGCCCGCCAGCATGATCGTGCCGGAAATCTACTGAAGGCTTCGCGGCCGTTTGGCCGCCCGGCGCTTTGCCTGCACACTGCGCCATGGCCCGTCGCTCCACCGCTTCTTTCTTCGCCCGCGCCTATGAGCGCAACCTGAAGGCGCTCACCAAGCTCACGCTGAGCAACGGCAAGCGCGTGGCCGGCCAGGTGCAACGCGCGACCGCCAAGCGGCTCAAGCCGCCGCCCGGCAAGGGCGACTGGATCAGCGGCATGGCGATGGGCGCGGGTGGGGCGCGCGGCTATCACCTGTTCCGTCCGGCCGACCTGGTGCTGCAGCCCGGCGAGAAACTCCCGCTCATGGTCATGCTGCACGGCTGCGGCCAGACCGGTCGCGACTTCGCGGCCAGCACGCGCATGAACGCGCTCGCGGTGCGCCAGCGTTTCCTCGTGCTCTACCCCGAGCAGGACCGCATCGCCCATCCGCAGGGCTGCTGGAACTGGTACGAGCGCCGCTCCGGCAAGGCCGACGCCGAGGCCGCCACGCTGATGGCCGCCGTCGACCAGGCCTGCATGCTGTACCCCGTCGATCGCGACCGCGTGGCCGTGGCCGGCCTGTCGGCGGGCGCGAGCATGGCGGCGCTGCTGGCTACGCGCTACCCGAACCGTTTTCGCGCGGTGGTCATGCACTCGGGCGTGGCGCCCGGCGCCGCGAAGTCGTCGGCCACCGCGCTCGGCGCCATGCGCGGACAGCACGTGCCGCCGATGCCCGTCACCGCGGTCGGCAAGGCCATGGGCGCGGCGGCCGTCTTCACGACGCTGCCGCCGATGCTGGTGCTGCACGGCGACGCCGACGCTGTGGTGGCGCCCAGCAACGCCATGAGCAGCGCGGCCGTCTGGGCCACCGCCGTGGGCGCGCACGCCGGCATCGCGCGCGACCTGCAACGCGGCCAGCGCCGCGCCATGCGCGTGACCGACTTCAAGCGCCAGGGCCGCACCCTGGTCACGCTGTGCGAGATCGCGGGGCTCGGCCACTCGTGGAGCGGCGGGTCGCGGGGGCAGCTGTTCAGCGACCCGCTCGGGCCGGATGCCACGCGCATGACGTGGGCCTTTGCGTCCGCGCAGTTCGACAAGCGCTGAACGCGCGGCGCCCTGCGCGCATGACCTCGCAGGTCATTGCCGCGATGCCGGCCGGTGCCGACAGTGGGGGGCATGACCTCGTCGAACCCTGCCGTTCCTACCTCATCGATCACGTCCGCCACCCCGGGCCCGCTGGGCCTGTGGGTCATGCTCAGCGGCACCTTTCTGGTGGTGCTCGATTTCTTCATCGTCAACGTCGCGCTGCCGTCCATGCAGCACGACCTGCAGGCCAGCGCGGGCACGCTGCAGCTGGTGGTCGCGGGCTACGGCCTGGCCACCGCCGCGGGCCTGGTCACGGGCGGGCGATTGGGCGACCTGTTCGGGCGGCGCCGCATGTTCATGCTCGGCCTGCTGTTGTTCACGCTCGCCTCGGCCGCCTGCGGCGTGGCGCCGAACGCCGGGCTGCTCGTGGCCGCGCGCCTGCTGCAGGGCCTGGCCGGCGCGCTGCTGCAGCCGCAGGTGCTCGCGATGATCGGCCTGGCCTACGCGGGCGAAGACCGGACGCGCGCCTTCGCGGCCTACGGCCTCACGCTGGGCCTGGCGGCCACGCTGGGGCAGCTGGTGGGCGGCGCGCTGATCCATGCCGACCTCGCGGGGCTCGGCTGGCGCAGCTGCTTTCTCATCAACGTGCCCATCGGCCTGCTGGCCCTCGTGCTCGCGCCGCGCGTGGTGCCGCCACTGGCGCAGGGCCGGGGCGACAGCCGGCTCGACCTCGCCGGCATGGCGCTGGTCGCCGCCGGTTCGGTGGCCGTGGTGCTGCCGCTGGTCGAAGGGCGCCAGCAGGGCTGGCCGCTGTGGAGCTGGCTGTGCCTGGCCGCCGCGGTGCCGCTGTGGGGCCTCTTCGCGGGGCAGCAGCGCCGCCTTGCGGCACGCGGCGGTGCGCCGCTGGTGGCGCCGGCGCTGCTCGCCAACCGCCGCTTCGTGACCGGGCTGCTCACCACGCTGGCCTTCTATGCCGGCAACGCCTCGTTCTACTTCGTGCTCGCGCTGTACCTGCAGCAGGGGATGGAGCTGGGCGCGCTCCACTCGGGCATCGTCTTCACGGCGCTGGCCGTCGGCTTCTTCGCGACCTCGATGGCCGGCGCCCGCATCGCCCGCCGCTTCGGCGGCACGCCACCGATCGCGCTCGGCGCGCTCGTGCTCGCGGCGGGGCATGCGCTGCAGTGCGCCAACGTGGCCGGCTGGCCGGGGCACGCGCATGTCGTGGCGTGGATGGTGCCGCTGCTGTTCGTGCAGGGCGCGGGGCTCGGCATGGTGATGGCGCCCCTGGTGTCCACCGTGCTGGCCGGCCTGCCGCCGCAGCACGCGGGCGTGGCTTCGGGCGTGCTGTCGATGGTGCAGCAGGCGGGCAATGCGCTGGGGGTGGCGTTGGTCGGGATCCTGTTCTATGGGCAGTTGGGGCGCGAGGCGGACTACACGGCCGCGTTCGGCGTGGCGCTGGTCTATCTGATGGTGTCGGCGCTGCTGGTGGCGGTGCTGCATGGGCGGGGAAGTCGCATGGCGTAGCCGGGCGGCCATGCCAAACTCGCGGAAGACCCCCGCAGGATTGACATGGCCACCGAACTTCAAGCACTGACCCAGGCCTTGCGCGACTTCGCGCAAGCCCGCGACTGGGAGCAATTTCACTCCCCGAAGAACCTCGCCGCCGCGCTGTCGGTCGAGGCTGCCGAGCTGCTCGAACATTTCCAGTGGCTCACCGAAGCGCAAAGCCGGGCGCTGCCCGCAGACCAGCGCGCCGAGATCGGCACCGAGATCGCGGACGTCCTGCTCTACCTGCTGCAGCTGGCCGACAAGCTCGGCATCGACCCGGTCGAGGCGGCCAAGCACAAGATGCTCGCGAACGCAGTGAAGTACCCGGCCCCGCCACCCGCCTGAGTACCTCCGTGTACGCCACCCGGCGTATTTCCCCTTTGTGGTGCGTTCCGCAGACTCCTCTCCATCGCCAGCCCCGCGCTGTCGACAAGGTTCAACCCACCCGGAGCAGGAGTCCACATGCAACGTCGTTTCACACTCAAGGCGCTCACCGCCGCCGTCGCGCTGGCCAGCATTTCTGCTGCGCCTGCATTCGCAGCCGACACCATCAAGGTCGGCGTGCTGCACTCGCTGTCGGGCACGATGGCCATCTCGGAAACCGTGTTGAAGGACACGGTGCTGATGGCCATCGACGACATCAACAAGAAGGGCGGCGTGCTGGGCAAGCAGCTCGAACCGGTGGTGGTCGATCCGGCCTCCAACTGGCCGCTGTTCGCTGAAAAGACCAAGCAGCTGCTCGGCCAGGACAAGGTCTCGGTGATCTTCGGCTGCTGGACCTCGGTGTCGCGCAAGTCCGTGCTGCCGGTGGTCGAGGAAATGAACGGCCTCTTGTTCTACCCCGTGCAGTACGAGGGTGAAGAGCTTTCGAAGAACGTGTTCTACACGGGCGCCGCGCCCAACCAGCAAGCGATTCCGGCCGTCGACTACCTCATGAGCAAGGAAGGCGGCGGCGCCAAGCGCTGGGTGCTGCTGGGCACCGACTACGTGTACCCGCGCACCACCAACAAGATCCTGCGCGCCTACCTCAAGAGCAAGGGCGTGGCCGACAAGGACATCGACGAGAAGTACACCCCCTTCGGCCACAGCGACTACCAGACCATCGTCGCCGACATCAAGAAGTTCTCGGCCGGCGGCAAGACGGCGGTGGTCTCGACCATCAACGGCGACTCCAACGTGCCCTTCTACAAGGAACTGGGCAACGCGGGCCTGAAGGCCAAGGACGTGCCGGTGGTCGCCTTCTCGGTGGGCGAAGAAGAACTGCGCGGGGTGGACACCAAGCCGCTCGTGGGCCACCTCGCGGCATGGAACTACTTCATGTCGATCAAGAACCCGACCAACACGGCCTTCATCAAGCAGTGGAGCGACTACGCCAAGGCCAAGAACATCGCCGGCCACAAGGACAAGCCGCTCACCAACGACCCGATGGAAGCGACCTGGATCGGCATCCACATGTGGAAGCAGGCGGTCGAGAAGGCCAAGAGCACCGACACCGACAAGGTGATCGCGGCGATGGCGGGCCAGACCTTCACGGCGCCGTCGGGCATCGTCTCGAAGATGGACGAGAAGAACCACCACCTGCACAAGAGCGTGTTCATCGGCGAGATCAAGGCCGACGGGCAGTTCAGCGTGGTGTGGAAGACGCCGGGCCCGGTCAAGGCCAAGCCGTGGAGCCCGTACATCGAAGGCAACGACAAGAAGCCTGATCACCCCGCTGGCAAGTCGATGTAACTGGGGCTCGCCCCCAGGCTGCGCGCACTTCGTGTCGCTTCGCCAACCCCCTACCGGGGGCAACACCTGAGGCCCGGCAAAGCCGGTTCCTCGGTGTTCCCGAATGAGAGAACCGCTGTGCATCCATTACTGCGCTCAATTTGTTCCTGCACGACGGCGCTGTTGCTGCTGGCAGCAGCGCCTGTCCACGCGCTGACCGCCGACGAAGCCAAGGCCATCGCCTCCGGTGAATCCGAAGCCCGCATCGCCGCGCTCAACAAGGCCGTCCTCACCGCCGACGACAAGACCGCCGCCTTCATCCAGGCGATGTCCGACGACGCCGTGAAGTACACCGAAGACAAGGTCTTCGTGATGAAGGACGACAAGGGCTACGACCCCGTCACCGGCGCCGAGCTGAAGGTGCCCGACACCGCCGAAGACGTCGTCAACAACAACCTCATGCGCGGCGCGCTCGATGCCGCGCAGGCCGCACTCAAGCTCACGAGCACCGATGACGCGGTGCGCGCCGAAGCCGCGCAGGCGCTCTTCAAGGAGCCCGACGAGTCGCGCATTCCGATGGTCGAGAAGGCGCTGGCCGCCGAGACCAACCCGAAGATCAAGGCGCAACTCGAACTCGTGCGCGCCGCCAGCATGCTCACCAGCGCCGACAAGGCCAAGCGCCTGGCCGCGGCCAAGGAACTCGGCAACAACCGCAGCCCCGACACCAAGCTGCTGCTCAACCAACGCCTGGCCGACGAGACCGAAGCCGACGTGAAGGCGGCCATCACCGCATCGATCGCGAACATCGACGGCGCGCTGGTCTGGGGCGACCGCATCAACGCCGTGTTCAGCGGCATCAGCCTGGGGTCGGTGCTGCTGCTCGCCGCGCTGGGCCTGGCCATCACCTACGGGCTCATGGGCGTCATCAACATGGCGCACGGCGAGCTGATGATGATCGGTGCCTACGCCACCTACGTGATGCAGGGCATCTTCCAGAAGTACATGCCCGAGGCGGCGTTCGGCTGGTACCTGGTGGCCGCCATTCCCGTGTCCTTCCTCGCCTCGGCGCTCGTGGGCGCGGTGCTCGAGCGCGGCGTGATCCGCTTCCTGTACGGCCGTCCGCTCGAGACGCTGCTCGCCACCTGGGGCATCAGCCTGATGCTGCAGCAGCTGGTGCGATCGCTCTTCGGCGCGCAGAACGTCGGTGTCGAGAACCCCGGCTGGATGAGCGGCGGCTTCACCATGCTGAGCAACGTCACGCTGCCGTGGAACCGCATCTGCATCATCGTCTTCGCGGCGCTGGTGCTGCTCGCGATGGGCTGGCTCATCGGCCGCACGCGCCTGGGCCTGTTCGTGCGCGGCGTGACGCAGAACCGCCCGATCGCCTCGTGCATGGGCGTGAACACCGCGCGCATCGACACCTATGCCTTCGCGCTTGGCTCGGGCATCGCGGGCCTGGCGGGCTGCGCGCTGAGCCAGATCGGCAACGTCGGCCCCGACCTGGGCCAGAGCTACATCGTCGACAGCTTCATGGTGGTCGTGATGGGCGGCGTCGGCCAGCTCGCGGGCACCGTGTATGCGGCGCTGGGGCTGGGCATTCTCAACAAGTTCATCGAAGGCTGGGCGGGCGCGGTGCTCGCGAAGATCGCGGTGCTCGTTTTCATCATCATCTTCATCCAGAAGCGCCCGCAAGGCATCTTCGCCATGAAGGGCCGGAGCGCAGAAGCATGAGCAAGGTCGTACTCCCAACCAAGGGGCCGCTGCTGAGCGGCAAGGGCTGGACGGCCTTCTTCGTCGCGCTGATCGTCGTGTGCGCCGTGGCGCCCGTGCTCAACATGTGGGTGCCGGCCGACAGCCCGCTGCACATGAGCGACTACGCCGTGGCGCTGGTCGGCAAGATCATGTGCTACGCCATCTGCGCGCTGGCCATGGACCTGATCTGGGGCTACACCGGCATCCTCTCGCTGGGCCACGGCCTGTTCTTCGCGCTGGGCGGCTACATGATGGGCATGTACCTCATGCGCCAGATCGGCCGCGACGGCAACTACAAGAGCGACCTGCCCGACTTCATGGTGTTCCTCGACTGGAAGGAACTGCCCTGGCACTGGACCTTCAGCGGCAGCTTCGGCATGACGCTGCTGCTCATCGTGGCGGTGCCCGGCCTCATCGCCTTCGTGTTCGGCTTCTTCGCCTTCCGCTCGCGCATCAAGGGCGTGTACTTCTCGATCATCACGCAGGCCATGACCTTCGCGGCCATGCTGCTGTTCTTCCGCAACGAGACGGGCTTCGGCGGCAACAACGGCTTCACCGACTTCAAGCGCATCCTGAACATCCCGATCGCCACGCAGGAGATGCGCATGACGCTCTTCGCGCTCACGGGCCTCACGCTGCTGGGCTTCTTCCTCTTCGCCAAGTGGCTCATCGGCAGTAAGTTCGGCCGCGTGCTGCAGGCCATTCGCGATGCCGAAACGCGCGTGATGTTCTCGGGCTACAACCCGCTGCCGTACAAGCTCACGATCTGGGTCATCTCCGCCGTCATGTGCGGCGTGGCCGGCGCGCTGTACGTGCCGCAGGTCGGCATCATCAACCCGGGCGAGATGAGCGCGGCCAACTCCATCGAGATCGCGGTGTGGGCCGCGGTGGGCGGGCGCGCCACGCTGATCGGGCCGATCCTTGGCGCCTTCATCGTCAACGGTGCCAAGAGCTGGCTCACCGTGGCTTACCCCGAGTACTGGCTGTACTTCCTGGGCGCCTTGTTCATTGCTGTCACGCTGTTCCTGCCGAACGGCATCGTGGGGTTGGTGCGCAAGTGGTTGTCGCGCGAGAAGACACAGAAGGCCGCAGCGCCGGCTGCGAAGGAAGCGCGGCGCGAGCCCGCCGCCGCGCACCCCGCGCATGCCGAGCCCGAAGCAACCGTGCAGGCGCCTCTGGTCGCCGAGGTGAAGGGAGCCCGCGCATGACCCCCGACCTGATGGAAGCCGGCGCCGAGCGCGCCGCACGCGCAGCCGGTTTGCACGCGGCCACGGGCCAGACCGAATCGGGCGGCCGCACCGCCGACTTCGGTCGCCATGTCACGCCGGGCGAGGTCGACATCACCCATGGCCGCATCCTGTACCTCGAAGACGTGAGCGTGAGCTTCGACGGCTTCAAGGCCATCAACAAGCTCTCGCTGGACATCGCGCCGGGCGAGCTGCGCTGCATCATCGGCCCCAATGGCGCGGGCAAGACCACGATGATGGACATCATCACCGGCAAGACCCGGCCCGACTCGGGCACCGTGTTCTTCGGCAGCACCATCGACCTCCTGCGCCACCGCGAGGCCGACATCGCCCAGCTGGGCATCGGCCGCAAGTTCCAGAAGCCGACGGTGTTCGAGCACCTCACCGTGTTCGAGAACCTCGAGCTCGCACTGAAGACCGACAAGGGCGTGCGCGCCTCGATGCTGTTCAAGCTCGACTCGGCGCAGAGCGACCGCCTGGCCGAAGTGCTGGAGACCATCCACCTGGCCGACAGCGTCTCGCGCCTGGCCGGCAACCTGAGCCACGGCCAGAAGCAGTGGCTCGAAATCGGCATGCTGCTCATGCAGGACCCGAAGCTGCTGTTGCTCGACGAACCCGTGGCTGGCATGACCGACGAGGAAACCGCCCGCACGGCCGAGCTGTTCCTCACGCTCAAGGGCAAGCATTCGCTGATGGTGGTGGAGCACGACATGAGCTTCATCCGCACCATCTCCGAGATCGTGACCGTGCTGTGCGATGGCTCCGTGCTCGCCCAAGGCACGCTCGACGAAGTGCAGGCCGACGAACGCGTGATCGAGGTCTACCTTGGCCGGTGAACTTGTCGCCGCGGCCAGAGCCGCCGGCATCAACGCCACGACCAGCGCCCGGTGGGCGGTGCGGCGTGGGCGGCCCCTCTGTGCCGCCGAGGAGCGCAGCGTTTCGCGGATCAGGGCTCGCAGCTGTTTGAGCGAAGCGAGTTCTGCGAGACCCCGCGAAACGCGAGCACCGCAGGGCAGCCCGAAGGGCCGGCACAGTGGGGCCGACCGCGCCGTGCCGCACACCGGGTGCCCTCGATAAAGACCAAGGAAGGCGTCCCACCATGCTGACAGTCAAGAACATCCACCAGTACTACGGCGGCTCCCACATCCTCCGGGACGTGAGCTTCGAGGCCACGCTCGGCAAGGTCACGGTATTGCTCGGCCGCAACGGCGTAGGCAAGACCACGCTGCTGAAATCGCTCATGGGCCTCGTGCCCATCAAGAGCGGCAGCATCGAGCTCGAAGGCAAGCCGATCCACAAGGCCACGCCCTACGACAGGGCCAGGGCCGGCATCGGCTTCGTGCCGCAGGGCCGCGAGATCTTCGCGCGGCTCACGGTCGAGGAGAACCTGCGCATGGGCCTGGCCTACAAGAGCGGCGGCACGCCCATTCCTGCGGAGCTGTTCGAGCTGTTCCCCGTGCTCAAGCAGATGATCAACAGAAGAGGCGGGGACCTGTCAGGCGGGCAGCAACAGCAGCTGGCCATCGCACGCGCCCTCGCGCCCAAGCCCAAGCTGCTGATCCTCGACGAGCCCACCGAAGGCATCCAGCCCAGCATCATCAAGGACATCGGCCGCGTCATCCGCATGCTCGCCGACCGCGGCGACATGGCCATCGTGCTGTGCGAGCAGTACTACGACTTCGCGCAGGAGCTGGCCGACGACTACCTCGTGATGGAGCGCGGCGAAGTCATTGCGCGCGGCCTGGGCAAGGACATGGAAGCGCAGGGCGTGCGGCAGCTGGTCGCGATCTGACGCGCTACCGCGCCCACGTCTTGCGCAGGTCGGACGCAAGGCGCAGCAGCAAGTCTGCGTGCGTCTGCAAGGCATCCGCCGACACCTCGCCCGTCGTCGGAAAACTCACGTTCATCGCATAGAGGCTGCCTGACGGTGCACGCAGCGGCAGCGCCACCGCCGTCATGCCCGGCGCCCAGTTCGCGTGGCAATAGCCTTGCGCGTCCACCGCACGCAGGGCCGCATCCACCTGCCGCTGCAGCGCGGGCCAGTCGCTGCCATGCGCCTTGCGCAGCCGGCCCAGCAAGGCCTTGCGTTCCGTCGCCTGCATGCCCGCCAGGAAAGCGCAGCCCAGCGACGTGCTCGCGATCGGCAGACGCGAGCCCGGCAGGATGCGCCGGAAGATGCCCAGCCGGCTGAAGCGCACCGAGTCCAGGTACACCATCTCCAGCTGGTCGGCCACCGCCAGGCCCACGTTCACGCGCCGGCCCTCGGCCAGCGCGCGCATCAGCGGCAGGGCCTGCGCCAGCGTCTGCTCCGAGGTGCGGAACGACAGGGCCAGGCTCAGGCACGCGGCCGTCAGCCGGTAGCCGCGCTGCTCCAGGTCGTAGGCGAGAAAGCCCGCGTCCACCAGCGAGCGCGTCAGCCGGCTCACCGTGGGCCGCGGCAGCTGCGTGCGATCGGCCAGCTCCGCGTTGGTCAGCACGTCCACTCCATGCCGGAAGGCGCGCAGCAGGGCCAGCCCGCGTTCGAGCGAATGGCTGCCCGGCGTGCTGCGCACGAAGGTGCCGGTCGACTGCGTTTCGGCCCGGGTGGAGGTGGAGCGGGGCGTGGGCATGATTTCGGTGAGCGAAATTGCAGCATTGTCACCGCCAGGGTGCGCCGGAATACTGAGCCCATGCCCGACACAGGGCGAGCAACGAACCGGAGACACGCTTGGAATTCACGGAACTCAGGTACGCGGTGACCGACCGCGTCGCCTCGATCACCTTCGACCGCCCCGACCGGCTCAACGCCTGGACGCCCACGCTGGAGGCCGAGCTGCGCGAAGCCATCCACCTGGCGCAGGCCGACGACGACGTGCGCTGCGCCGTGCTGACCGGCGCCGGGCGGGGCTTCTGCGCCGGCATGGACATGGCGGTGCTGGGCGCAGTCGCCCGGCCGCCCGTGCTGCAGGCGCCTTCGGACGACGACCTCGCGCAGCGCTACGGCTACCTCGGCGGCTTCGACAAGCCGCTGATCGCCGCGATCAACGGCGCGGCGGCGGGCGTCGGGCTGTGCCTCGCACTGCATGCCGACCTGCGCTACGTGGCGGCCGGCGCCAAGCTCAGCTTTCCCTATGCGCGCCGCGGCCTCGTGGCCGAGCACGGCACGGCCTGGCTGCTGCCGCGCCTCATCGGCCCGATGCATGCCGCCGACCTGCTGCTGACCGGCCGCACCGTGCTGGCGGAGGAGGCCGACCGCATGGGGCTGGCCTGCCTGCTGCCGGCCGAGGGCTTTCTCGACGCGGTGCTCGCGCGCGCCGGCGAAATTGCGAACGCCGCCTCGCCGCGCGCCACCCGCGTCATCAAGCAACAGCTGCGTGCCGCCCGCTACCAGACGCTGGGCCAGGCCACGCGCGAGGCCGACCGCGAGATTGCTGCCTGCCGCGACACCGACGACTTCCGCGAGGGCGTGCAGCACTTCCTCGACAAACGCGCCCCCCGATTCACAGGACATTGAACATGACGAACCCTTTGCACCACATCGCCGCCGCGCAGCCGCTGGCCGGCATCAAGGTCATCGAGGTCGGGCAGAACATCGCCGGGCCGTACGCGGGAGAGATCCTGTCCTCGCTCGGCGCCGAGGTGGTGAAGATCGAGCGGCCCGGCGCGGGCGACGACGCGCGCGGCTGGGGCCCGCCGTTCTGGCGCGGCACCGCGACCACCTTCCAGGCCATGAACCACGGCAAGAAGAGCATCGCGCTCGACCTGAAGAACCCGGCGCACGTGCAGTGGCTGCGCGAGCACGCGGCCGAGGCCGACGTGCTCATCCAGAACATGCGCCCCGGCTCGCTCGAAGAACTGGAGCTCGGCCCCGACGTGCTGCGCGCGCTCAACCCCCGGCTGGTGTACTGCTCGCTCTGGGCCTTCGGGCACAAGGGGCCGATGCGCCTGGCGCCGGGCTACGAGCCGATGGTGCAGGCCTTCGCGGGCATCTTCAGCATCAACGGCGCCGAGAACGGCCCGTCGGCGCGTGTCGGCATGCAGGTGCTCGACCTGGGCACCGGCATCTGGGCCGCGCTGGGCTGCATCGCCGCGCTGCTGCGGCGTGCGACCACGGGGCAGGGCTGCGTGGTCGACACCTCGCTGTTCGAGACCGCGCTGGGCTGGCTGCAGGTGATGATGGCCGGCTTCCACGCCACCGGCCGCCAGCCCGAGCGCCACCGCAGCGGCAACCCCAACGTGGTGGTGTTCCAGGCGCTGCCCACCGAAGACGGCGAGATCGTCGTCGCCGCCGCCAACGACCGCCTGTTCGCCAAGCTCGCGCGCGCCGTGGGCCACGACGAATGGACGCGCGACGAACGTTTTGCGAGCAACGCGCTGCGCGTGCAGCACAAGGCGCTGCTCATCCCCGCGCTGGAGGCCGTGTTCCGCACCCGCTCGACGCAGCAGTGGCTCGACGCGCTGGAGCCGCTGGGCATTCCGTGCGCACCGATCCAGGACTTCGCGCAGGTGCTGGCGCAGCCGCAGACCGAGGCCATCGGCATCTTCCAGACCGTGCCCGACGAGGAGCTGCGCATCGTCGGGCTGCCGCTGTCCTTCGACGGCCAGCGCCCGCAGGTGCGGGCCCGCGCGCCCGGCGTGGGCGAGCACAACGAGGCGCTGGGTGCCGGGGCGCTCGGCTGAGCGCCCACCGGCCACGACATTCAAAAACAGACAGGAGACACATCCCATGCAAAGAAGACACTGCCTCGCCTGGCTGGCGGGCCTGCCGTTCGCGGCCACCGCCACCGGTGCCGCCCAGACGCAAGACAAGGACAAGCCGATCCAGATCATCGTGCCCTTCGGCCCCGGCGGCTCGGGCGACATCTCGGCGCGCATGCTGGCCGAGTTCCTCACGCGCAAGACAGGTCGCGCGGTGGTGGTCGACAACCGCCCCGGCGGCAACGGCATCATCGGCGTGGAGGCGGTGCGCAACGCGCCGGCCGACGGCTCGGTGCTGCTGCTGGCCACCACGTCCACGCACCTGGCCAACCCCAGCCTGTTCCGCAAGCTGCCCTACGACCCAGGCAAGGACTTCCGGCTGGTCGGCTCCTTCGGCCCCGGCTCCACCTACATGCTGGTGCGGCCCGACGCGCCCTACAAGACGCTGCAGGAGTTCGTGGCCGCCGCGAAGAAGGCGCCGGGCAGCATCAACTACGGCCACTTCAACGCGACCTCGAAAGTCACGGGCGCGCTGTTCGCGCACGAGGCCGGCATCGAGCTCGCGCCCATTCCGTACAAGCAGGTGAGCCAGGCGATGTCGGAGCTCATCGCCGGGCAGATCCAGGTGGTGTTCACCGACACCGTGGCCGGCGACGCCTTTGTGGCCTCGGGCCAGCTGCGCGCGTTGGCCGTGCACAGCGACGCGCGGCTCAAGCGCTACCCGGCGCTGCCGCTGATCGCCGAGACGTACCCGAAGTTCACCATCCGCGGCGGCTTCCTCGGCATTGCCGTGCCGGCCGCGACGCCGGTGGAGATCCAGCAGAAACTCAACACCTGGATCAACGAGGCCGTGACCACCGACCCGATCCGCTCGCGGCTCGAGGGCTTTGCCTTCGCGCCGGCCAAGGTCAGCCTCGCCGACCTTGCCACCTTCGAGCGCCAGGAGCGCGAGAAGTGGAAGGGCTACGTCGACATCGCCAAGCTGGAGGTCCAATGAGCCACATCGCATCCCTCGACGCGGGCCACGCGCACGTCGCGCTGCTCGAAATCCGCCGCGGTCCTTTCAACTACGTGAACGAGGCGCTGCTGCGCGAGCTGGCCGACCACCTCGACCGGCTCGACGCCGACCCCGGCTGCCGCGCTATCGTGCTGGCCGCTGAGGGGCGCGCCTTCAGCGCCGGCGCTGACTTCAACAGCGGGGACGACGAAGGCACCTCGCGCGACCCCGGCCCGTTGTACGCGCAGGCGATGCGGCTCTTTCGCAGCACCAAGCCCCTGGTCGCCGCGGTGCACGGCGCGGCGGTGGGAGCGGGCCTCGGCCTTGCGGTGGCGGCCGATTTCCGCGTGAGCTGCGCCGAGGCGCGCTTCAGCGCCAACTTCAACCGCCTCGGCTTTCATCCGGGCTTCGGCCTGAGCGCGACGCTGCCGCGCCTCGTCGGGGCGCAGCAGGCCGGCCTGCTGTTCTTCACCGGGCGGCGCATCGGCGGCGAGGAAGCGCTGCGCATCGGCCTCGTCGACCAGCTGGTGCCGGCCGACGAGGTGCGCGTGAGCGCGCTGGCGCTGGCGGGCGAGATCGCGCTGTCGGCACCGCTCGCCGTCGAAGCCACGCGCGCCACCCTGCGGCGCGGCCTGGCCGACGCCGTGGCCGAGGCCAACCGCCACGAGCGCGAGGTGCAGTGCGTGCAGTTCGCGACCGACGACTTCAAGGAAGGCGTGCGCGCCATGGCCGAGCGCCGGGCGCCGCAGTTCCAGCGGCGCTGAGGCTTCGTCTGCAAGACGGTACCGACGCGCCGCACGAGAGGATCTTCACAATTTAAGGGTTTACCCTAGAATCGGGCCTTGCCCGCGTCCGCCGGGCACCCCCCAGGAGCCCGGCCTTGAACGCCTCACCGTCCGCCCGCGAAGGCGCGGAAACCACCGCCATTGCACCGTCCGTCTCGTCCGCCCAGTTCCTGCGCGCGGTGCTCGCATTGGGCGTCGGCGGCTTTGCCATCGGCACCGGCGAGTTCGTCATCATGGGCCTGCTGCCCGAGGTCGCGAAGGACATCGCCGTCACCATCCCGCAGGCCGGCCACGTCATCAGCGCCTATGCGCTGGGCGTGGTCATCGGCGCGCCCGTGCTCGCGGTGCTGACCGCCGGCTGGGGCCGACGCGCACTGCTGATCGCGCTGATGGCCGTGTTCGCGGCCGGCAACTTCGCCAGCGCGATGGCGCCCGGCTACCTGTCGCTCAACCTGCTGCGCTTTGCCACCGGCCTGCCGCACGGCACCTACTTCGGCGTGGCCGCGCTCGTGGCCGCCACGCTCGCGCCACCGGGGCGGCGCGCGCGCGCCGTCGGCCTCGTGATGCTGGGGCTCACCGGCGCCACGCTGGTCGGCGTGCCCATCGCGGCGTGGCTGGGCCAGCTGTTCGGCTGGCGCGCGGCCTTCGTGTTCGTGGGTGTCATCGCGCTCGTTGCGGTGCTGCTGTTGCGCCGTGACGTGCCCGACATCGCACCCGCCGCCGGCGCCAGCCCGTGGCGCGAACTCGGCGCGCTCAAGCGCAAGCAGGTGTGGTTCACGCTCGGCATCGGCGCCATCGGCTTCGGCGGCATGTTCGCCGTGTTCAGCTACATCAAGCCCACGCTGATCGAAGTGGCCGGCCTGCCGCTGGGCGGCGTGCCTTTTGTGCTCGCGCTGTTCGGCCTGGGCATGGTCATGGGCAACCTCGTGGGCTCGCGGCTGGCCGACAAGTCGCTCATGCGCACCATCGGCGGCGTGCTCGTCTACGCGGCGCTGGTGCTCGCCAGCTTCACCTTCGCGGCGCACCACGTCGTGACCGCGGCCTTCACCGTGTTCCTGATCGGCACCACCGTCGCCATCGGCCCGGCCCTGCAGATCCGCCTGATGGACGTGGCCGGCGACGCGCAAACGCTCGCCGCCGCGCTCAACCACTCGGCCTTCAACATGGCCAACGCCCTCGGCGCCTGGCTCGGCGGCGTCGCCATTGCGGCCGGCCTGGGCTGGACCTCGACCGGCTGGGTCGGCGCGCTGCTCGCGCTTGCGGGCGTGGGCATCTTCGCCTGGGCGGTCGCGAGCGCGCGTGCGGATGCGCGGCGGCCGGTGGCTGTGGCTTGCGAAGGGTCGGCGGGCTGAGACGCCGTTCTGCAGTGGCGGTGCTGTAAGAGAAGGGCGCCAGAATCAGGCACGTTCCTGACGGCTGGAGTCCATGCAGATCCTTCGAGTGTTTGTGGCGGTGTGCCTCGCGGCGATGGGCGTCGCCATGCTGTGTGTCGCGCTGCTGTCGGCGCTTGATGCCGCGGTCATTCTTTCTTCTTACGACAAGGTCGAGGGTGTCGTCACCGGCGCCGGCAACACAGAGGTCCGGGTCGACTACGTCCGGCCCGACGGCCGACGGGCTGTCTTGTACGCACGCAGCGGCGGCAAGTTCGATGCACGCCCCGTGGGCAAGAAGGTCGCGGTCCTGCTGCCTCCGAAAGATCGGTTGGACGGCTCGCTCAAGCCGATCCTCAAGGACGACCTGAACCCCGTCGCTATGGAATTCATGTTCGCGGTGCTCTTTCTTGTAGGCGCATTGGTGATCTGGGAGGGACGCTCCGGCGGTGCTTCTTCGCAGTCGAGCGAAGACCTGCGCACGAGGGGCGTCGACACCCATTCGAAAGAGCCCGAGCGGCCAGTGCGCCCGCAGGCGTCGATCGACTTCGAGCACGCGAGCGCCAACACCCGCGAGATGGATCTCACGCAGCTGGCGCGCCTGCAGGCGTTGATCGACCGCGAGTACACGAGCGTCGACACCCGGCAGAGGGAGCTCGACCGGCAAGCGCGCCTGCAGGCATCGATCGACCTCGAGATCGCCGAGCGACGCGCCAAGAAAGACGCCCGATGACCCCTCCGTTTTTCACCCGCCGACGCCTGCTGCACACCGGCCTCGCCGCCGCCGCGCTCGGCCATCCCTTCCTGCACCTGCGTGCCCAGCCCGCGGCGGCGCGCGACCCGTTCACGCTGGGCGTTGCCTCGGGTGCACCGCGGCCCGACGGCATGGTGCTGTGGACGCGGCTCGCGCCCGAGCCGGTGCAGGGCGGCGGCATGGGCGAGGCGCCCGTGGCGGTGCAGTGGGAGGTGGCCGAGGACGAGCGCTTTCGTCGCATCGTGACCAAGGGCACGGCCAGTGCCACGGCCGACCTTGCGCACTCGGTGCACGTCGAAGTGCAGGGCCTGCGCCCGGGTCGCCCCTACTGGTACCGCTTCACCGCCGCCGGCACGCGCAGCCCCGTCGGCCGCACGCGCACCGCGCCGGCCGACGATGACGCCGCCGTGCAGCCGCTGCGCTTCGCCTTCGCCTCGTGCCAGCAGTACGAGGAGGGCTACTACGCCGCCTACCGCGACATGGCCGCGCAGCCGCTCGACTTCGTCGTGCACCTGGGCGACTACATCTACGAAAGCACGCGCGGCTCGCACAACGTGCGCCGGCACGAGGGCGGCATTCCCACCGACCTCGCCGGCTTTCGCAACCGCTACGCGCTCTACAAGACCGACCCGCACCTGCAGGCCGCGCACGCGGCCTTCCCGTGGCTCGTGACCTGGGACGACCACGAGGTCGCCAACGACTACACCGACGACGTCTCGCCGCGCACGCCCGATCCGGCGCAGTTCCTGGCGATCCGCGCCGCTGCTTACCAGGCCTGGTACGAGCACATGCCCGTGCCCGCCTCCATGCGCCCGCGCGGCGCCAGCGCGACCATCTACGGGCGCCATCGCTTCGGCCGCATGCTCGACGTGATGCTGCTCGACGGCCGCCAGTACCGCTCGCACCACGCCTGCCTCCCGGGCCGCAGCACCAAGCCGCTGGTCGACTGCGCCGACCGGCTGGCGCCGGAGCGCAGCCTGCTCGGCATGCAGCAGGAAGCCTGGCTCGCGAACGAACTCGCCACGCCGCCGGCGCGCTGGACGGTCATCGCCCAACCCACCTTGCTCGCCGAAGCCGACCGCCAGCGCGGCCCCGGCCACGGCTACTGGATGGACGGCTGGGACGGCTACGCCGCCGCGCGCACGCGCCTGCTCGACGCGCTGACCGCCAACCCGTCGCGCGGTGGCGATGCGCTGGTGCTCGGCGGCGACGTGCACGCCTTCTGGGCCGCCGACCTGCGCCGCGCGCCGCAGGGGCCCGTGGTCGCGACCGAGTTCGTCGGCGGCGCCATCACCTCCGAAGGGCCCAGCGTCGCCAGCGTGGCCCACATGCGCGCAAAGAACGAACACCTGCGCTACGGCCGCGCCGACAAGCGCGGCTACGGCCTCATGACGCTCGACGCGCGCGGCTGCGCCGTCGAGTTCCGCGCGGTGGACGACGAGAAGAACGCCGACTCCGCCGTGGCGGCCATGGCCCGCTTCTCGGTCGAACGCGGCGCGCCAGGCGTGCACCTCGAATCCACCTGAATCTCCAGCGCCTGCAGGAATGCGCGGCCGTGCCTATGATGGCCGCCGCCTCTTTCCCTCCCTCTCCCACCTTCTCGGAGCGAGCCTGCATGAGCATCCCCACCACCCGCCTGGGCCGTACCGGCCTCACCGTGTCCCGCCTGGCCCTGGGCACCATGACCTTCGGCCTGCAGACCGACGAGGCCGTGTCGCACCAGATCCTGGACAAGGCCGCCGACGCCGGCATCAACTTCCTCGACACCGCCGACGTGTACCCGCTGGGCGGCACCATCGAGACCACCGGCCGCACCGAAGAGATCATCGGCAACTGGCTCGACAAGCAGGGCCCCGCGGGCCGCCGCCGCTTCGTGGTCGCCACCAAGGCCGTCAACAAGGTCGGCCCCAACCCCTGGGACCAGGGCGCCTCGCGCAAGCACCTGCTCGACGCCATCGACCTCTCGCTCAAGCGCCTGAAGACCGACCACGTCGACCTGTACCAGCTGCACATGGACGACCGCGAGACCCCGCTCGAAGAAAGCCTCGAGGCGCTCGACGTCATCGTGCGGTCGGGCCGTGCGCGCTACATCGGCGTGTCGAACTTCCTGGCCTATCGCCTGGCCCGCGCGCTGGGCAAGGCCGAGCTGCACCGGTTCACGCGCTTCGTGTCGGTGCAGCCGCGCTACAGCCTGCTGTTCCGCGAGATCGAGCGCGAGCTGCTGCCGCTCGCCGCGGAAGAGGGCCTGGGCGTGATTCCCTACAACCCGCTGGCCGGCGGCCTGCTCACCGGCAAGTACAAGCCCGGCGCCAAGCCCGAGGAAAACACCCGCTTCACCCTCGGCACCGCCGGCGGCATGTACCAGGACCGCTACTGGAACGACCGCAGCTTCGACACCGTCACCCAGCTGCACGCGCTGGCCGACGAAGCCGGTGTGCCGCTGGCCACGCTGGCCGTCGCGTGGGTCATGGCCAACCCGCTGATCACCGCGCCGCTGCTGGGCGCCAGCCGTCCCGAACAGCTCGACGCCACCGTGGCCGCCGCCAGCTACACGCTTGACCCGGCGCTCAAGCAGAAGCTCGACGCGCTCACCGCCGAGTACCGCAAGGGCGACGCGCCCCGCTGAGCGAACGGGGCGTGCCGGCGCCCCGGATGGCCTGCGCGCAGTACGTGCTTGGGTCATGCGGGAGAATCGCGCCCGGCATGAGCACATCCCACACCCCCTCCCGGCGCGCCGCCCTGCGGACCCCGGCAACGACCGAACGGCGGCCTGCAGCATGGCGCAGCTGATGTCGCTGCTGGTGCAGAACGCGATCCTGGTGGTGTTTGCCGCCAGCTTCGCCGCGCGCCTGGGCCTGCCCGTGCCGGCCGCGGCCGTGCTGGTCGTCACCGGCGCGCTGCTGGCGGCGGGCGACGTGTCGGTGGTCGGCGTGGTGCTGGCCGCCGTGGTCGCCAACCTGCTGGGCGACGGCGCGTGGTTCTATGCCGGGCGCCGCTTCGGCTACCGCTTCATGCGGCTGCTGTGCCGCATCTCGCTGTCGCAGGACTCCTGCGTGCGGCGCGGCGAATCGCTCATTTCCGACTGGGGCGGCATGTCGCTCGTGGCCGCCAAGTTCGTGCCCGGCGTGTCCGTGGTGGCGCCGCCCATGGCCGGCGCATTGGGCATGTCGGTGCGGCGCTTTGTCGGTTTCGACATCGTGGCCGCGCTGGTCTGGACGGGCCTGTTCCTCGGCCTGGGCTGGCTCTTTCGCGACCAGATCCAGCAGGTGCTCGCCGTGCTGGCGCAGGCCGGCGGCATCGCCACCGCCGCGCTCGGCGTGGTCCTGCTCGTGATGCTCGCCGTGCGCTACTGGCGCCGCCGCGCCTTCGCGCGGCTCACCGGCATGCCGCGCATCAGCGTCGACGAACTGTTCGACCTGATGAGCGGCGATGTGCCGCCGCTGGTGATCGACGTGCGCGGCGAAGCCGGCGTGCAGGTCGACCCGCGCCGCATTCCGGGCGCGCTGTCGTACACCCTCAAGGCGCTGCAGCAGCGCAACCTGGACCTCACCATCGACCCCGACCGCGACGTGGTGCTGTACTGCAACTGCCCCAACGAAGTCTCGGCCGCGCAGGCTGCGCGCGTGCTGCTGGCGCGCGGGGCGCGGCGGGCGTTGCCGCTGACGGGGGGGTTGGATGCGTGGGTGGCTTCGGGGCGGCCTACGAGCCTGCACTAAAGGCGGACGCTCAATCCAGGCGTGTCATGGGACACGACAGGATCAGCCGCTCCTCCAGCGGAGAGTTGGCCCAGTCGGGCAGGGCGCGGTTGCGGTACGACTCCATCGACTGATAGCCCTGCACGCCCCAGCTGTACGTGCTGAGCCGTTGCACCTCGATCACGGGGTACAGGCATTGGCGGCTGGGAGACTGGAGGCGAAAGGCGATCCGCTCACCTTCTTTCTTGTCCAACTCGTTGTCAAGAACCTCATAGCGTGAGGGCTTGCAGATGCTGAAGCTCGAGTTCCATTCGATGGTCTTGGTTCGCACATACAGGCCGCCCGAGCATGCGCGGCCTGTTCCGCTGAACTTGCCTGTGAACGGTGCGTCCGCAAGGGCGGTGCATGGCCCGGCCAGGAAAAGCGCGATCAGCGCGAATGTTCGAGTCATCTGCATACCGCCTCCTGCGCCTTCCGTACTGCGGGTAGTGCGTGGTCCATTTTTCGGGCGTAGTTGGCATCGCCGACGTTGTAGCGTGCGGCAATGCGCGATGAAGTGAGAGGCATCCATCCCGTGATGACTTTCTTGACTTCCGCCTTCTGGTACTTCAGCACCTGACCCGCCTTGAGCAGGTGCGCAGACGGGTTGAGCTTCTTCATGACCTCCGGCGTGCTCCCTTGCTCCTTGGCGATTCTTTCAAGACTGTCGCCGTCCTTCACCGTGACCTCATGGATCTTGCCGTCCGTGCTCAAGATGCTCCTGAACTCGAACGTTGCCATGCGCATCAAGAGATAGCCGATGCCTGCGCGAATGTTCGATGCGGGCTCGGCCCTGACCGAGCTGGCAGACAGGCTGACTCGAAGAGAGGGCGGAACGACCAGGTCGCCGCCTTCGCGGTCCCCGAGCAGCGCCATCAGTCCGGCATCCGAGGCATTGCCGATTTGCATGGGCTTGGTCTTCCAGGAAGGCGCCTTGGCGCCGGTTTCCACCCACAGCATGGCCTTGACCACCTGCCAGTCCAGCGGGACATAGCCCGGTGTGCGCGAGAGGTGCATGTTGTATTCGTTGACCGCCGAGCGGATCTCGCAGTCATAGGCGTTCCATTGGTCGTCGGCCTTGTCGATGCCATCGGCCCAGCTGTCAAAGCCTGTCCTCGGCCGGGGCGTCGGGTGCCTCTTGTTCGCAGGCCCCGAAGCCAGACGATGTGCGGTGTTTTCCATGCAGTCCTCCCTTTGTATGTATTGCAGGTCCGGCTTTGTAAGCCGCCCCGGCAAGACACATTCGTATCGATCGTTACCCGAATGGGATTCCTCCACGGTCGGCAAGCCGGAAGCCCTGCGCCGCCCCAGTGGTAGTCTCCCTCCCCGATGAACCTCCGCACCAAGATCGTCGCGCTGGCCGTTGCGCCCCTGCTGGTCGCGCTGGTGCTGGTGGCCCTGGCCGTGCGTCACCAGGAGCACGACCTGGCCCAGCGCGAGCGGGCGCTCATCGAGCGCAGCTACATGGCCCAGCGCCGCAGCGAGCTGCGCAGCTACGTCGACCTGGCCGTGAGCAACCTGCTGCCGCTGTACGAGTCGGGGCTGGACGACGAGGCCACGCGCACCGAGGCGCTGCGCCGCCTGGCCACGCTCAACTACGGCGACGACGGCTACTTCTTCGTCTACGACATGGACGGCAACTCGCTCATGCATTCGCGCCAGCCCGAACTGGTGGGCCAGAACCTGTGGAACCTGCGCGATTCGCACGGCCGCTTCACCATCCAGGAGCTGATCCAGGGCGCGCGCGACAAGGGCGGCGCCTACGTCGAGTACGAATGGCGCAAGCCTTCCAGCGCGCAGATGGCGCCCAAGCTCGGCTACGTCACCGCGCTGCCGCGCTGGAACTGGATGGTCGGCACCGGCCTGTACCTGGACGACATCCAGTCGACCATGGACACCCTCGACCGGCAGATGAACGCCAACGTCACCGCCACGCTGCTGTGGATCGCCGGCATCGCCGCGTTGTGCCTGGGCGTGGTCAGCGCGGCCGGGCTGCTGCTCAACCTCAGCGAGCACCGCACGGCCGAAGCCAAGCTGCGCCTGCTCGCGCGCCGCGTGGTGCAGTCGCAGGAAGAGGAGCGCGGCCACCTCGCGCGCGAACTGCACGACGGCACCAGCCAGACGCTCGTGTCGGCCAAGCTGCTCATCGAATCGGCCGTGGAGCAACTCGACCGCGCGCACCAGTCGCCGCCGCCCGCGCTCGGCAAGGCGCTGCAGCGGCTGAACGATTCGCTCACCGAGGTGCGCCGCATCTCGCACCGGCTGCGCCCCGCGCTGCTCGACACCCTGGGCCTGCCCGCTGCGCTGGAGCGCCTGGGCGCCGAGTTCGGTGAAGAAGGCGGCGTGGACGCATCCATCATGGTCGAGGGCGAACCCTTCGAGCTGTCGCAAGAAGCCAAGACCGCGCTCTTTCGCGTCACGCAGGAAGCGTTGACCAATGTGCGCAAACACGCGCGAGCGCAACAGGTGCACATCGCCCTGGGCTTCGACGAAGAGGCGGTGCGCCTGGAGATCAGCGACGACGGCGTCGGCTTCAACGTCGAGGCCATGCAGCTCGACCCGCAGCGCGGCATCGGCCTGCGCAACATGCGCGAGCGCATGGAGTCCATCGAAGGTCGGCTGCGCATGCGCTCGGGCCGCGGCCACACCTCCATCGTGGCCGAAGTGCCGGTGCGGCGCGCAAAGCCAGAATAGCGGCCATGAAAGAAGACCCCGCCGCTGCTGCTGCTCCCGTTGTCGTGCGCCTGTTCCTGGTCGACGACCACCCGCTGGTGCGCGATGGCCTGCGCGCGCGCCTGGGCGCCATGCCCGGCCTGGAGATCGTGGGCGAGGCCGGCAGCGCGGCCGAGGCGCTGGCACTCATCGGCCCCGCGCAGCCGCACCTCGTGCTCATGGACGTGGGCATGAAGGACATGAACGGCATCGAGCTGGCGGCGCTGCTGCTGCAACAACAACAGCCGCACCAGCAGCCCGCGCCGCACATCGTGATGCTCAGCATGTACGACAACCCCGAGTACGTGCAGAAGGCCCTGCAGGTCGGCGCACGCGGCTACGTGCTGAAAGACGCGCCGGCGGCGGAGATCGTGGCCGCCATCGAGGCCGTGTCGGCGGGCGGCACCTTCCTGAGCCCGGCCGTGTCGAAGAAACTCTTTCGCAACCAGACGCCGCGCCCGCTGCTCACGCCGCGCGAGAGCGAAATCTTGAGTGCGCTCGGCCGCGGCGAATCGAGCAAGCAGATCGCGCGCGACCTCGGCCTGAGCGTGCGCACCGTGGAGGCGCACCGCCAGAGCATCAAGCGGCGCCTGGGCATCGAAGGGCAGGCGGAGCTCATCAAGTACGCGGTGGAGCACGCGCGGGAGTTCGGCGGGCAGGGCTGAGGCGCTGCTGTCGATGCGGGGCTCGGGCCCTGCTTTCAGGGCCTGACTGTCAGGGCTTTGTGAATCGCCGCTGCCGCAGCGCGATTACTTGCGCGAACCGCGCATTCCTCGGCGAAATTTCTCTCTGTGCCGGGCAGGACTTCTCTACAGTGAATGCCCCTGTGATGACACGACCCGCTATGTGGGCGAGGAGGGCAGCACACACCACACCACGGACCACTGACTGATTGAGTGAATGAAGGAACCGCTTCGCCTCACGGCGGGCCATCGATGCAGATCGATCGATGCGAACGTGAGGCACAAAAGGCGACGGCCACGGTGCGCGAACACCATGACCGTCTAACCAAGTGACGTGCATTACTTTGACAAGGAGCACAACAAATGGCTAAACGAATTATGGCCCGGCCTACCGGGTCGACCCCTCCCCAAGCAACCACCCCGAGCGCAGCAGACCTGCTGGAATGCAAGCTGGAACAACTGAACTCACTGCTCTGGTGCTGCCACGGCGCCGGCGATGGCTGGTTTGAAGACGCGGGGGCAGGGCATCGGGACAACCTGCTGTGGATCGCGTCGGATTTGGCGCGGGATGCGGCGGCGTTGTTTCAGGAGAGTGGGGGAGGGTGAGAGTTTGGCGCCGGTATTGGATACCGGGGTGGCTGCTTCAGACTGATTGCTGCCGCTCGGGGCGATATGCATCGAGGGCGGCTTTGCGACCCGGCGCGGACTTCCGCCTCGCAAATCTGCCCGGGCCGTCTAGCTGAAGTAGACACGAACCAGCCGGAGCGCTCGTGTCAATAAACGGAGGTTCCAAACGCTCTGTGGCTTGGGCGACTGCTCGCATGCGTTGTGTCTTCAGTCTCGCCAAAGCGACGCAACAAGGCACATACGGTCGGTCGCCCAGCAGGCTCTACAGCATGGTTGTCGATGTCAGTTCGCAGCGTCTCGTCGAGCGTTGGCGTGTCGCCCCTGGCCAGTCGAACTTCGATCGACCACACAATGGCGTCACGAAGGATTTTCGGCATGCTGCGCCCACTGAGGTAAGTCCGAAGCAGCGACTCGGCGGTGAACTGGGAAGGTGTCATGGACCCCTCCGTTGAAGAAGTTGAAGCCGCCACACTACCGCGCAGGAGAACTTTCGACCGTGCGCTGGCGCACAGACCGAAAACAAAAGGCGCGCCATGATCTGGTTGACGGCCATCCGGCGCTGGTAGAGGAAGCTTAAGCACCCGCCCATCAAGAGCGGCACCTCGATGCCGGCGGGCCGTCACCTCGCCGGATTTCATGGCAAAGGCCAAGCACTTGGGCCTGCGGAGCGATCAACTCCCGTTGTCTTACGGCCGCGAAGCGCCAAGCGTGTGATAGTGCACAGCCGCCCCCAAGAAAGATTCTCGCAATGTCCGATGCTCCCTACTTTCATGATGCCTCTGGCTCCGTCCGCTTCTGGGTGGACCTGGAAGGCAACCGGTTCGTGAGTGCCAGCGTCGGGAGCCAAGCGCTGCGCTATCACTTTCACACATCCGAGAGCGCCGATCCGCTTGAAACCTTCGGCCACCATGTCGAAGAGATAGAAGCCGCGGTGCGGCGGCGTCTCTCACAGGGAGCCATGGAGCCGGTGATGCTGCGAGAGAACGATCTTCATGTTCCTGCCGTGTGAATGGCAGGAAGGCCGCCCGTCATGAGATCAACCGCGCGTAGTTGCGCTGGTTGGCCCGATAGCAATCGCACGCCGCATTTTCCAATCCCTGGCGATCCGTGATCGTGATGGCGCCGCGGCGGTATTCGATCAGCCGACGCTCGTGCAGTGCCGTCGCTGCATTGGTGATGCCGACCCTGCGCACCCCCAGCATGCGACCCAGTACTTCATGAGTCAGTGCCAGGTGTGCGGAGTGCGCGCAATCCTGCGTGGTCAGTAGCCAGCGCGCCAGGCGCTCCTCGATCAGATGGAAGCGGTTGCACAGGCCCGAGCGGCCCAGCTCCATCAGCAGCACACAGACGTAGCGGTTGAGAACACGCCTGAGCATCGTGTTGTGCTCCAGTTCCTGAGCAAAGGACTGCGCTGTCAGGCGCCAGGCCAGACCGCCGCCTTGAACGAACGCTCGCAACGGTGCGCTCTGAACACCCAGCGACAGTTCGTAGCCCAAGGCGCCCTCGTTGCCCACCAAGCCTGTTTGCAGGCCGTCGTGGCCGTCCGCCGTGGAAACCAGCGAAACAAAGGCGCTCGTGGGGAAGTGGATGTGGTGGATGGCATCGCCCGGCTCGTAGAGCGTCTGGGCCGCGGCCAGTGGCACGCTCTCGCATTTTTCGAGCAGACGCGCCCTGACCATCGGCGGCAGCACTTCGAGCAGACGGTTGTGAATGGGGCGGGTCGGATGGGATGTCACAGAGCCCCTGTTGAGAGGGGCCAGCGCGAAAATGCGTGACCCGCCGCATTGTTGCCGATGCGATGGCTCACGTCTGTGCGGCGGCGCACCGAGCGTGACCATCGGCGCGGCGAATCAGCTTGCCACTTGGCGAGGCAGCAGCCGATCCGTTTCGCGCTTCACGACCTCATAGCATTCACACACCTGCTGTTCCAGGCCCGGGCGGTCGAGTACCGTGATGTGACCTCGCGCGTACTTGATCAGGTTCAGACGCTGCAATTTGCCTGCCGCCTCCGTCACGCCTTCGCGTCTCACGCCGAGCATGTTGGCGATCAGCTCCTGCGTCATGACCAGTTCATTGCCCGGCAATCTGTCCAGGCTCAACAACAGCCAGCGGCACAGCTGCTGCTCGAGCGAATGATGCCGGTTGCACACCGCCGTTTGCGACATCTGGGTGATGAGCGATTGGGTGTAGCGCAGCAAGAGGTGAAGCAACGGGCCCCCCTTGTCCGTCAGCTCCTGAACGTGGGTGGCACTCAGCCTGAAGGCCTTGCCTGCACTTTGCACCACGGCACGATTGGGGGTGCTACCTCCGCCCATCAGGAGCGACACGCCCACCATGCCTTCGAAGCCGACGACCGCGATCTCCGCCGACTGCCCGTTCTCCAGCACGTACAGCAGGGAGACGATGCAATCGACGGGGAAGAAAACGTGTCGCTGCACCACCCCCGACTCGTAGAGCACCTCCCCGAGACGCAGCGGCACCAGTTCGAGGAACGGCTCCATTCGGGCCATCACCTCGAGAGGGATGGCATCCAGCAGTTCGTTGTGTGCAGCGGCCCGACGCAACGAAGAAGAACGAGGAGGCAATGCCATGGGCGAGATCTGCTTCCAAATTTTCATGATTCTGCGACTGAAATCCGGCGTCTGTGCGCTGGCGTACCAATCGCCGGGACGTTTTTTTGGGGGGCTTGGTGCGCCAGCGAACAGTCAGGGACTCACTTTCTGGCTAGCGTGGGCCCCCAGAACCTCGCCTTGGAGAGCAACCCCATGTACGCCATGAGCCCCGCGGAAATCGACACCGAGAACCTGGCGCGCACTTGCTTGTACGGCCGTCAATTGCCCCGAATCCTGCACCGACCGGTGCGTGGGTTTCGGGCACATGGTTGGGTGGCCGCAAGTTCTCAGCAGTCAACGCTGCCGCCCAACACAGACCCGGGAAATCCAATGCCTATACATCTGCTCCGCCGCTTTTGCCGCGCGCGACCGCCTGTGCCGACCGATGATCTGGAGGAGACTCGAATGCGCGGAGTGCTGCGCAGCGCGGGGTTGATCGAGGCCGAACCTCCGTCCCCCGCTGTACCCACGGGGGCGAGTCGTCTGTTCAGGCCGGGCCACCGTGATGCGCGTGACGCCCAAAAGGCATGCTGCATCGGAACAAGCGCATTGAGCCCGTAGCATGGCCAAGCTTCTCGTGCACACAGCGACGGTGACTCTCAGCTTGCCCTTCGACATTGACGCGGACGCCGAAGTCGCAGCCCTTCGCGGCGCAGGAATCCCCGTTGATGCGCTCGGCAACGCAGAGTCTGGCTACCTGTTCGTGAGGCTCGCCAACAACCGCTGCGACAACATCTTCCGGTGGTTTCCCAACAAGAAATTCTCAAAACCCTGAGAGGCTGCATTGATCTCTACGTCGGCGGCGAATGGCAGCAGGGATTTTCGGGGGTAGATTCTTCTGACGCGGGAGGCTACCCCTTGCTTACGGCCGGCGATCTTGATTGGGGGGGCACATGGGCTCATGCGAGTGCGATGCGCCATTGAACTCAAAGCAGACGTCCGTCGCTTCGCAGTCGATTTCTACAATCGCTGCGAAGCAGTCGGTCGATCTCTCGCATCGAAGGACCGCATCGGGCCCACTGCGGTCTTCCGACATTGTCCAAAGCTGCCGGTCGTCGCGCCACTAAGAGACATCTCCTTCCACGCATTGTCTAGCCAGGCACGCTGAATAAAACCCAACCATGTCCGCCGCTGTAGTCCCACGCCCCCAGTGCACCGCTTGCCTGCGCCCGCTCAGCGCCTGCATTTGCCGCTGGGTCGCGCCCACTGCCCACACGGTGGAGGTACTAGTGCTGCAGCACCCGTTGGAGGTACACCAGGCCAAAGGCAGTGCCCGCCTGCTGCACCTCAGCTTGGCGCACTGCCGCTTGGTGGTGGGTGAGGCATTTGCCGTACCCGTCTGGCCGGAGGACGGCAAGCACACGCTGCTGCTGTACCCGGACAGTCTGCAAGATACCGCCCCGGACCTGCGAGTCCCACCCCCGCTACCGCCCGAGTGGCCGCAAGCCCCGTCGCGCCTGCGCCTGGTCGTGCTGGACGGCACCTGGCGCAAAAGCCGAAAGATGCTCTACCAAAGCCCGCCACTGCAACAGTTGCCCCGCTTGGCCCTGCACAACCTGCCGCCTTCGCACTACCGTATCCGCAAAGCCCATGGGCCCGACCAACTGTCCACGCTGGAGGCGACCTGCTCCGCCTTGTGCCAACTGGAAGGCGGTGCGGCGCGGTTCCAGCCCTTGTTGAATGCCTTCGACGGGTTTGTCGAGTACTTGGAGCAGGCTGGCGGGCAGCGAAACGCGCAAACCGACAAGTCCTGCCCTCGATCAAGGGATACAGGGTTCATTTAAGCGACCAGGTGAATGGCCGGTTTTGGCCGATAGTACCTATTCGTCTCGCAGGCGCCAACGACGGCAACCGCTGCATTGCCGACATTGCGGAACTACGAAACGGATCTGAGCGATCTTGCTTTGATACCCTGTAAGTTGTACCTGCCCGAAGCTTCTCGTGATGCCCGACCTCCCTTTCAGCCCCGCCGCCGACCGCAACAAACAACCCATCCTCGATGCCCTGACCCGCATCCTCGGTGAGCGCGGCACCGCCTTGGAAATCGCCTCCGGCACAGGCCAACACGCCGCCTGGTTCGCCGCCGCCATGCCCTCATGGACCTGGCAGCCCACCGACGCAGACGCCCGCTCGATCCCCGCGATCGCCAGTCGCGTCGAGCAGGCCGCGCTGCCCAATCTGCGCCCACCGCTGCTGCTCGACGTGATGGCGCCGCAGTGGCCCTCGCAAGGCTCCGCGTTCGTTCAAGAAGGCAAAGCAGAAGAAGGGTTCGACGCCATCTACTGCGCCAACATGCTGCACATCGCACCCTGGCCCACCTGCGCCGCGCTGATGGCCGGTGCCTCGCGGCATCTGCGTGCCGGCAGCGGCGTGCTGATCACCTACGGGCCTTACTTCGAAGACGAAGCACAGCACGGCCCCACGGCACCGAGCAATCTGGCGTTCGACGAAGACCTGCGCGCGCGCAATCCCGCGTGGGGCATTCGTCGGCTCGACGACGTGGTGGCAGAAGCACGCCGAGTCGGCCTCGCGTTGCGCGAGCGGCACGCGATGCCTGCGAACAACCTGCTGCTGGTCTTCGGCTTCAGCTGATGACGAGGACGGGCGAGGGCGTTGTCGCCCGCCAAGGGGCTCTGCATTGCGATCCGGCCCACTCGCGCTAGAGTCGGGCCACGTCCACAAGACCGGCCTGCGCCCATGCTCGACACACCATTGCCGACGCCTCCTCATTCCCCCGCATCGCTGTCGCTGCTGCAGCAGCGGCTCCTGTTCCGACTGATCCCCGCCGTCACCGCCTGCCTCCTGGCCATCGGCTGCGCAAGCCCGCCGCCGACGCGCACGCCCGGTGGTTCGGTGCCCAGCAGCAACATCCCGCCGTTGACGTCGGAGCAGTCGAACAGCATCACGATCCATGCGCTGGGGCTGGTCGGCACGCCGTACCGCTATGGCGGCAACTCGCCCGAGGGCGGGTTCGATTGCAGCGGGCTCATCGGCTACGTGTACCGCCACAGCGTGGGGCAGGTGCCGCCGCGCACGGTGTCGCGCATGGCGGGCTTCGGCCGGCCGGTGCCGATGTCGGAGCTTCGCTCGGGCGACCTGGTGTTGTTCGGCTCGGCGTCGCCCACGCATGCGGGCATCTATGTGGGCGACGGGCGTTTCGTGCATGCGCCGTCCACGGGTGGCGAGGTGCGGCTCGACCGGCTCGACGGCGTGTACTGGTCGCGCCAGCCGACGCAGGCGCGACGGCCCGGCTGATCCGACGAACCCGATTCGCGCGTTACGCGCGCGGCGACTGCACGTGCTCGGCCCGCACGCCGATGCCCACGGCGCGCGCCGGCAGGGTGCGCAGCCACGGCCAGCGCCCCAGCAGGCGCAGGGGCCAGGGCATGGGGCGGGGCGCGGTCGATGCCGCTGCCTTGCGGCTGAGCACGGGCATCAGCACGCGGTCCTGCACGAGGCGCTGCGCGGCCTGGGTGACGCGCACGGGCCATTCGCGGCGGCGCTGCAGCTGGGGCAGCAGGTTGTCGATTTCCTTGTCGGTGGCGCTGCCGGCCAGCGACGCGGCCAGCAGGTTGGCGGCGGCCACGGCGTCCTGCACGGCGAGGTTGATGCCGACGCCGCCCACGGGCGACATGGCGTGCGCGGCGTCGCCGATGCACAGCAGGCCGGGGCACGACCACGATTCGAGCCGGTCGACGGTCACTTCGAGCAGCTTCACGGCCTCCCAGTCGGGCAGGGCCTCGGGCAGGCGTGTGGCGAAGAAGGGCGCGATGCGCGCGATCTCGGCGTGGAAGGCGGCAATGCCGCGCGACTGCAGTTCGGCGCTGCCGCCCTTGCGGATGACGAAGGCGCACTGCCAGTAGTCGCCGCGGTTGAGCGTCACCAGGAGGTGGCCCGCCGCGATGTGGCCGCCGGTGGCTTCGGGGTCGCCGGGGAGCTTGGGAATGCGCATCCACAGCACGTCGATGGGCGCGCCGTAGCTGATGTGCGGTAGCGCCGCCGCGTCGCGCAGGGTGGAGTGGCGGCCGTCGGCGGCCACGATGAGGGAGGCGTGCAGCTCGATGTCCTTCGGGCCGCCGCTGTCGGGGCGCCGGGCGCCGACGCGAACTTTCACGCCGTTGACGCGACCCTTGTCCTGCAGCAGGCCGACGGCCTCGGCGTCGGTCCACAGCTCGAAGCCGGGGTAGCGCCGCGCCTCGTCGCACATGAAGTCCAGGAACTCCCATTGCGGCATGAGCACCAGGAAGCGGGCGTGCGTGGGCAGCCGCCTGAAGTCGGCAATGGTCACGCCGCGGCCTTCGTAGGTGCCGCGCAGCTCTTCGATGCGGTTGTGCGGGCGTTGCAGGAAGGCGTCGAGCAGGCCGAGTTCGTGCAGCACTTCGAGGGTCGAGGGGTGCACGGTGTCGCCCCGGAAGTCGCGCAGGAAGTCGAGGTGTTTCTCGAGCACGACGACGGGCACGCCCGCGCGCGCAAGCAGCAGGCCCAGCACCATGCCGGCCGGGCCGCCGCCGGCAATGCAGCAGCGGGGCGACGTGGGAGCGGGCGCAGAGGTGGTGTGTGTGTCCATGGCTCCGATCGATCCGGTCGCGCCATGGGTGGCGTGGCCTGTGGGGCGCGGTGCGTGCACCCTGGGTGCATGCACTGCGCGGCCGGACCGCCAGGGCCCGGACCTCAGGGCTGCATGAAGCTCACGCTTTGGGCGATGAGCACGCCGTCGACCACGCGGTCGCCAACGACGGTCACGCGCTTGCCGTTGCCCAGGTCCGCGGCGGTGCCGTTTTCGAAGATGGTACCGGAGCCGCTGGCATCCACGCGCTGGCCGCGCACGATGAAGTCGGCGGCCGACATGTAGTTGGCGATGGGGCCGATCACGGTGAACGACACCGGCCCGCCAGTGCCGGGCACGTGGCGGATGCGCAGTTTCTTGACCACGAGCACCTGGCCCGAGAGGAAACCGTCGACCTCGACCTTCACGCCGTTGCCGATGGAGCCGCTGGGCCCGCCGGTGATCTGGGCGTTGCGCGCGTCGATCTTGTTGCCGAGCACGCGGAAGTCGCCGAGCGCGGCGAAGTCGGTGACCACGCCGGCCAGCTGCAGCGCGATGCCGTCGGCCGAGGGAATGGCGTACCAGCCCTGCACCTGGGTGGCGGTGAAGCGGCCGGCGGCCGGCGCCGCCGTGCCGCGCACGCGGACGATGGTGCCGTTGGCCAGGCTCGCGGCATCGATGCCGGGGCCGAAGGCCGCGCCGCCGAAGTCGATGGTCAGCAGGCCGAGCGTGAACTGCTGGCCGCCGCGGTCGAGGTTCTGCACGGTGCCGGTCACCAGCGGGGCGATGGTGGCGGGCGCCACCTGCACGCGCGTGGCGCGCAGCGTGCCCGGCGCGGCGGGCAGGCCCCACACCTGCACCACGGCGCCGTCGACCAGGTCGCTGGCGCCCTTGGCGTCGCCCCAGACGGTGGCGTTGTCGGTGGTCACGCGGGCGCCCATGACGGTGAAGCTGCCGTCCTTCAGGTCGATGGCCGACACGGCGCCGCGCAGCTCGGCGGCCGAGACGACCGTGGCGGCGATGCCGCTGGTGAAGTTGGCGTCGACCTTGCCGGCGATGCGCGCGCTCATGCCGATCTGCAGCTCGGTGGTGTCCTCGAGGCTGAAGGTGGCGCTGTCGGTGTTGTAACGCAGGCCGTTGAGGATCACGCTGCCCAGGCCGTCGGCCGCGCCGATGCCGGCGGCGTCGGCGGTCACGCCGGTGCCGCCGGAGCCCACGCCCGAGCCGTCGCCCGTTGGGTGTTGCTGGCGGTGCTGTCGCCGCCGGCGCCCGTGCTTCCCGTGCTGCCGTTGCCCGTGCCGCTGCCGGCGTCACCCGAGCCGCCGTCGCCGCCCCCACCGCCGTTGCCGTTGCCGGTGGCCGTGGTGCCGGCGGTGCCGAAACCCAATGTGCCGCCGCCTCCACTGCCACCGCCGCCTCCCCCGCAGGACAGAAGCAGGGCCATGGCGCCGGCCATCAGCAGGCCGCGCACGAGTCGCAAGGAGAGGGGAGGCGTGTTCATCGGGGGGACTCGTTGTGCTGGGGCGCTCCGGGGGCGGGCGCGCCTTCTTCGTCTTCGTAATACGTGTAGATGCCGACGCGGATGCGCGCCTTCGCGGTGGCCTCGGGGGGCACGCGGTCGACGGCTTCGGTCATCTCGCGGGCCAGCTCGTGGTGCAGGCCGGCCCAGCGCTCGCGCACGAGGCGTTCGATGGCCGTGCAGTCGGCCAGCGTGAGCCCGCGCGCGTACACGGCGCGCTCGAGCATGCGGGGCTGTTCGCCCAGGGTGTTGGAGACGGCGGCCAGCAGGTGGTCGCGGCCGTTGTCGCCCAGGAAGGCGAGCATCGACTGCAGGTCTTCCACCGGCACGAAGCCGTCGGCCGTGAGTTCGGCGCTACCGTCGCTTTCGGCCACCATCTGCAGGCGCACCAGCTCGTCGAGGATGGTGCGGTGGTGCACGTTGCCCCGGCTGGCCAGGCGGGCCACGCGCTCGAACGAGGGCCCGTCACCCTCGGTGACGACGGGCAGGCGGCGCAGGGAGTCGTCGTCGGTGGTCATCTGTAACCACAACGTAAAAGTCTTGGCGGCCGCTGACAGCTCGGTGTGCGGCAGCGGGTCGACGGTGGCGCGGACCTTGGCGGTGACGACCTTGCGGTTCAGCCCGGTGGTGACCGAAATCTGGCTGAGGTTGGGCTTGGTCACGCCCTGGGCGCGCCAGGTGCGCTGGGCTTCCTCGATGAGCAGGTCGCGCAGCAGGGCTTCGAGGTGCGGGTGCTTGACGCCCATGGCCAGCGCCAGCCGGACCAAGGGCCTGAGGATGCGAGCGCAGGCGGCAAGGGCCCAGTCCAGCCGGTGTTCCATGAATGCGGGAGCGTTGTTCCTGGTGAAGGTCGTCAAGGCAAGAGAGGCGGGACCGGCGCCCGGGCTTGCCACAGGGCCCTATTGTCGTTCGTCCGGCGGACCCCCTCGGCCGGCCCGGGTCAGGTCGCGGCGCAGGTGCCGCCGCTCGCCCGGGTGACGGTGGTGCGCCCTGTGGCGCTGATGCTCACGGCGCGCGACTGGTCGGCGCTCGGGGTGGCGCGGCAGATGGTGATGCGGCTCTGGCCGGCGCCCAGGCCGGTGGCCTGGAACACGACGGCGCTGGCGCCGCCGGCCTCGCGCAGCCGGTAGCCGCTGGCGGCCGCGGGCTCGACGCGCAGCACCTGCGTGTCGCTGCGCACGATCCAGCCGGCTTCCCACTGCCCGTTGGTGCTGCAGCTGGTGCCGTTGGCCGAGGCGCACAGGGTGACGGGGGCGTTGCGCTTGATGGCCTCGCTGCGCGCCAGCTGGCTGCCCGCGACCAGCGCGGTGCTGTAGCTGCTCAGGCGGGTGGACAGCCGGATGCCGTCGAACGAGGGCACGGCAATGGCGATCAGCACCACCAGCACGGCCAGCGTGACCATCAGCTCGATGAGCGTGAAGCCGCGCGGCCGGGTGCGGGCCTGCCTGGGGTGGTGGTTGCGCATGCGCGGGTGCACGGCGTTACTTCTGGATGAACCAGTAGACCCGGCCCTTGGGCTGCTTGAAGGCGGCCTTGGGCGCGGTGCCCTTGGGGCTGAGGAAGGAGTCGGGGTTGGCGCCGATGACCACGTCGCGCATGCCGCCATCGCCGTCCAGCTGCACGCGGCCCACGACCGGCGTGGGCGCGAGGCCGCCGCCCACCACGTTCTGGAAGCGCCCGTTGGTGCCCTGGGCGGCCGCGTTGACGTACGACACGTTGTAGACCCGCGCGGTGCCCAGGTCGGCCCGGCACGACTGCGTGTTGGGGTTGGTGGGCGTGTGGGTGTTGAAGGTGGTGACGCCGTAGGCGGTCACCGAACCGGTCACGACCTGCTCGCCCGCTGCGAGCCCGAGGTACCAGCCCTTCTTGGTGGCGAGGTCGGACGAACTCGGCGTGCTCGCGTCGGTGATGGCCTGCAGCGAGGTATGGCACAGCACCTCGTTGCCGGTGCCGCAGCGGTCGGCCTCGCTGGTCAGCCAGGTGGCGTCGGTGGGCTTGTCGACCAGCATGTAGAAGCGGTTGGCCACGCCGAGCGCGACGTTGTAGTGGCGCAGCGGCTTCTCGCGGTCGCCCGAGCCCAGCAGCACGACGTAGGCGCCGTTGTCCGCGACCACGTCGGGGCCGAACATGAACTTGCGGTTGGGCGTGCAGGTGGTCACCGTGTCGCAGCCGAGCGAGGCGATCTGGGTCATGGCCCAGGCGGACGGGGCCGCGCTGCCGATGGCGATGCGGTAGACGTTGCCGCCCAGGTCGGCTGCGTAGGCGATGGTGGCGACGCCCAGGGTGTCGGTGACCACCGTCACTTCGCCGACCACGGGGCGGGCGGTGGTGAACACCTTGAGCTGCGCGCCGGTGTTGGCGTCGAGCACGTAGATCCGGTTGCCCTTCACGCCGGTGCCGCAGGCCTGGGCGGCGCTGTTGGTGTCGACGTCTTCGCACTTGTCGTAGCCGCCGCCGAAGACCAGCAGCGGGCTGCTGCCGCTGCCGTAGCCGGTGGCGCGCAGCACCTTCGGCGCCGACCAGGTCTGGCCGATGCCTTCGAAGCCGGTGTCGCAGCCGGTGTCGTCGTTCTGGTTGGGGCAGCCCTTGCGCCACTTCAGCGTGGGTGCGGCGGGCGACGAGACGTCGAAGGCGTAGACCAGCCGGCCGCCGCGGCGCATGCTGGCGTAGAGCCAGGCGGTGCTGCCCTGACGGTAGGCCGCGACCGCGCCGTCCATGCCGTAGGGCTTGGGCGCCACTGTGCCCAGGCTGACGGGCAGGCCGGGGAAGTTGATGCGCGTGGTGTTGTCGTACAGCCGCTTGAGGCTGCCGTAGAACTCGGGCGGCATGAACGACCACAGCTCGGAGCCTGCGGCGGCCCCGCCGATGGCCGTGTTGCGGTTGCCGTTGATGGCGCGCAGCACACCGTCGTTGCCGCCGTAGAACACCACCACCTGGGGCGAGGCGTCGGTGCCGTAGTTGATGGCCACCGGGCGCGAGTGCACCACGTCGCCGTGCACCGAGGGACGCATGGCGCTCGAGGGCACCGGGTTGCCCTGGGCGTTGGGCCGTTCGTCGCCCTTGTTGTCCAGGCCTCGCGCCCAGTTGATGAGCTTGGTGCGGTCCGCGGTCGCGTCCGCGGCGATGCCGAGCGCGGTCGTGGTAATGGCCGTGTTGGCGTCGTCGAAGGCGGTGAGCGCGGTGCAGCTGCCCGCCGCGCAGGTCTTCATGTTGCGCACGGCCGGCACGACGCCGCGCAGCATGTAGCCCTGCGCGCCTTTTTCCACCACGTTGCCGTCGGGGCTGTCCGCGGCTTCCTTCTTGAGGCAGTCGCCGGACGGCCGGAAGCTCCAGTAGGCGTCGCTGTCGCTGGCGGCGGGTGTCCAGAAACTGCGCGCGCAGGGCGCGATGAAGCCGGTCTGGTTGTTCACCGCGTTCTTGTCGTCCGCGTCCTGCAGGATCAGCTGGCTGCTGCTGTCCAGCCCGAGCTTGTATTGCTTGAGGTTGCCGTTCCAGCGCGGAAAGGCGTTCTCGTCGGGGCGGAACATGCCCACGAACACCTGGTTCAGGTAGGTGCCCTGGGTGTTCACGCTCACGGGCAGGCTCACCGAGGAGAACACGCTGTTGACCGACTGGATCTTGCTGAAGATGTCGTCCAGCGCCTCGCCGAGCGCGGCGCCGAGTTCGGGCTTGCTCGAGAGGTCGTAGTACTCGCCGTTGCTCTGCTTGGCCATGCTCTGCAGCAGCGCGCTCCAGCCCGGGCCCTGGCCCTGGGTGGCCTTGGCGGCCTCGATGGTGTAGACCTTGACGCCCATGCTGGTCTGCAGGAAGCGCGCCCATTCGTCGGCCGTGTTGTCCTGCGAGCCGCTGGGGCTGAGCGTGATCTGGGCGGTGCTGCCGCCGGCGGCGCGCAGGGCTTCGTTGGAGAGCTGGTTGTCGTTGTTGTTGTCCTGCGCTGCGCCGTTGCTGATGTAGATGACGAAGGTGCCGATGCAGTTCTCGGTGCTCGGGCCGACATAGGTGCTGGCGTTGACGCTGGCCAGGGCGTTGCGCGTGAGCGCGTAGATGGCCTTCGATGCCGCGGTGCCGCTCACGTTGCCGGTGTAGTCGGTCTTGACCTTGCCGTTGCCGGCGATGGGCGCGGCGCTGGCCAGGTAGCGGTAGACCTCCGCCATGGTCTTGCCGGCCTTGCCGCCGTTGGACTTGTCGGCCACCTTGTCCAGGCTGCGGATCATGGCGCCGTACTTGAGCTTGGTGCCGCTGTCGAGCGTGCGCACCGCGGCGCGCACGTAGCCGCCGTCGCTGTTCGAATTGCCCTGGCCGGTCTCGGTGAACATCATCAGGCCGACCTTGAACTTGTCGGCCTGCAGGCTTTCGAAGGCGCTGGCGAGCGCGTTGAGCTCGGCGGTGAAGGGCTGGTTCCAGTTGGCCGTGTTGTCCAGCACGAACAGCACGTTCGGGGCCTGGGTGACGGCGGGGTTGTAGCCCACGAAGAGATCGATGTCCTCCGCCTGCGCAGCCTGCATCGGCAACGCGAGCAGCACGGCGGCCCACAGCGTGGTGAGTAGTTTTCTTGTCATGGCGGGGGCCCGTTCATCGTCGTGGTTCAAGGGGGGACAGGCGCAGGTTCGGCTGGTGCGGCAGGTGGCGGCGCGCACAGCGCTTCGAACTGCGCCTTGTTGAGCAGCGCCCGCACGCCCTGGCGCACGGAGGTCGAGGTGCCGGTGGCGCCGGGGGTGGTGTCGGTCACGGTGGTACTGATGTCCCACACGGCGTTGTACTGGTCGGGCAGGGCCGCAAGCCCGGAGCCGCTGCTGGACGCGCCGCCCGTGATGCCGCCCGGGCCCGTGCTGCCGCCGCCGCTGCTGTCGACGGCCTTGGTGGCGCGCACGCACACGGGCGGGGCAATGGTGACCTTGTAGTCGTCCACGCCGTCGTTGTTGATGTCGACCATGCTCACGGTGCCCTGCGGCGGCGCGAGCGACGGGGTGCCGTCGCTGCCGGGCACCAGCAGGCTGGCCGCGACCTCCTCGATCGCGCGGTTGGCGGCGGCCACGGCTTCGTTGCGGGTCTGCAGGTTGCCCACGGCCTTGAGGTTGGCGCCGCTGAGGTTGAAGGCGGCGGTGACCACGAGCGTGATCAGCAGCAGCATGATCATCCCGATGATCAGCGCGGCGCCGCGCTGGGTCTGGGTGGAGCGGCCGGCGTGCACGCGTGGCTTCATGGCGTTTCCCTCCGGCCGGTGACGTTGGTCAGGCGCACGGTGGTCGCGAACGCGTGCCGCTTGTAGTGGTCGTTGAACGGCCCGAGCGCCACGGCACCCATCTGGTACCTGCGCGTGTCGGTGTGGCCCGGCGAGATGGCGGTGGCGCGCGCGAGCACATACAGCTTCACGGCCACCGCGTTGACCAGCTGGTCGGCGGTGCAGGTCGCGCCGCAGTGCACGAAGGCGCCGTCGGGGCTGCCGTCGCCGCGGTTGGACGGGGTGGACTTGTTCGCCGGGTCGGCCCAGGCGATGGCCTGGGCGTAGTTGACGGCGGCGCCGGTCTTGCTCAGCGTGTCCAGGCCGAGCTCGACGCGAAAGCCCTCGACGCCTTCGATCAGCGCCGTGGGCGGTTGCTGCGCGAGCGTGCCGCCCACCAGGTCGAAGCGCGAGCGTGCCAGCGTGGGAATTCCGTCGTTTTCGGCCTCGGCGTAGTCGCGCACGTAGTAGATGTCGGCCACCAGCTTGCGCTTGGGCGAAGGGGTGGTGCAGTCCTTGAGGAACATCTGGTCGAAGACGCCAGTCGAGAGGTCGAACGACGAGGGCTTTTGCGTGCCGCACAGCGACGACTGGAAGTACATCGCGCCGGCCACGTCGGCGTCGCAATGGAGCGTGCCGGGCAGGCAGGTTTCGGCATGGCGCACCACGAGGATGTCGGTGCCGGTCTTGTGGTGCGTCAGCAGGTCGGTGCAGGTGGCCGGCACGCTGCTGTAGACCTGCACGGGCAGGTCGAGCAGCTGGCGCTTGTAGTCCTCGGTCCAGTTCGCGGCCGAGTAGGCCAGGCAGGGGTCGGGCACGGCGCCGGTGGGCACGTGCGTGGGCGCGGCGCTGACCGTGAGGTCGTCGAATTCGGGCATGTAGTTTTCCCAGAAGCCCGCGTGCGAGATCTCGTTCTCGAGCACGAAGATGCTCAGGCGCCCGGTTTCGATCTGGCGGTTGACGCGCTCCATCTCGCGCTGGGAGCCGCTCACGTTGAGGAACAGCGTGAGCAGCGCGGCCATCACGATGAGCATGATGGTGATGGCCACCATCAGCTCGATCAGCGTCAGCCCGCGCTGGGCGCGGCGTGCGGTGGGGCGCGGGTTCATGAGAGCGATCCGATGCGCACGAGCGTGGTCACCGTGCGGCGGCACAGGTCGTTGATGCACTTGGTGCCGGTGTCGTAGAGGTCCTTGCCGCAGGCCACGCCGGCGGGCGGCGCCGAGATCGGGCCCAGGCCTTGCCAGGCGACGGTCACGAGGTACTCGTTGTTGCCCATGTCCTGCACGCAGCCGCGCCCGCCGATGACAGTGCCCAGCTTGTCGTTGCCCGAGAACTCGGCCGCGCCCTGCAGCGCGTTGCACCACTCCCTGGCGTCGATCTGCTGGCGCGTGCCGGTGCCGGTGGGGCAGGCATCGGTGCCGCCCAGCGGCGCGCTGGTGGCGTAGCTGGCCGCCACGCGGCGGTTGATGGCGATGCGGTTGGCCATGTCGTTGAGCAGGATCAGCGCCTGCGAGCGCTGGTACGACTCCATCTCGGATGCCTGCAGCCGGGCCTGCAGGCCGACAAGGCCGAACAGGCCGAAGGCCAGCACGAGCAGGGTGACCAGCACCTCGATCAGCGTGGCGCCGCGCTGGCGCCGCAGGGCGGGGCTCACCATTTTTCGGGCGGCGTCTTCACGCCTTCGCTGGTGAGCCCGAGGTTGCCGTCGCCCGCCTGGCTGCCGATCGCGGTGAAGGTGATCGTGAAGGTGGGCGGGCCGGAATCCTGCAGCGTGACGTCGTAGCTGTAGTTGCTGCTGACCTCGGCGGGCAGGCTGTAGCCGCTGGTGGTCAGCGCCGTCTTGTCGGCGTAGCTGCGGTTGGCAATGAGGAACTGCTGCTGCCGGTTGGCGATGTCCATCATCTGCGCCTGGGCCGCCGAGCGCTTCGATCGCACGATGTACTGCCGGTAGCTGGGCAGCGCGATCGACGCCAGGATGGCCACGATGACCACCGTGATCATGACCTCGATCAATGTGAAGCCGCCGCTTGTGCGCGCCTGCGAATGCTGGGTCATCGTGGACTCGTCAGAGATGTTTCACATTGTTAGTGAATGTGAATTTATCACATCTAATGTGAGCGCAACGGATTTGCGGTGCTTCCCGCGGCGGTCCGGCGGAGGCGATCCGGGCGTGGATAGGGGTTATCCATTAGGCAATTCCACCCGGCCAGCCCGCGCAGTCCGACGGATGCGGCCCGGCGGCGGGCGGGGAACACTCGCCCGGTTCATATCGAGGAGACATCCGCATGCCCAACATTCGCCGCCATCTGGTGTGGCTGGCCGTGGCCGTGCTCGGCGCTTTTGCGCTGGGCACCGTCGCCCTGAGCCGGGGAGAGAGCATCAACGCCCTGTGGGTCGTGACCGCCGCGCTCTGCACCTACCTGATCGCCTACCGCTACTACAGCCTGTTCATCGCCGACAAGGTGCTGGGGCTGGACGCCAACCGCAAGACGCCCGCGCACCGCCACAACGACGGCCTGGACTACGTGCCGACCGACAAGAACGTGCTGTTCGGCCACCACTTCGCGGCCATTGCGGGAGCCGGCCCGCTGGTGGGCCCGGTGCTCGCCGCGCAGATGGGCTACCTGCCCGGTTTGCTGTGGGTGCTGGCGGGCGTGGTGTTCGCGGGAGCGGTGCAGGACTTCATCATCCTGTTCATCTCCACGCGCCGCGACGGCCGCTCGCTGGGCGATCTGGTCAAGCAGGAGATGGGCGTGGTGCCCGGCATGATCGCGCTGTTCGGCACCTTCATGATCATGATCATCATCCTGGCAGTGCTGGCCCTGATCGTGGTGAAGGCACTGGCCGAATCGCCGTGGGGCAGCTTCACGGTGGCCGCGACGATTCCGGTGGCGCTGTTCATGGGCGTGTACCTGCGCTACATCCGCCCGGGCCGCATCGGCGAGGTGTCGGTGATCGGCTTCGTGCTGCTCATGGCGGCCATCTTCGGCGGCCAGTGGGTCAGCCAGCACCCGGTGTGGGGCCCGGCCTTCACCTTCGACGGCAAGGCGCTCACCTGGATGCTCGTGGGCTACGGCTTCGTGGCCGCCAGCCTGCCGGTGTGGCTGCTGCTCGCACCGCGCGACTACCTGTCGACCTTCCTGAAGATCGGCACGATCATCGCGCTGGCCATCGGCATCGTGGTCGTGATGCCCACGCTGCAGATGCCCGCCGTCACGCAGTTCGCGCAGGGCAACGGCCCGGTGTGGTCGGGCAGCTTGTTCCCGTTCCTGTTCATCACCATCGCCTGCGGCGCCGTCTCGGGCTTCCACGCGCTGATCTCTTCGGGCACCACGCCCAAGATGCTCGACAACGAACGCCACGCGCGCTTCATCGGCTACGGCGGCATGCTGGCCGAGTCGTTCGTCGCCGTGATGGCGCTGGTGGCGGCCTCGTGCATCGAGCCGGGCATCTACTTCGCGATGAACAGCCCGGGCGCGCTGGTCGGCACCACGGTGCAACAGGCCGCCGCAACGATCTCCGGCTGGGGCTTCGTGGTCACGCCCGAGATGCTGCTGCAGACGGCCAAGGACGTGGGCGAGACCACCATCCTCGGGCGCACCGGCGGCGCGCCGACGCTGGCCGTGGGCATGGCCCACATCCTTCACCAGGTGATCGGCGGGCAGGCCATGATGGCCTTCTGGTACCACTTCGCGATTTTGTTCGAGGCGCTGTTCATCCTCACCGCGGTGGACGCCGGCACCCGCGCCGGCCGCTTCATGCTGCAGGACCTGCTGGGCAGCTTCGTGCCCGCGCTCAAGCGCACCGACTCGCTGCCGGCCAACCTGATCGCCACCGCGCTGTGCGTGGCGGCCTGGGGCTACTTCCTGTACCAGGGCGTGGTCGATCCGCTGGGCGGCATCAACACGCTGTGGCCGCTGTTCGGCATCTCCAACCAGATGCTGGCCGCGGTGGCGCTGATGCTGGGCGTGGTCGTGCTGTTCCGCATGAAGCGCGAGCGCTACGCCTGGGTGGCGGCGGCGCCGGCCGTGTGGCTGCTGGCCTGCACGCTGACGGCGGGCTGGCAGAAGATCTTCTCGAGCGATCCGAAGATCGGCTTCCTGTCGCACGCGGCCAAGTACGCCGACGGCCTGGCCAACGGCGTGCTGATCGCGCCGGCCAAGACGCCCGAAGCCATGTCGCGCATCGTCTTCAACGACCGGCTCGACGCGGCGCTGTGCGCGCTGTTCATCTTCGTGGTGCTGAGCGTGCTGGTCTACAGCATCAAGGCCTGCCTGGCCGCTCGCGCGGCCCACCGGCCGACCACGCAGGAGACGCCGTTCGAGGCGATGGGCGCGGCTTCGTCCGCTGCCCACTGAACGAACGCAAGAACGCCATGGGCCTTGCCATGCCGGAAGCCGGGCGCTACATCGCCCGCTCGATCAAGCAGTCGCTGCGGCTCATGGTCGGGCTGCCCGACTACGACGTCTACCTGACGCACATGGCGGCCACCCACCCCGACCGGGCGCCGATGAGCTACGAGGAGTTCTTCCGCGAACGGCTCGAGGCGCGCTACGGCGCGGGCAAGGGGCGCTGCTGCTGATGGGTAGCGGATGACAGAGAGAAAGGGGCGCATGCGATGCGCCCTTTTCTCATTTCAGGAGGCGTCGAGGATCTGCGCCATCCGCAGCGCCGCCGGCGAGAGCGGCCGGTTCTTCAGCGCCAGCCGGTACAGCGGCCGCGACAGCACCGCGCCCGGCAGCTTCAGCTCGCGCAGCGTGCCCAGCGCGAGCATGTCGGCCACCACCACGCGCGGCAGCATCGAGATGCCGACGCCGCTGGCCACGGTGCGCGCAATGGCTTCGTTGCTCGCCATTTCCATCCACGGCGGCGCGTCGATGCCGTGCGCCGTGCACAGCGCCTCGGTGGCCTGGCGCGTGCCCGAGCCGGGCTCGCGCAGGATCCAGTTCTGCCGGCCCAGCAGCGCGGCCGTCACGCCGCGCCGGGGCAGGGCGGCGTCGGGCGGCGCGACGATGGCGAGCGGGTCGGTGGTCCATTCGCGCACGTCCACGCGCTCTTCGTCCACGCGGCCCTCGACCAGCGCAAGGTCGATGCGGCATTCGAGCAGCTGCTCGCACACCCACTGCGTGTTGCCGACCGTGACGCGCGGCACCACCGCCGGGTAGGCGGCGCAGAAGGCCGCGATCTGCGGCGGCAGCCAGTAGCTCGCCACCGTGGTGCTGGCGCCCAGCGTGAGGCTGCCGCGCTGCACGCCGACGCGCGCCCGCACGTCGTCCAGCGCCGCGCGCTCCATCGCGAAGATGCCGCGCGCATGCGTGAGCAGCGACGCGCCCGCCTCGGTGAGCCGCAAGCCCTTGCCCGCGCCGCGCTCGATGAGCGTCAGGTCGAGCTGGTGCTCCAGCTCGCGGATGCCCTTGGACACCGCTGGTTGGCTGATCCACAGGCCCTCGGCCGCGCGCGAGAAGCTGCCCGCCTCGGCCACGGCGACGAACAGGCGCACCAGGTGCAGGTTCAAGGTCATAACTTAACTTCATGCATTGGTGAAGTTTATGTCTTTGACTCATGGGGTGTCGATTCCTAAGCTCGGGTCCATGTCCTCCCTTGCCGCCTCCTTGCCCGGTTTCTCCTTCGTTCGCCGCTGCGGCCCCGGCGTGTTGCTGTCTGCACTGCTGGCGGCCGCCGCCGCGCTGCTGGCCGAATGGCCGCCGATGGTGCACCTGGGCCTGAGCGCGCTCACGCTGGCCATCGCGCTGGGCATGGTGGCGGGCAACACGGTGTTCCCCGCGGTGTCGGCGCGCACCGGCGCGGGCGTGGACTTCGCGCGCAGCGCCTTGCTGCGCGCGGGCATCGTGCTCTACGGCTTTCGCATCTCGCTGAGCGACATCGGTGCCGTCGGCTGGCCCGGCGTGCTGATCGCGATGGCGATGGTGGCGCTGACCTTCGGCCTCGCCGTGCGCATCGGCACGCGCTGGCTGGGGCTGGACCGCGAGACCGCCGCGCTCATCGGCGCGGGCAGCGCCATCTGCGGCGCTGCCGCCGTGATGGCGACGCAGCCCGTGGTGCGCGGCGAAGAGCACAAGGTGTCGATCGCCGTCGCCACGGTGGTGGTGTTCGGCACGCTGTCGATGGTGGCGTACCCGCTGGTCTATCCGTACCTCGGGCTCAGCGAACATGCCTTTGGTCTCTTCGCGGGCTCCACCATCCAGGAGGTGGCGCAGGTGGTCGCGGTCGGCGAGGCCGTCAGCCCGGGCGCGGCCAACGCGGCGGTGGTCGAGAAGATGCTGCGCGTGATGATGCTGGCGCCGTTCCTCATGGGCCTGTCGTTCCGCGTGGCGGCCTCGACGCCGGGCGCGGCGAGCCTGGGCGCGTGCTGGCGCCAGGTGCGCGTGCCATGGTTCGCCGTGTTGTTCATCGCCGTGAGCGCCGTGCATTCGCTCGACGTGCTGCCGCACGCACTCGTCGCTGCGCTGGTGCAGCTCGACACGCTGCTGCTCGCCACCGCCATGGCCGCGATGGGCCTGCGCACCAGCGCCGCGAGCCTGCGCAAGGCGGGGGCGCAACCGCTCAAGCTGGGGGCGCTGCTGTTCGTGTTCCTGACGGCCGGTGGCTACGCGGTAAATGCGGCCGTGCTGGCGATGTTCTGAACGGGGGCTCAGGTAGCGCCTGAGGCGTCCTGCGTGAATTCCAGTTTCTCCTGCGCGCGCCTTCGCGGGACCATCGGTGCAACGCAACCCGTGGAGAACAAACCGATGTCATCCGAACTCAACCAGATCGCCAGTTGGTCGCTGCGCTGGCGCATTGTCCTGTCAGGCGTGCTGTGCCTCGTCGCCGCCATCGCCGCGGCCAAGCCCTTCGACGCGAACGTCGACCTGCAGACCGAGCAGCGCTACCAGCTCGCCCTCGAAGCGCAGGCCGCACGCGACTACCGCACGATGCTCGAGCAACTGCGCCAGGCCGCCACCGAAGGCCATCCCGAGGCGCAGGAGATGTTGGGCATGGTGCTGTTGACGGGGCCCACGCTGTACGGATCGGCCGTGAAGGCCGATCGCTGCGAGGCGCGCACGTGGATGCTGCGCGCCGCCGGGCAGGGCAGTGAAACGGCCCGGGTGCAGCTGGCGTTTCTCAACAGGTTGCGCAGCGCGCCATCCGGAAAAATCGCCTGCGGTTGATGGCGGGGGCTGCGCGGCCATACTCGGTGCTCCTTCACGAGCGCGCCGTTGCATGCCCACTCCTTCTTCTGCGAACCGACGCATGCGCACCGTGTCCTGGCGCCTGTTCGCGTGCGCGCTCGCGCTCGCCGGGTGCACGGCAACAGGCAACAAGCCCGACGCGACCGTCACCCGGACCGCCGACGGCTACGAGGTCACGCTCTACGCCACCCGGGGCTTGATGGTGCATGACCCTGTGGCGCTGATCTTCCACCGCAGCTACGAACTCGAATCCCGCATCCGGGTGCCGTCGATCGAGGGGCGCGTCGACGCAGCCGACGCCTCGGTGTACGAGGTGAGCGAATTCGACAAGGCGGCCGAGAAGAAGGCGCCTTCCACGCACCCTGTCGACCTCCGACTGCGGGAGCACTACGAGAAGGAGCGCAGGCCGCGCCTCACGGGCGCGCTCGTTTTCTCGGGCAAGACGCTGACGGTCGACGTGCAGGCGGTGGGGCAGAACGGTTCGTCCCCGTATCCGTTCAACGGCACCTACCGCCTGAAGACACGAAAGTAGCGGCGATTGCCGCCTGCTCCTCAGGTCGCCCAGATGCGCGGCGTGGCCGCCGGCAGTTGCCACAGCTCGCTGCGCCACGCCTGCCAGACCTGTCGCAGCAGCTGCATCGCAGGCTCGACCACCGGCGCGAGCACACGCAGCACCACAACTTCCGCATGCGGGCTGGTCGCGCCCGCGCTCTCGTGCAGTTCGTGCACTTCGAGCAGCCCGCGCGCCTGCGCCAGCAGGGCCTCGCGCCGTGCCTTGGCCATCGGCGAGCCGGCCACGACGAACAGCGAGGCGAGGCAGCGGTGGCCGCCCAGGCCCAGCGGGCTTTGCAGCAGGCGGTGATCACTCGCATCGATGCGCCCACGCTCCAGCCACACGCCGGGCGCCTCGATGTGCTGCAGGTAGGTGCCGCGTTCGAAGGGCTGGTTGGCGTTGGGCAGGCCGAGTGCGCACACGTCCCAGCCGATCATCTCGGCACCCGGTGCGACCTCGAGCGTGAGCCGGTTCTCGGCCTGGCAGCCGCTGTAGCAGATGGCTTCGAGCGGCAGCCATTCGAGCCGCGCGCCCGGTGCGAGGCGGATGCGCGTGTGCTGCAGCGCGGTCTCGCCTTCGGAGCGGTAGAAGCGCGAGGCGCCGGGCGTGGTGATCAGGCCGTGGCTGCCGTCGGCGGCCTCGATGTCGATGTCGAGCGTGTCGCCGCCCACGAGGCCGCCGGGCGGGTGCACCAGCACGTTGTGGCACACGGCATCGCCCTCGGGGTAGAGGCTCTGCAGGATGCGCAGCGGGCCGTCGTGGCGGAAACGGGCGACGCTGCGGTCGGCTTCTTTTTGGTAGGCGAGGTGGAGACGGGCGTGCCAGGGCATGCGGCGAGTCTAGGTCTTCCAGGCGCCGTCGTGCGCGGCAGCCGCTTCGTCGATCAAGGCAGGCCCGATGCACTCGATCGGATGCGGCGACGCACGGAACACATCGCGGCACGACAACTCCGCGTCGCGCTGGTCCTGCCGTTCGCCACGGAACACGCGCAGCCGCTGCGCGTCGATGCCGAACACCACGCGGCCGATGTTCGACCAGAAAATCGCGCCCGCGCACATCACGCAGGGCTCGCCCGAGGCATAGAGCGTGGCGCCGGCCAGCTCTTCGCGCGTGAGGCCGCGGCCGGCCAGTGCGCGCAGCGCGTTCACTTCGGCGTGCGCGGTGCAGTCGCCAGTTTCTGCGTTGCTGTTCGCGGCCTCGGCCAGCACTTCGCCGGCGGCCGAGACGATGACCGAGCCGAAGGGCCGGTTGCCGCGCCGGCGCGCGGCGTGCGACCACACGATGGCCTTGCGCAGGTAGCGGCCGTCGCGCTCGTCGAGCGTGGTTTCTTCGGGGAGGGCGGGGAGGGAGCTGTCAGGAAGGTTCATGCCTTGGGTGCGGGAAGGAGGCGCTCGCTGCGCGCAGGCAGCATCGCGCCGTTGAAGAGGGCATCGGCCGATGGCCGCGTCTTCAGGCCGAAGGTGTCGGCCACCTCGTCGACCTGCTGTTCGAGCGTGAGCTTGCGGATGTCGCCCAGCCCGTGGCCGCGCGTGTCCGCCGCGCCCACGTACTGCGCCGTGAGGCTCCAGCGTTCGAGTTCGACCTTCTCGTCCAGGATCGGTTCGCGCTGGCGCATGGCCGCGATGCTGGGCACCGGGTTGGCAAAGGTCTCGACGATGGCGCGGTTGGTGGCGCGCAAGAAAGCCGCCACCACCTTCGGGTTCTGCGCGATCAGGTTGCTGCTCGCCAGGATCGCGTTGCCGTACAGGTTGACGCCCGCGTCCGCGTACTTGAGCACCGAGAGCTCGTCGGCCTTCATGCGCGCGAAGAGCGAGACCGCCGAGTCGTGGAAGTAGGTGGCGGCATCGACGTCGCCGCGCACCATCACGTTGTCGCGCGCGCTGAAGTCGGTGGTCTGCCACTGGAAGGCGTCGCCGCGCATGCCCTGTTTGCGCGCCACCATCGGCCAGGCGCGGCGCGTGGACTCGACGGCGGCGGCCGCCACCTTCTTGCCCGTGAGGCTCTTGAAGTCGCCGGTCACGCCGCGGTCCTTGCGTCCGATGATCACGAACGGTGCACGGTTGTAGTACTGGTACACGGCCTGCACCACCGGCGTGCCCGGGTTCTGTGCGTTGAACTCGACCAGCGAGCTGATGTCGCCCAGGCCCAGTTGGTAGACGCCGCTGGCGATGCGGGTGATCGACGCGACCGAGCCGGCGCCGGTGTCGATCGTCACGTCCAGCCCCTCGTCGCGGTAGTAGCCCTTGGCCTGCGCCAGGAAGAAGGGCGCGGTCTGGCCGTTGATGCGGAAGTCGAGCGTGAACTTGAGCGGTGTGAGCTTGCCGCCCTGCGCGAACACGGCAGGGGCGGCGAGGGTGGTGGCAGCGGCGGCAAGGAAGGATCGGCGTTGCATGGTGGGGCCTCGGAGTCGGTGGTCTTGACGGATGCCTCCCACCGTGGGCGGGAGGCGCCTCAAGAGCAATTTCCGGGCGGGCGCACGGGGTTGGTGCGTGCGCTGCTGAACGCTTCTACTCTTGCCGGCTGTCTTGCATGAGGCATGCCAGGGTGCGGCGCTCGGGCATGGCCGGGTATTTACGGGTGGGGCTTGGAGGCGCGACCGGGGCGCGCCACAATCCGGGCGCGCTAATTGCAAGTCGATCGGCGCAGAGTAGAAGCGTTCAGCCTCGCGCATGCCTTTTCAACCGGCATGCCGACGAAGCAGGAAATTGCTCTTTCACGTTCGTCCCACACGCACATCGAAGGAGTTCGCCCATGCTCGTCACCCGACAACCCGTCTTCCGCAAGTTCTGGCATGCCGTCATGCCGCTCACCGAATTGGCCCACGGCCCCAAGCCCTTCCGGCTGTTGGGCGAAGACATCGTTCTCTTTCTCGACGCCGACGGTCAGCCGGCTGCCCTGCGCGACCGCTGCTGCCACCGCACCGCCAAGCTTTCGAAGGGCTGGTGCGTGGACGCCGAAGGCAAGGCCTGCGGGCAGGGCGCGATCCAGTGCGGCTACCACGGCTGGACCTACGACCGCAGCGGCCAGGTGGTGCGCATCCCGCAGTACGAGCCCGAGCGCAAGATCTCGCCCGAGTACAAGACCACGGCCTACCCCTGCACCGCGCGCTACGGCTACGCCTGGGTGGCGCTGGAAGCGCCCATCGCCGACATCCCGGTCATTCCCGAGTTCGACGATCCGGGCTACCGCACCATCTTCCAGTTCTACGAAGAGTGGCAGACCAGCCCGATGCGCGCGCTCGAAAATTCCTTCGACAACTCGCACTTCAGCTTCGTGCACCGCGCCACCTTCGGCGTGGCCGCGAGCCCGAAGCCGAGCAGGTACGAGCTGGTGGAAAACGAGTCGGGCTTCTACGCCGAGACGGTGATCGAAGCGACCAACCCGGCGAAGTTCCACGCGATCAGCGGCGTGACCGACGCGATCACCACGCGCCACATGCGCAACGCCTACTTCCTGCCGTTCGCGCGCCGCCTCGACATCGAGTACCCGAGCGGCATCCGCCACATCATCATCAACTGCTTCACGCCCATCGACGACGGGCGCATGCAGCTGTGCCAATGGCTGTTCCGCAACGACACCGAGGCCGACTGCGCGGCGCAGATGCTGATCGACTTCGACGAGGAAATCACGCGCGAGGACAAGGACATCCTCGAATCGACCGACCCCGACGCGCTGGTCGACACGCGCCGGCGCGGCGTGGAGTATTCGATGGAGTCCGACCGGCCGGGCATGCTGATCCGCAAGCACCTGATGCAGCTGCTGGCCAGGCACGGCGAGGCGGAGGTGCACCGGGGCATGACGATCCCGATCGCAAAGGCCGCCTGAACGGGCTACCGCTGCGGACCCATGTGCGCGTGGCCCGCAGCGGTCGGACGCTCAGGCCTTCACGAAGGCACCGTGCAACCCCAACGGCAGCGCGTAGGGCAGCGTCGCCTGCGCCACCGGCCCGGCGGCCAGGTGGTCGGCGGCGAAGCACGACAGCACCGTGCGCTGCCGGCCGAAGTCCAGCGCCGTGCCCAGCACCCAGCCGGCCTTGGCGCCGTCGGGCACGAAGACGTGCTCTTCCACGATGGCCTGCGCGCCGTAGCTGAAGCGCTGGCTGCGTCCGCTCTCGATGTCGGTGCGCGCGACGGCGCCGAAGCCGGGCACATCGGCGCGCGTCTGCGTGGCGTGCACCACCTGGCGGTGGCGCAGGCCGACGCGGCGCGGGTCGATGCGGGGGAACTCGGCTTCCAGCGGCAGTTCCCGCTGCGTGGCCTTGCCGGTGCCCAGGTCGAGCGTGGCGACGGTCAGGCGCGGTTCGTTGCGACGCACGCGGCGCGCGCGCATCACCTCGCGGTTGCTGGTGAACACCGACTCGGCGTTCTGCGTGCGCACGTAGTCGATGTGGATGCGTGCACCGCGCGGCGTGTCTTCTTCCCAGGCATTGCCGACGTGGAACAGGAAGCCGGCCGGCAGCTCGAACAGCTGGCGCTTGTCCCAGTCCTGCTTGTCGACCACCAGCGCGCGCATGCCGAGCTCGGGCCGCCAGACGTGGGCGTCGAGAAAGCTCGCGCCGGCCTCCTTGCGCTTGCTGTCGTACACCAGCGGCGGCATCAGGAAAACGAGGTGCCGCGCGGTCACGGCGAAGTCGTGGACCATCGGCAGCTCGGGCACCGGCACCACGGCCGCGCGGCGCAGCGCGCCGCCGGGTGCGATCTCGTACAGCGCCAGCAGGCTCTGGCCCGAGCTCACGCCGAAGTTCCACACCGTGCCGTCCGGGTCGACCTTGGGGTGGGCCGAGAAGGGCATGCCCGCGAGGTCGGCGCGCCAGGTCTTCACGCCCAGCGTGTCGAGCGTGCGCGCATCGATGCGCGTGGCCGAGCCGCCTTCCCACAGCGCCAGCACCTCGCCCTGCATCGGGAGCACGCTGGTGTTGGCGACGTTGATGGCGTCGGCCGAGGTGGGCGGCTCCACGCCCGGCGGCATGGTGCCGAAGGCTTCGGTGAGGTGGCGGCCGGCCTTCACCTCGGCCACGCGCTTGGGCGTGGCGACGTAGCGACCCTGGTGGCGCACGTCGGCCCCTTCGATGACGAAGCGATGCACCATGCCGTCGCCGTCGAACCAGTGGTGGTAGCGCTCGCCGCCCAGGTCGTGGCCGGCCGGGCCGATGCGAAACAGCGTGCCGGCGACGGCATCGGGAAAGCGCCCGCGCACGGTGGCGCGGGTCAGCGGCAGGTCGCCCGGGGGCGTGGCGAAGCCGATCTTCCAGGGCACGTCGGCGGCTTCGAACTGGGCTTGCCAGTCGTCGGTGGTGCCGGCGGCGCGCGCCAGCGGGGCGAGCAGGGGCAGGGCACCGGCCGTGGCCAGCAGGCGCAGGAGTTCGCGTCGTTCCATGGCCGTGTCTCCTCAGCGCAGGTGGATGACGGCTTGGGCGTCGGCGTCGATGCGCAACGCCGCGGCCTCGAAGTCGGGCGCGCCGCGGTTGCCCTTGGCGTCGTTTGAGAAGCCGTAGCGTTCGATCGGCATGCCCACCAGGTTGGTGTCCAGCTTGCCGTTGCCGTTCTCGTCGGCGAACACCCGCAGCGCGTAGCGGCCCGGCGCCAGGTCGGTGAAGACGAAGCGGGCCTTGCCTTCGCGCATCGGCGCGGTCTGCGAGGCGACGGCCTTGCTCTCGGCGTAGCTGGCGGCGTCGTTGTACAGCGCGACGTAGAGCGTGGCGCCGGCGGCCGGGCCGTCGGCGATGCGCAGGTTCAGGTCGGCGGCCAGGGCGCCGAGCGGGGCGAGCGCGGCAGCGGCGATCAGGCCGCGCGCGGCGGGGCGGGAGAGGAAAGCGGGAAGGTGCATGGCAGGCCTCGTGGTGGGTGGAGGGCCCGACGATCCCGCAGTCGCCGGGCGGTGCCCAGCGTCATGCGACGGAATGCGTGATTGCGCGCGCGAAATGCGCGCAGAAGGAGCGAACGCCGCGGCCCGGGAAGGGCCGCGACCGGTGTCAGGCCTTGTCCTGCCCGTCCTTCGGAGCCTGCGCGGCCTCTTCGACCGCGTGCCCCGTGCCCACATGGCCCGAGTCCGCGAAGAGGCTCCAGGCCGCCATGAACAGCGCCGCGATCACCGGCCCGATCACGAAGCCGTTGATGCCGAAGATCGCCATGCCGCCGATGGTGGACATCAGCACGATGTAGTCGGGCATCTGCGTGTCCTTGCCCACCAGCACGGGGCGCAGGATGTTGTCGACCAGGCCGATCACGAACACGCCGATGAAGATCAGCACGCCGCCCTGCCAGAAGTGCCCGGTGGCCAGGTAGTAGATGGCCACGGGGCCCCAGATCAGCGCCGCGCCCACGGCCGGCAGCAGCGACAGGAAGGCCATCAGCACCGCCCACAGCAGCGCGCCCTGCACGCCCAGGAACCAGAAGGCCAGCCCGCCGATGGTGCCCTGCGCGATGGCCACGGCCACGTTGCCCTTCACGGTGGCGCGGATCACGGTGGTGAACTTGTTCAGCAGGTAGTGCGTGTGCGGCTTGGCCAGCGGCAGCGCGTCGCGCATGGTCTTCGACAGCGACGTGCCGTCGCGCACCAGGAAGTACAGCAGGTAGAGCATCACGAAGAAGCTCACCACGAAGTCGAAGGTGTTCTGCCCGATGGCCAGCGCCTGGCTGGCGATGAGCTGGCTGGCCTGGCCCGCGATGGCCGAGACGCGCGCCTGCCAGGCCGCCATGTCGCCCAGGTTGAAGCGCTCCACGATGTTCAGCAGCCACTGCGGCGTGGCGTTCAGGATCTGCTGGAAGTAGGCCGCGAAGTTGATCTGGCCCGAGCGGATGCTCTGGGTGATCAGCGCGATCTCCTGCACCAGCGACACGCCCACCATCGCCAGCGGCAGGATCACGATGAAGAGGCAGATCGCCAGCGTGGACATCGCGGCCACGTTGCGCCGGCCCGGCATCTTCTTGAGCAGCCACTTGAAGAGCGGCGTGAACAAAATTGCCAGCGCCACCCCCCAGAGCACCGCGCCGAAGAACGGCATCAGCACCCACAGAAAGGCGACGGTGACGGCGGCAAGCAGGGCGAGGAAGACGCCGCGCTGGAGTTGGGGAGAGTTCATAAGTGTCTCGGACTGTAGCCGAGCCGGAACCCGCCGCCGTGTCAGCCGGCGCGCCCTTGTGCGGCGCAACAGGGTTGCCAAGGAAAAACGCCGCAGGCGCAGGGCCGGCGGCAGGTGTCAGCTATGCAATCGATAGCTGATGGCGGCACAAATGCACAGCTTCAACGTCTGGCGGCACGCGGCAGCGCCACCGGCGCGAGCGTGGCGCGCAGCCGGCTCGGCGCATCGGGCTCGGCGGTGGCGTCGACCTCCAGCGCGCGTTCGACATTGCCGATGTGGTCGAGCATGAGCTGGCGCGCCTGCTCGATGTTGCCGGCCTCGAGCGCCGCGACGATCGCGCCGTGCTCCGCGCACGACTGCCCGGCCTCGTGCTTCGACTGGTAGAGCGTGGCCGCCAACGTGGTGCGCGCCGTGAGGTCGCGCAGCACGTCGACCAGCAATTGGTGGCCCATCTGCTCGGCCAGGCAGACATGGAAGTCGGCCAGCAGGAAGGCGCGCGTGGCGGCGTCGGCGCCTTCGATGGCGCGCTGCTCGTCGGCGATGTGATCGCGCAGCTTGCGGATCACCTGGCCCAGCGGCCGGCCTTCGCTCGCGGCCAGGATGCCGGCCTCGACGATGCGGCGGGCCGAGAAGGCGTCGCGCGCTTCTTCGGCCGAGGGCTCCACCACGTACCAGCCGCGGCGCGACTGCACCTCGACGAACCCGCGTGCCTGCAGCTGCATCAGCGCCTCGCGCACCATGGTGCGGCTGACCGAGAAGTTCTCGGCCAGCGCCTGCTCGCCGAGCCGGTCGCCGGGCGCGAGCTTCTGCGCGAGGATGGCCTCGACGACGCGTTCGGCGATGGCGGTGGGGCTGACGTCGGCGGGCATTTTTTTCAGTGGGCGGTGGAAGCGGCGGTGCCGGTGTTTACCACGGGCGCCTCGGCCAGCGGCTCGTCATCGGGCGAATAGGTGCCGTCGAGCACGGCATGCGCACGCTCCCGGTCGATGTCGCCTTCCCATGCGGCGATCGCCACGGTGGCCACGCAGTTGCCGATCAGGTTGCCCAGCGCGCGGGCGATGCCCATGAACCAGTCGACCGACAGCACCAGCACCAGGCCGATGGCGGGAATCGCCGGAATCGCATGCAGCGTGGCGGCCAGCACCACGATCGCCGAGCCCGGCACGCCGTGCGCGCCCTTGGAGGTGACCAGCGCGATCGCCAAAATGGTCAGCAGGTCGGCCATCGAGATCGGCGTGTTGGTGGCCTGTGCAATGAACACGGCCGCCAGCGTGATGTAGATCGAGAACGCGTCGAGGTTGAACGAGTAGCCCGTGGGAATCACCAGGCCCACCGTCGAATCGCGGATGCCCATGCGGCGCAGCTTGGCCATGATCTGCGGCAGCACGCTGTCCGACGAGGTGGTGGCGAACACGATGGCGAGTTCTTCGCGCAGGTAGCGCAGCAGCTTCCAGAGGCTGAAGCCCGACATGCGCATCACCAGCCCCAGCACCACGAACACGAAGACCAGCACCGCGCCATAGAAGAGGGCGACCAGCATGCCCAGCTGCTTGAGCGAGCCGATGCCGTACTTGCCGACCGTGAAGGCAATGGCGCCCAGCACGCCCAGCGGGGCCAGCTTGATGATGATCCCCATGATCTTGAACAGCACCAGCGAGAGCGCGTCGACCACGGCCGCCACCGGCGCGCCGCGATCGCCCAGCAGGGAGAGCGCGCAGCCGAACAGCACCGCGAACAGCAGTACCTGCAGCACGTCGCCCGTGGCGAAGGCGGCCACCACCGTGGTGGGAATGAGCTTCATCAGGAACTCGACCGTGCCGCCGCTGGTGAGCTTGTCGGCGTTGGAGGCGTAGGCGCTCATGGCGCTGGCGTCCAGCGCCTTGGGGTCGACGTTCATGCCCACGCCCGGCTCGAACACGAAGGCCAGCACCAGGCCCATCGCCAGCGCGATGGTGGTCAGCACCTCGAAGTAGATCAGCGCCTTCACGCCGACCCGGCCCACGCGCTTGAGGTCGCCCGCGCCGGCGATGCCATGCACCACCACGCAGAACACCAGCACGGGAATGATCATCTTGATCAGCTTGATGAAGCCGTCACCCAGCGGCTTGAGCTTGGCGGCGAACTCGGGCGCAAAGAGGCCGACGAGCACGCCGATCACCAGTGCGATGACCACCTGTCCGAAGAGCGATTTGGCAAAGCGAGGCATGGAAATCTCCTGTCGTTGTCGTGTCGAGGTTTTGCATGCAAGGATCGCTTTTTCTTGCATACAAGAAATGTAGGCAAGAAGATTGCAGGGGGTTCAGAGGGTATTCCCGGGGCGTTCCGGTCGACGGGGTACCCCCGCCGCGCGCCGGGGCGGTGAGGCTTGTGCGGGGCGGCTACTCGATGAAAAGCAGCGCCGGGCATTCGAGAGAAGCCCGCACGGCCTGCACGAATTCGGCCGCCAGCTGGCCGTCGACCACGCGGTGGTCGAAGGAGGAGGACAGGTTCATCATGCGGCGCGCGACCACTGCGCCGCCCAGCATCACCGGGCGCTGCACGATGCGGTTGACGCCGACGATCGCCACCTCGGGCGCGTTGATGATCGGCGTGGACGCGATGCCGCCCAGCGCGCCCAGGCTGGTGACGGTGAGGGTCGAGCCGCTCAGCTCGTCGCGCGTGGCCCGGCCCGCGCGCGCGGCGTCGGCCAGGCGGGCGATCTCGGTCGCGCTCGACCAGAGGTCGCGTGCCTCCGCATGCCGCAGCACCGGCACCATGAGGCCGGCCGCCGTCTGGGTGGCGATGCCGACGTGCACCGCGCCGTGGCGCGTGAGCACGCCCGCCTCGTCGTCGAAGCGGGCGTTGATCTGCGGGAAGCGCGGCACCGCCAGCACCACCGCGCGCACCAGCAGCGGCAGCAGCGTCAGGTGCGCACGCTCGCCGCCCCAGCGTTCGTTGATGCGGGCGCGCAGCAGCTCCAGCTCGGTCACGTCGACCTCCTCGACGTAGGTGAAGTGCGGGATGCGGCGCATCGCGTCCTGCATGCGCTGCGCGATGCGGCGGCGCACGCCGGTCACGGGCACGGCCTCCTCGTCGTGGCGCTCGGTGTAGCGCGCGGCATCCGGCGCCGGCGGACCGGGCCGGCGCAGCAGCCAGGCGTCGAGGTCTTCGTGCAGGACGCGGCCGTCCGCGCTGCTGCCCGGCACCTGCCGCAGATCGATCCCGAGGACCGTCGCCCGGTGGCGCACCGCGGGTGAGGCGAGCGGCTTGCCGCCCGAGGGGCGTGCGCGTTCGTCTGGTGCCGGCACCGCTGCAGGCGCCGCCGCCGATACCGCCGACACGGCCGGCACCGGCTCCTGCGCCTCGCCGCCGCCCGCCACGTCGATCCGGATCAGCTCCGCGCCCACCGCGATCTGCTGCCCCACCTCGCCGCCGAGCGCGACCACCCGGCCCGCGACCGGCGAGGGAATCTCGACGGTGGCCTTGTCGGTCATCACGTCGGCCAGCACCTGGTCTTCGGTCACCGTGTCGCCCGGCTGCACGCGCCACGCCACCAGCTCCACCTCGGCAATGCCTTCGCCCAGGTCCGGCACCTTGATCGTGAGCGTGCCCATTCAGTTCTCCATGGCGCGGCGCAAGGCCGCGCCGACGCGCGCGGGGCCCGGGAAGTAGGCCCACTCCTGCGCATGCGGGTAGGGCGTGTCCCAGCCGGCCACGCGCCCGATCGGTGCTTCCAGGTGGTGGAAGCAATGCTCCTGCACCAGCGCCGTCAGCTCGGCGCCGAAGCCGCTGGTGCGCGTGGCCTCGTGCACGATCACGCAGCGGCCGGTCTTCTTCACCGAGGCGACCAGCGTCTGCAGGTCCAGCGGCCACAGGCTGCGCAGGTCGATGATCTCGGCGTCGATGCCGGTCTCGCGTGCGGCCGCTTCGCAGACGAAGACCATGGTGCCGTAGCTGATCACCGTCAGGTCGGCGCCGGGGCGGAACACCGTGGCCGACTCCAGCGGCACTGTGTAGTAGCCCTCGGGCACCTCGCCCAGCGGATGCGCCGACCAGGGCACCAGCGGCCGGTCGTGGTGGCCGTCGAAGGGGCCGTTGTACAGCCGCTTGGGCTCCAGGAAGATGACCGGGTCGTCGTTCTCGATCGAGGCGATCAGCAGGCCCTTGGCATCGCGCGGATTGGAGGGCATCACCGTGCGCAGCCCGCAGACGTGCGTGAACAGCGCTTCCGGGCTCTGGCTGTGCGTCTGGCCGCCGTAGATGCCGCCGCCGCAGGGCATGCGGATGGTGATCGGCGCGGTGAAATCGCCCGCCGAGCGGTAGCGCAGGCGCGCCGCCTCCGACACGATCTGGTCGTAGGCCGGATAGACGTAGTCGGCGAACTGCACCTCCACCACCGGACGCAGGCCGTAGGCGCCCATGCCGATGGCCGAGCCGACGATGCCGCCCTCGTTGATCGGCGCATCGAACACGCGCGAGCGGCCGTACTTGGCCTGCAGGCCTTCGGTGCAGCGGAACACGCCGCCGAAGTAGCCCACGTCCTGGCCGTAGACGATCACGTTGTCGTCGCGCTCCAGCATCACGTCCATGGCGGAGCGCAGGGCCTGGATCATGGTCATCGAGGCCATGGCCGTCACCCCTCGGACGCCAGCTGTTCGCGCTGGCGCTTCAGGTGCTCGGGCATGTCCTTGTAGACGTCCTCGAACAGGGCGGCGTCGCCCGCGACGTGGCCGTCGGCCATGGAGCCGAAGCGCTCGGCCTCCTTCACCGCGGTGTTCACCTGCGCCTGCATGTCGGCCTGCGTCTGCGCGTGCTCCTGCTGCGACCAGGCGCCGATCGCAGTCAGGTGCTGTGCCAGGCGCGCGATGGGATCGCCCAGCGGGAAATGCGCCCAGTCGTCGGCCGGGCGGTAGCGCGACGGGTCGTCCGAGGTCGAATGCGCGCCGGCGCGGTAGGTGACCCACTCGATCAGCGTCGGCCCCAGGTTGCTGCGGGCGCGCTCGGCCGCCCAGCGCGAGGCCGCCAGCACCGCGAGGAAGTCGTTGCCGTCGACGCGCAGCGACGCGATGCCGCAGCCCACGCCGCGCGCCGCGAAGGTGGTGGCCTCGCCGCCGGCGATGGCCTGGAAGGTCGAGATCGCCCACTGGTTGTTGACCACGTTGAGGATCACCGGCGCGCGGTAGACGTGCGCGAAGGTCAGCGCCGTGTGGAAGTCGGACTCGGCGGTGGCGCCGTCGCCGATCCAGCCCGAGGCGATGCGCGTGTCGCCCTTGATCGCCGAGGCCATGCCCCAGCCCACCGCCTGGATGAACTGCGTGGCCAGGTTGCCCGAGATCGAGAAGAAGCCGGCCCGCTTCATCGAATAGCACACCGGCAGCTGCCGCCCCTTGAGCGGGTCGCGCTCGTTGGACATCAGCTCGCAGGTCAGCTCCAGCAGCGTCACGTCGTCGCGCGCCAGCAGCAGGCCCTGCTGGCGGTAGGTCGGAAAGCACATGTCGCCCTGCTGCAGCACCAGCGCGTGGCCGGTGGCGATGGCCTCTTCGCCCAGGCACTGCATGTAGAAGGAGATCTTCTTCTGCCGCTGCGCGATCAGCATGCGGGCGTCGAAGGCGCGCGTCTTCATCATCGCGCGCAGGCCGCGGCGCAGCAGCTCGGGGTCGGCCGGCGGCGCCCACGGGCCGACGGCGCGGCCGTCGTCGTCGAGCACGCGCACCAGCGTGTAGGCCAGGTCGCTGGTGTCGGCCGGCGATGCGTCGACCGGGGGTTTTCGCACCTCGCCGGCACGCGACAGGTGCAGGTAGGAGAAATCGGTCTCGTGCCCCGGCCGCCCGGTGGGCTCCGGTACATGCAGACGAAGAGATGTGCCTTGGCTCATCGCGTTGTCTCCGCGCTCGATGGCATCGCGCGCCACCACAGCCTAGCGAATTTCGGGCGTCAGCGCAGTCGGTCAATCGCGTAATTCGTTTGTCTCCCGAGACGCATGCGCCTCCCATGGATGGGGGAGGCGACGTTTCGGGGCGGCTCCTAGCATCCGCGCACCCACAACGAGGAGCCTCCCGATGAAGATCGCCTTTACTTCCTGCTTCAGTGCCCAGACCTTCAAGGAACAACCTGTCTGGACACAGGTGGGCGCGTCCGGCGCCACGCACCTGGTGCTGCTGGGCGACTCGGCCTACTACGACGCGGACGGCTCCAGCATGGGCGCCATCAAGGCCATGGGCGCGAACGACTTCGCGATCCACGCCTTCGGCCGACTGCGCGACCAGCTGAACCAGAAGGAGTTCGCCAAGCTCGTGCGCAAGACCGACCTGCAGATCCATCCGATCTGGGACGACCACGACTTCCTGTGGAACGGCGCCTGCGGTGCGCAGATCGAGGGACAGCCGTCCTACCGGCACCTGCTGGACCCGACCCGCGCGGCGTTCCAGGAATATCGCAAGGCGCTGGATTCACACGATCCGAAGACCTTTCCCAAGGCCGGCGATCCCTGGGCCTCGGGTGTTCCCGAACCCGGCTACCGGCCCCTCATGCTGAGCAATGTCGGCGACTCGGATGGCCCGGTGATGCTGCACCTCACCGACGGCCGCAGCTACAAGACCAAGGGCGGCGCGACGGCGGTGCTCGGCAGCGCGCAGATGAAGAAACTGAAGAAGGCCATCGAAGACTCGGACGAGAAGACCGTGCACCTGATCGCCAGCGGCCTCACCTTCGAAGCCCGCCACGGCGAGACCTGGATGGACTGCGCGGCCGAGCACGCCGCGATCCTCAAGCTCGCAGAAAAGCGCCGCATCCTCATCCTCAGCGGCGACGTGCACGAGAACCGCTTCGCCGTGCCGTGGCCGGCGGGCCCCTGGAGCCTGTTCGAGGCCACGTCCTCCGGCGCCGCGCTGCGCACGGCCGTCACCGTCGGTGCGCTGCAGCGCAACTGGGGGCTGGTCGACATCACGAAGGACCAGGTGAAGATCGAGCTGTCGCAGCTGAACATGGACACGCGCCGCCGCGTCATCGACCGCCAGAAGTGGAAGATGCTGTAGGCGTGGCGGTGAGCGGGTTCACGGGCCGCTCCTGCGGCTTGCGAAGCAGGATCACGAGACCGGAGATCAGGAAGTACACGGCGCCCACCGTCGCATAGCCTGCGAGTGTCTGCAGGACCGGGGCATCGGTGCCTTGCCGTGCGATGAAGAGGCCGCCGGCCAGCGCGGACTGCGCGCCGCTCAGCATCATCACCCACTGCCCCCGATGGCGCTTTCGGCGGCGAACGGCCGTCGCCAGCTGCAGCAGGCCCGACACGATGGCCCAGACGCCGAAGATGGCCAGGCCGATCTGGAGCCCGAGCACCAGCGAGGCCACAACGGCCGCGGTGACCATCGCGCTGATCCACGTGTTCAGCATCTGGCTGGGGTTGGCCCGGGGGCCGCCCGTCATCCGGGCGTCCACCAGGTTCGCCAGCGCGTCCCACGCCGGATAGACGACCAGCAGGATCGTCGTCAGCACCGGCGACTGCCTGGCGACGCTGAAGGCCAGCGCGACCCACACGAAGGAAAAGGCCGCACGGGTGAAGTAGAGCTTGCGCAGCCAGGCGGCCGGCTGCAGAGGGGGTTGGATGATGTCGGACATGAAGGGGTGTGGGTAGGAGGAGGGGCGCGCCTCGCACGAGGCGGGTGCAACGATTCTTCTGCGTTCCCCCGGACCCCGGTATCGGTCGAATGACCGACACGCGCCGAACCGGCGGCTGTGCGATGCTGTGCGCTCGCCCCCGCGATCCCATGCCCGACGACACCACCCTCACCGCTTTCGACGCGGCCCGCGCGCTCGCCTTCATCGGCGACCTGAGCATGGGCCAGCCCATCGACCATTCGCTGCGCACCGCCTGGCTGGCCGGCATGATCGCGACACAGGCCGGCTGCCACGCGGCGCAGGTCGAGGTCGCGCAGCACGTGGCGCTGCTGCGCTGGTCGGGCTGCACGGCGAACGCTCAGGAGTTCGCGGACTTCCTGGAAGACGACGTGCTGGGGCGGCGAGCCCTTCTGGCCTCCGCGCAACCGCGCCTGCGCCAGCCCCACCAGGCGTCCATTCCCGGGGCCGTCGTGGCGATGGCCCAGATCCACTGCGAGATTGCCGGCGACATCGCGAACATGCTCGGCCTGGGGCCCGAGGCCGAAGCCGCGCTGCGCGCCGTCTTCGAGGCCTTCGACGGCAGCGGCGTCCCCGGCCTGCTGCAGGGCGAGGGCGTGCCGCTGGCCACCTACGTCGTGGCCCTGGCGAGCGATCTCGAGATCTTCAGCCGCCTCTACGGGCTCGACGAAGCCCTCACGCTCGCGCGGGGGCGCGCCGACAGCCTCTACCCCGGCTTCCTGGTCGACGCCTGCGCACCGCACGCTGCGGCGTGGATGACGCGGCTGGATGCGTCGCCCGCGCCGTGGGCCGATGCCGCCGATCCGCCGGTGTCGATGCGCCGGCGCGTCGGGCTGGAGCTCGTCGGCGACGTGAGCGACCTCAAGCTGCCGTGGATGACGGGCTACTCGCGGCGCGTGGCCCGGCTGGCGCGCGACTGTGGCGCCCAGCTGGGCATGAGCAAAGCGATGTGCCATCGCATCCACCGGGCCGGCCTGATCCACGGCATCGGGCGGGCCGCGGTGCCCAATGCCATCTGGAATGCGCCCGAGCCGCTGCCGGCCGCGTCGATGGAGCGCCTGCGGCTCGTGCCGTACTGGACGTCCCGCGCCGCGGGGCAGATCGACGGCCTCGCGGCAGAAGCAGAGATCGCCTCGTTCGCCTTCGAGCGGCGTGATGGCTCCGGCTACTTTCGTGGCCGCTCCGGCGCGTCGATGCCGCTCGAAGCGCAGGTCGTCGCGGCGGCCGAGCAGTGGGTGTCGCACCGCACCCGCCGCCCGTGGCGTCCTGAACTGACCGACGCCCAGGCGCGCGATCGCATGCAGGCGGACGCCGAGGCCGGCCGCTTCGACGCGGAGGTCGTCAGTGCACTGCTCGCCTGCGCGCTCTCGGGCACGCCTGCGAAGCCCGTGGTGCCTGCGCAGGACGACGCGTCGCTGTCCCAGCGCGAACTGGACGTCCTGCGCTGCATCAGCCAGGGCGACAACACGAAGCAGGTCGCGCGTGCGTTGAACATCAGCGCGAGCACGGTGCGCACGCACGTCGAACGCGTGTTCCGCAAGCTCGGTTGCTCGACCCGCGCGGCCGCCACGCTGAAGGCCTCTGCCAGAGGCCTGCTGTAGCGGGCCGCGCCGGCCGTCCCATCGACTAAGCGGCCACAGGTTCCGGCCGAACCGCCCGCGCAGGCGCCGCGCTGTCGAGCTGCCCACGCAGCATCTCCCACCGCACGCGCGCCGACACGATGCTTTCTTCCTTCACGTGCCCGAAGCCGCGGATCTGCTCCGGCAGGCGCGCCAGCGACAGCGCGGTGTCGAAGTCGATGCGCTCGAAGCGCGCGAGCAGGTCTTCGACCATCGCGCGGTAGTCGGCCACCAGCTGGCGCTCCATGCGGCGCTCGGCGGTGCGGCCGAACGGATCGAGCGCCGTGCCGCGCAGGCCGCGCAGCTTCGCGAGCACGCGGAAGGCGCCGAGCATCCACGGGCCGAAGCTGGTCTTCACCGCGCGGCCTTCGGCATCGCGCCGGCCCAGCACCGGCGGTGCCAGGTGAAAGCGCAGCACCGGCTTGCCTTCGAACTGCTCGCCGAGCTTCTCCATGAAGCGCGGGTCGGCATACAGACGCGCCACCTCGTACTCGTCCTTGTAGGCCATGAGCTTGAACAGGCCCGAGGCCACGGCCTTGGCCAGCACGGTGCTGCCGCGCGTGCGCTGTTCGGCCTCGCGCACGCGTTCGACGAGGTCCGCGTAGCTGCGTGCGTAGACCGCGTTCTGGTAGGCCGTGAGGAACGCGGTGCGGTCCGCCACCAGCGCTTCGAAGCTCTGGGGCTTCTGCAGTGACACCACCTGCGCCGGCGCAGCCTGGCGCGTGACGGCCGCGAGGTCGAGCGCCGCCTTGCGGCCCCAGCGGAACGCGGCCTGGTTGGCCTTCACGGCCACGCCGTTGATCTCGATGGCCTTGTCGAGCGCCTGCGCCGACAGCGGCACGAACCCCTTCTGGAACGCGAAGCCCAGCAGGAACAGGTTGGCCGCGATGGCGTCGCCCATGAGGCGCGTGGCCAGCTGCGTGGCGTCGATGAAGTCGGCGCGGCCTTCCACCGATTCCTCGATCAGCGCGCGCACCTGCGCGGCGGGGAACTGCCAGTCGGGCTGCTGCGCGAAGTGCCCCGTCGGCTGCTCGAAGGTGTTGACCAGCGCGTAGGTGCGGCCCGGCCGCATGCGCGCGATGGCGTCGGGCGCGCCGGCCGTGAGCATGTCGCAGCCCAGGATCAGGTCGGCCTCGCCGGTGGGGATGCGCTGCGCCTTCAGTTGTGCCGCGTCGCGCGCGATGCGCACGTGCGACGTGACCGAGCCGTTCTTCTGCGACATGCCCGTCATGTCGAGCACGCTCACGCCCTTGCCCTCGAGGTGCGCCGCCATGCCGATCAGCGCGCCGATGGTGATCACGCCCGTGCCGCCGATGCCGGTGATCAGGATGTTGTGCATGCCTTCGAGCGCGAGCGGCACCGGCGCGGGCAGAGCAGGTTCTTCGGCGGCCTTCACGGCCACGGGCGCGTGCTTGCGCGGCTTCACGCCTTCGACCGTCACGAAGCTCGGGCAGAAGCCCTTGATGCACGACTCGTCGGCGTTGCACGCGCTCTGGTCCACGCTGCGCTTCAGGCCCAGGTCGGTTGGCTTGGGCAGCAGGGCGGTGCAGTTCGATTGCTCGCCGCAGTCGCCGCAGCCTTCGCACACCGCGTCGTTGATGAACACGCGCCGCGCGGCGGGTGGAAATTCGCCCTTCTTGCGACGGCGGCGCTTCTCGGCCGCGCACACCTGGTCGTAGATCAGCACCGACACGCCCTCGAAGCCGCGCAGCTCGCGCTGCACCGCGTCCATGTCGTCGCGGTGGTGCACGCTCAGCGCAAAGAGGCCGTCGCGATCGGGCGGCAGCAGGCTGCGTTCGGCCCAGCGCGTCGGGTCTTCGGCCACCAGCGCGATGCGCTTCACGCCTTCGGCCGCCACCTGGTGCGCGATGCGCGGCACGGTGATCGGCCCGTCGACCGGCTGGCCGCCCGTCATCGCGACCGCGTCGTTGTAGAGGATCTTGTAGGTGATGTTCACGCCCGCCGCCACGGCCGCGCGAATCGCCAGCGAACCCGAGTGGTAGTAGGTGCCGTCGCCCAGGTTCGCGAACACGTGCTTGCGCTTGGAGAACCAGGCCTGCCCCAACCACGGCGCGCCTTCGCCGCCCATGTGCGTGGTGGTGCGGTTGTGCTCGGGGTAGATGGCGGTGGCCATCACGTGGCAGCCGATGCCTGCGAGCGCCAGGCTGCCTTCGGGCACCTTGGTCGAGGTGTTGTGCGGGCAGCCCGCGCAGTACCAGGCCGGGCGCGAGGGCGTGGCCACGGCCTTGCCGAGCACCACGTCCTTCGCGTCCAGGATCGCCAGCCGCATGCGGATGCGGTCGCTGGTGTGAAAGCGCGCCACGCGCCCGGCGATGACGCGCGCGATCTGCGCCACCGAGAAATCGGCCGTGGCCGGCAGCAGCCACTGGCCGCGCGGGTGCGCGCCCCATTCGCCTTGCTCGTCGAACTTGCCGATCACGCGCGGGCGCACGTTCTCGCGCCAGTTGTACAGGTGCTCCTTGAGCTGGTACTCGACGATCTGGCGCTTCTCTTCGACCACCAGGATTTCCTCGAGCCCGTCGGCAAACTCGCGGATCGAGTCGGGCTCCAGCGGCCAGGGCATCGACACCTTGAACAGGCGGATGCCGATGCGCGCGGCCTCGTCGGCGTCGATGCCCAGTTCTTCCAGCGCTTCGAGCACGTCGCGGTACGACTTGCCCGAGGCCACGATGCCCAGCCGCGCCTGGGGCGAGTCGATGGTCACGCGGTTCAGGCGGTTCTCGCGCGCATAGGCAATGGCGGCGTAGATCTTGTAGTCCTGCATCAGCGCTTCCTGCTTGCGCGCCTGCACGCCGAGCGTGTCGGTCGACAGCCGCGCATGCACGCCACCGGACGGGAACGCGAAGTCTTTCGGCAGGCGCGTGTGCACGTCGAGCGCGCCGGCGGCAATGGAGCCCGACGACTCCACCGTGTCGGCCAGCGCCTTGAAGCCGACCGGCAGGCCGGCAAAGCGCGACATCGCAAAGCCGTGCAGGCCCAGCTCGATGTATTCCTCCACGCTCTGCGGGTAGAGCATGGGGATCATCGAGGCGGCGAACAGGTGATCGCTCTGATTGGGCAGGGTGGATGACGACGCGCCGTGGTCGTCGCCCGCCACCAGCAGGATGCCGCCCTTGGGCGAGGTGCCCGCGTGGCTCATGTGCTTGAACACATCGCCGCAGCGGTCCACGCCGGGCGCCTTGCCGTACCACATGGCGAACACGCCATCGACCGCGCTCTCGCCGGTCAGGTGCACCTGCTGCGTGCCCCACACGGCGGTGGCGGCCAGCTCCTCGTTCACGCCGGGCAGGAACTTGACGGCATTGGCTTCGAGCTGCGGCTGGGCTTTCCACAGCGCTTCGTCCAGGCCACCGAGCGGCGAGCCGCGGTAGCCCGAGACGAAGCCCGCGGTGTTCAGGCCGGCCTGCTGGTCGCGCCATTTCTGCACGAGCATGAGGCGCACCAGCGCCTGGATGCCGCTCAGGTAGATCCGGCCTTCGGTGGCCGTGTATTTGTCGTCCAGCGCAACGCTGGCGAGTTCGTGGGTTGCCATGAGAGAAAAGACTCCGGGTAGGACTCGTGGAATGCGGGCGTGGCCCCGGTAGAGGGCCGGCCCGCGAAACGTCTCGCCGGGGTTGCGGCCGAGACAGCGACGATTCTTTCGCACCCCGGCCCGAAAGTGCTTCTTCGTTTCGACGGGGAAACCCGCATTCCGGAAGAACCATCGCCGTGGTCGTCGATTCGCCGAAAGGCCTTCGGCCATGCGCCCGCAACCGCGCAGGCCCGACAATGTCCGCCCGATCGACCGAGGACCCGATGAGACCCGACCTGGATTCGCTGGCGCTGTTCCTGCGCGCCATTGAGCACGGCAGCCTGTCCAAGGCGGCCGCCGAGAGCCACATGGTGCTGTCGGCCGCGAGCCGGCGCCTGGCCATCCTCGAGAGCCAGCTCGGCGTGGGGCTGCTCAACCGTACCTCGAAGGGCGTGACGCCCACGGGCGCGGGCGAGTCGCTGGCGATGCATGCGCGCCAGATCCTGCGCGACGTGGACCGCATGCGCGCCGACCTGTCGGACTACGCACAGGGCGCCACCGGTCGCGTGCGGCTGCACGCCAACGCGTCGGCCATGGGCCAGTTCCTGCCCGACGACGTGGCCAGCTTTCGGCTGCGCTACCCCGAGATCCGCGTGAGCGTGGAAGAGCACCGCAGCGTCTACATCGTGCAAGCGATTCGCGACCGCCAGGCCGACGTAGGCGTGATCACCAGCGAGGCGGTCGACCCGGCGCTGCACTTCATTCCCTACCGCACCGACCGGCTCGTGGCCATCGTGCGCCAGAAGCATCCGTGGCGCGGGCGCGAGGTGTCGTTCGAAGAACTGCTCGACTTCGACTTCGTGGGGCTCGAAGACGACTCGGCCATCTCCCGCACCATGGAAGACGCCGCGATGAGCGCGCGCAAGGTGCTGCGCCTGCGCGTGCGCGTGAAGAGCTTCGAGGCCGTGTGCCGGATGATCGAAGCGGGAATGGGCGTGGGCATCCTGCCCGAGGGCGCGGCGGTGACCTACCGCAAGGAGATGAAGCTGCGCTTCATCAACCTCACCGATGCGTGGGCGTCACGACGGATGTACCTGTGCACGCGGCAGGAGGCGTTGAGCTTTCCGCAGCGTCGGTTGGTCGATCATCTGCTGGCGCGAGGGATGCCGTAGGGCGCGGGTTCATTCGGAGCGACGCAAGAACACATGCATGGCGCGCTCGCCCGCCACCTGCCGTTCGCAGTGGTAGCCCAGCGCAGGCAGATCCAGGCCTGCGAACAGCGCTTCCCCCTGGCCCAACAGCACCGGCCGCAAGGCCAGGTGCAGTTCGTCGATCAGGCCGGCCTTCAGGTATTCGCGCACGGTGGCCACGCCACCGCCCACCCGCACGTCACGCCCACCCGCGGCGGCCCGTGCCTGCGCCAGCGCGTCGTGGATGCCGCCGGTGACGAAGTGAAAGGTGGTGCCGCCTTGCATCGTCAGCGGTGGGCGGGCATGGTGGGTCAGCACGAAGACCGGCACGTGGTAGGGGGGCTCGTCGCCCCACCAGCCTTTCCAGCTCTCGTCGGGCCAGGGGCCGCGCACCGGCCCGAACATGTTGCGCCCGAGGATCCAGGCCCCCATATCGGCGAAGCCTTGCTCGGCCATCTCGTTGTCGATGCCGGTCTCGCCATCGGCCTTGCCCGTCTGAAGCATCTGCTGCCAGACACGCGTGGGCATGAACCAGTCCATGAGTTCAGGGCCGCGAACGCCCAGCGGATGCGCCAGACTCTGGTCCGGGCCGGCCGCGAAGCCGTCGAGCGAAACACCGAAGCTGCGCACAAGCAATCGAGGCATGGGGTCGTCTCCTGCAAAAGCGGAGACGCAGTGTAGACCTTGCAACATCGTTGAAAGAGGAGCCGAAGGACATGACACTCAAGCGAATGGACAACATCCTGATCGTTGTCGACGATCTGGAAGCGGTGAAGGCGTTCTTTGTCGAGCTGGGCCTGACGCTTGAGGGCCAGACCACGGTGGAAGGGCCGGCTATCGGCAGCCTCATCGGGCTGGGAGATGTCCGGGCCACCCTTGCCATGCTGCGAACGCCCGATGGGCAGGGAATCGAACTGGACAAGTTCCACACGCCGGAGGCGGTCCGGTTCGGGCCTGTGAATGCACCGGTGAACACCCTGGGTCTTCGTCGCATCATGTTTGCCGTCGATGGCATTGATGCGGTCGTTGCGCGGATGCAAGCCCATGGCGCGGAACTCATCGGCCAGATGCAGTACGAGAGGTCGTACCGGCTCGCCTATATCCGGGGGCCCGAGGGCATCATCGTCGGGCTTGCCGAGCAGCTCGGCTGAGGCTCAAAAAAAAGCCCCTGCCGCCCGGCAATCGGGCCACAGGGGCAAGTGGCGCATCAGCCTTTCAGCCGAGCACCTCGGTCACGATGCCTGCGCCGACGGTCTTGCCGCCTTCGCGCATGGCGAACCGCATGCCGTTCTCGATGGCCACGGGCTTGTTCAGCTCGAAGCTGATCTGCGCCTGTGCGCCCGGCTCGACCATGCCGGTCTCGGTGTCGACGCGAATGACACCCGTCACGTCGGTCGTGCCGAAGAAGAACTGCGGCTGGTAGCCCGAGCCGAACGGGGTATGGCGGCCACCTTCGTCCTTGCTGAGGACGAAGATCTGTGCACGCCCCGTCCGGTACGGCTTCAGTGCACCGGGCTTCACGACCACCTGGCCTCGCACGACAGCGTCGCGCTTGACCCCGCGCAGCAGCAGGCCAACGTTCATGCCGGCCCGTGCCTTGGCGACGTCCTTGTGAAAGGACTGCACGCCGGTGACGACCACCTGCTCGTCGCCGTTCGCGCTGAGCCCGACGATCTCCAGGCTGTCACCCACGCGGATCACGCCGCGCTCCACACGGCCGCTGACCACGGTGCCGCGGCCCGCGATGGTGTGCACGCCCTCGACGGGCATCATGAACGGCGCGTCGTAGTCGCGCACCGGATCAGGAATGCACGCGTCCAGCGCATCCACGAGCTCGACGATGCATTGCACGTCCGACCCTTCGAGGTCGCCGCGTTCGGCGGCGGCCAGGGCCTTCAGTGCGCTGCCGAACACGAAGCGGGCCTCGTGGTAACCGTGCGCAGCCAGCAGCGCGCCGATCTCCATTTCGATCAGCTGCTCGATCTCCGCACGGTCACTCGCGGCAACGAGGTCCATCTTGTTCACGAACACCACCATGTGGCCGACGTTCACCTGACGCGCCAGCAGCACGTGCTCGATGGTCTGCCGCGCGGCGCCTTCGGTGCCGTCCACCAGCAGGATCGCGCCGTCCATCTGCGAGGCGCCGGTGATCATGTTCTTGATGTAGTCGGCATGCCCGGGGCAGTCGATGTGTGCGTAGTGACGGCCGTCCGACTCGTACTCGACATGCGAGGTATTGATCGTGATGCCGCGCTCGCGCTCTTCCTTCGCGTTGTCGATCTGTCCATAGGACAGCGCATCGCCGCCAAAGCGCGCGGCCTGCACGAAGGTCAGAGCAGCCGTCAGCGTCGTCTTTCCATGGTCGACGTGACCGATGGTTCCGACATTCACATGAACCTTGTTGTTCATCATGTTTCTCTCCAGTTTGAGATTGAAAAACCGACGCGATTCGCTGGCCAGGCGAAACGGTCGGCGGGTTGTTGGTGCGCGCGCACCAAACTCGCGGTGCCCGCCATGCGGGCAAAAGAAAAGCCTGCCGGGGTGGACCACCCGACAGGCTTTTTTTCTTGCCTGAAGGATGGACCTCCAGGCGCACGAGGGCCTGAAGGCTCTACACGAACCACTCCACGGAGTTGACGCACAGCACTGCGCCGGCAGCGCGTGCGGCGGAAGAAAGAAGCTCTCGTTCGGGGCTCATGTCCAAATCTCCAGGTGGGCAGGCAGAAAACAAAAAACCCGGTGGCTTGAGGCCTACCGGGTCTTGTGAAACTCAGGAGGCCGAGCCTCCAGGTGGAAAGGCTCTAGGAACGCAATTCGGCAAAAAAGGCGCGCAGCGAAATCACCGCGGCTGCGCGGGTCATCGATGCATCTTGCGTGGTCAGGAACTGCTTCATGGGGCTCTCATGCGGTTGGTGTTGGCCGCAACGCGATGGTTGATCTTTGGGGGAGCGCAGGCTAACACCGCGATGGCGATCCGGCAACAGGGGCGTTGCACGCATGCAGCAATGGCGGCGTAGCGCTTCGTCGCAGATGTCGACAGGTCGCGTTCGTGGCGCTGTGGTGCAGGTCGACGCAGATGATGGCCGGTTGGGTGACGGATTCTTCGCGAGGAACTGGGGGCCGGGAATGGCCGCAACGGGCCCATAGCGAACATCAGCCCTTTTCGAAAGCGGTCGTTCTAGTTGAAATGGCTGAAACAGGTCTGAATCGGTCGACGGGTCGTCTCGGCAACGGAGATTTCAACCATTCGGTATCGACACCGAACTTTCAGGCTAATTGTTTCTGAAGGCGAATGGCAACCTTGTCACTAACAGATCCGTCGAACTTGCCATTTCAGAAGGGAAAGGCTCAAACGGGGCCATGTCGCGAATCAACTTTTGTAGATGGGATGCCAGGAACGGCGATGTCGCCTCGGCCACCTCGATGTCGGAAACGTTGCCTTGCGCATCTAGACTCAATATCAAGGTCACCTTGCCATAGACGGATTTGCCGTCCTGCATTGGAAAGGTCATGGTTCCGCGTTCTTCGATCTTCTTGATCAACCGATCGTGGTACGCCTGAGCGACAGGGGCCGTTCGCAACCAGGAGGGGGACGCATAGTGCGTGCGCGGCGCCCTGCCTTCAACGTCGATGCGAGCTTCGATTTGCTCGAGCAAGCGCTGCATCTCTTCGCGTTTTCTTCTTTCCTCACTCAGCTTCCTGCTCTCGTTTTTTCGCTCCGAAGGTAGCGTTGGTAGGGCTGCAAGATCGGCGCGAACTTTTTCCAGAAGGGCTTTCTGCTCCCTCTGCATAGCGGAAATCCTCTCGCGCGCTGCGTCAAGTTCAGTCGCTGTCGCTGTTTGGGCCGTGCATGGGTTGCCGGCAAGCGTCAGCCAGAGCACCAACGCAAAGCGGCTTGAGAGTGAGCGTCCTCGCACACGCGAAGCCACCGCCGACGCTTGACGCGGAGAAATCAAGGTGTCCAGAAACATGCTAGATGGATGATTGAGGGTTTGAAGTCTCGAGTCTGTTTTTGGCCGGATGCGGCTATCGCGGAGCATGGACAGACCCGCACGCTGCCGCTTCCCCGCGCTCGTGAAGCAATGAAATTACGACCGTCTCAAACCACTCGTAGTCCCGCTGGTCGCGAAGGTTCGCGTCATCCGGGCTGACCAGCAGCGACTCACCCTCGACTACGGCATAGCCGACGTCGACGAGATGAGCGTTCAGCATCTCCCGAGCCATCTCGAGGTCAACAACGCCCGTAACCTTCAGCGCGACGGGTTCAATTTTCATGGTCCTATCGTACGTCTGGTGTTGGCCGACTGCAGCCAGCAGCATGCTACCTTCCGGGCCGATACGGCTCGTTGGAATCACAGATGGACGTACATCAGCCTCGCCGCCCGCACCGACCCGGTTGGCTGCCCGTTGTCGACGCCGCGCGTTGCACGGGCTGCGGCTGGTGCGTCGCCGCGTGCGACCTTCACCTTCTCAGTCTCGAAGTCGAGCAATGGAAGAAGTTGTCGACGCTTCAAGACGCGGATCGGTGCACGGGCTGCAGCGATTGCGCAGTGACTTGCCCTTTTCATGCGATCACCATGCGAAAGGGCTGAAACGCCTCCGGCGCCCGGCTCGCCGCTCGGGCAATCCGCAGACCCGGGCGCGTGAGCCGGACGGTCGCGGGTGCCACGCCCCGTTCGACCATCCCGAAGAAGTCTCTTCCCGAGGCCTCTCACCCCGGCTCAGCTTTGGGGCTTTGCGAATTCCTCTGCGCTCATCATCTCCAGGCCGACGAACGGCGCGTTGCCTTCGACCCATGCGTCGTGACCCGGCGGAATGGTGTACGACATGCCCTCCTCGATGACGGTCTGCGAGCCGTCATCCATTTGCACGGTGACTCGGCCGGAGACCGCGTACCCGACGTGAGCCACCTGGCAACTGTCCGTGCCCACGACCGGCTTGATGCACTTCGACCAGCGCCATCCGGGCTCGAACTTGAAGCGTCCGAGCGTGTAGCCCTCGAGGCGGACCACTTCGACCCGGGTCTTCTCGGGCTCCCGAACCTCATCCGGTTCGTCATGGGATTTCGTCTGAAGCTTGTTGACGTTCATCGGACTTGCCATCGCGACTCTCCTTGCGACACGAGTGAGCAAACAGTCCGCGGCAGTCTCGTGCCGAACCGCACGTGAACGATGGAATGGTAGTCCTGGGCCACGCGTGCAGTGATCTATTTCTTGCACGAAAGCGCCGCTCTTTCGAAGAGCGTCATGTGGCAGTTTGCGTAAGCCGGGTTACAGAAAATCTTCGTCCACCACCAGCGACAACACGGACCAGCGCAGTCGTTGGGCCCAGTTCGATTCGGGCTCCCGGTGAAGCACCCAGCGACGTCCGTCGCGCAGGAAGCTCCATTGCAGGCCACCTCTCAGAGGTACCTCGCTCACGGTGAAGCTCGCGGGCATGCGCACGCGCTGGATCAGGTCGGCCAGCTCGCTGGCCAGCGCGGGGCTGTCGACGATCAGGCCCAGTTCGGTGTTGCAGTGCGCCGAGCGCCGGTCCATGTTCATCGACCCCACGTAGAACCAGCGCCGGTCGACCACTGCCAGCTTGGCGTGCAGGCGACCGAGCGAGCCGCGGCTGCTTTCGGTGTCGCTCCAGGCGGGATGCGCTTCGCTGGCCGGCATCAGCTCATACAGCATGGCGCCCATCTGCAAGAGGGCGCTGCGGTAGCGCGCGTAGCCATAGTGCACCAGCGGCTCATCGGTGGTGGCGAGCGAATTGGTCATCACCGACACGCGCGCGCCCTCGCGGCTCGCATGGCGCAGCGCCTCGATCATGCGGGGCATGGGCACGAAGTAGGGCGAGACGACGAGCACCTCCGAGCGCGCGGTCCGGAAGAGGTCGAGGTTCGCGGCCATGACCGCGCCCTCGCGGCCTTGCGGCGCTGCGGCTTCTTCGACGTTGCCGCCGGCATCATCAGCGAAGCGGCCTGGCACCGCCGCGTCCGCAACCACGCGCACCTGCGCAGGCACCAGCGCGACGCGCCCCTGTGCCAGCTGCGCGCCGACCGGGCCGCGTCCCAGCGCATCGGGTTCGTCGGCAGGCGGCATGAAGCGCGCGAGGTCGCGCACCAGCGCGGCGAAGCGTTCGCGCGCAGGGGCTGGTGCCGGGGCGCTGTCGGCCGCGATGGCCTCGAAGGGGTACGACAGCGGTCCGTTCCAGAAGGCATCGAAGCTCGCCGACAGCGCGCGCACCACCGGCCCGGCCACCAGCGCGTCCATGTCGATGAAGTTCACCGGCTTGCTGCGCCCGAAGTACTCGTCGGCGATGTTGCGTCCGCCGGTGATGGCGAAGCTGTTGTCGGCAATGAAGAGCTTGTTGTGCATGCGCCGGTTCACGCGGCCGATCTCGTGCAGCGACAGCAGCACGCGCGTGCGCAGGCCACCGCTGCGCACCGGCAGCGGGTTGAAGACGCGCACTTCCACGTTGGCGTGCGCGGCCAGCCCGGCCAGCATCTCGTCGTCTCCGCCCGTGTACAGGTCGTCGACCAGCAGGCGCACGCGCACGCCGCGCTGCGCCGCGTCGCGCAGCTCGCGCAGGAACTGCCGCCCCGCGCTGTCCTGGGCCACCACGTAGTACTGCGCGTCGACGGTGTGTTGTGCGGCCTGCGCGAGTGCGATGCGTGCGTCGAAGGCCTGGTCGCCGCCCGGCAGCAGGCGCACGCCGGACACATCGGACATTGCGGGCATCGCACTGTCCGCAGCCGGCAGCGACGCGGCGGCGATGCGCGCCAGGGGGCTGTCCCCGAGGTCGGTGCGCGCGTGCGACGCGACACGGGGTACCTCGCCGGGCAATGCGGCGCAGCCCGCCAGCAGCGAGACGGCGAGCATGGCCGCGGCGCAGAGCCAGCGGGCGAGCGCCACATGGTGCAGCGCCAGGATGCACAAGCGGCACGCAAGGGGTTCCCATGCGGCACGCAGCGCGGCAGGAGATTGGGGGGTGTTCATGGCGGTCCTCGGTGCATCGGATGCGAAGTGGCGATCGATGCAGCCAGTTTTCCGCGCGGCACCCGCCGCAACCATTGCGCGCAGCGCCTAGTCCCCGGCGTGGCCATCCGACTAGGCCTTTGGTGTAGGTGCGCACGCTCGCTTCTTGGGGGGCTTTGCGCTAATCTGCATTCAGGACGGGGAGGGTCACCGTAGACGAGAGGCCTGTATGAAGGTTCTGCTGGTCGATGACCACGAGATCGTCTGGAACGGCACGCGCCTCCTGCTGGAGCGCATGGCCGCCGAGATCGAACCCGGCCGTCCCTTCCATTTCGACGCCGTGCGGGACGCCGAGCAGGCCTGCCAGCGCGACCCCACCGGCATCGACCTGCTGCTGCTCGACTACCACCTGCCCCAGCTGTCCGGGCTGGCGGCGCTCAAGGCCGTGAAGGCGCACTTCGAGGCCACGCCCGTGTGCATGCAGTCGGCGGAAAGCTCGCCGCAGCGCGTGCGCGAGGTCATCGAGGCCGGCGCGGCCGGCTTCATTCCCAAGTCGTACCGGCTCGAGGACATGGAGGCGGCCCTGCGCGTGGTGCTGCGCCACAAGATCTACCTGCCGGCCGAGTTCGTGCTGGCCGACGACGTGACCCGCGCGCGCGACCCCGACGAGCTGCCGCGCGAGGACCTCGCCGGCTTCCTGCGCGTCGAGCTGTCGCCGCGCCAGCGCGAGGTGCTGGCGCTGGCGATGCGGGGCATGCCGGTCAAGCTGATCGCGCGCCAGCTGCTGATTGCCGAGGGCACCGTGAAGGTGCACCTGTCGATGGTCTACCGGGCGCTTGGCGCGCGCAACCGCACCGATGCCATGTGCCGCGTCTTCGACGCGCAGGCGGCATGGGCGCTCGAGGCTGCGTGAGCATGCCGGCCGCGCTGGACGAACTGGACGAGCGGCGCCTGCAGGTGGTCGCCGAGCAGGCCGTGGGATTGCGCTGGCAGATCCTGCTCACCGCCGTCGTCGTCGCGGCCATCGTCTGGCGCGACGTGCCGACGCCCTGGGTGCTTGGCTGGTTCGCGGCAGTGATCGCCAGCCGCGAGTGGCGCGCCGCCGCGCTCGCGCGCATGGCCGCCGACCGCGCCCGTCCCATCGCCGCGCGGCTGCGCGCCACCGTGCGCTGGAACGTGCTGATTGGTGCCTGCAACGGCTCCGCGGCGCTGTTCATGGCCCGGCTCGACCCGACGCTGGACGCGGTCCTCACGATGATTCTGGTGTCCTGGGGCGCGGGCGCCGTGTCGACCAGCGCGACCGTGATGCCCGCCTTCCTGGCCTACGCAGGGCTGCTCTTCGTGCCCACGGCCGCCATGTGGCTGGTGGCCGGCGGCTGGCTCGGCGGGGGCGTGGCCGCGCTGGTGCTGATGTTCTTCGGCGTGCAGACGCGCTTTGCCCGGCGCAACCTACAGACCTTCGAGGAGTCGTTCGGCATCCGCGCCGAGAACCAGGCGCTGGCCACCTCGCTGGAGTTCGAGCGCGCGCAGCTGGCCATCGCGCGCGACCAGGCGGTGCGCGCCAACAACGACAAGAGCCGCTTCCTGGCCGGCGCCAGCCACGACCTGCGCCAGCCCCTGCAGGCGATGGCGCTCAACGTGGGTGCGCTGCGCCACGTGGCGATGGCGCCCGATGCGCGCGCGATCGTCGAGGTGGTCGACAGCAGCCTGGAGCAGCTGCGCGCCATGCTCGACGCGCTGCTCGACGTCTCGAAACTCGACGCCGGCGTGGTGGTGGCCCAGCCGCAGCGCGTGCAGATCGACCGGCTGCTGACCGCCGTGATGGCCAGCTTCGGCGCCGCGGCGGCGGCGCGCCGGGTCGCGCTGCACACCGACTGTCCGCCCGGCCTGGCGGTGCGCACCGACCCCGACCTGCTGCGCCGCATGCTGGCCAACCTCGTGGACAACGCGATCAAGTTCTCGCCCGCGGGCGGGCAGGTCGAGGTGCGGGTCCGTACGCAGGACCCATTGGATGCATCGGATGCCGGGGTCGAGCTGACCGTGCAGGACAGCGGCCCCGGCATCGCACCCGAGAACCACCGGCTCGTGTTCGAGGACCTGGTGCAGCTCCAGGCAACGGGCTCCGGCACCGCGCCTGCCGCGGGGCATGGCCTGGGCCTGGGCATCGTGCGGCGGATGGCCGAGCTGCTGGGCGTGCCGGTCGAGCTCGAGTCCCGCCTCGGCGCGGGCGCCTGCTTTCGCCTGCGGCTGCCGCGCGCCGCGCCTGTCGGTGCCGACGGCTG
>NZ_BCUS01000013.1 GCF_001591345.1 Variovorax boronicumulans NBRC 103145 | reverse complement strand
GCGCTCGTGCACCTCGGCCTGCCCCGTGGCCGCGCCGTTGCCGTCCACGGCGCCGATGGCCGGGTCGCCGTCCAGGCGGCCGTGGATGGTGATCGTCAGCGTGGCGGTGCTGGTGTCGCCGTCGGCATCGGTGATCGTGTAGCGCACCGTCTCGGTCAGCTGCTCGTTGGTCTTGAGCGCATTGACGGCGGCGTTGTCGTTGTCCAGCGTGTAGGTGTAGCTGCCGTCGGCGTTCAGCACGATGGCGCCATAGGTGGTCGTGAGCGACACGCCCACCGTGCCGGCCGCGCCGCCGAAGCTCACGCCCGTCACCGGCACGCCGTTGCCGTTGTCCGCGCCGTCGCGGTCGTTGGCCTTCACGTTGCCGCTCACCGTGTCGGGCACCGCATCCTCGGTGATGGCGGCCGTGTCGTCGGTGGCCTGCGGCGTGTCGTTGATGATGAGCACGGTGAGCGTGCCGTTGGCCACGTCGCCGTCGCGGTCGGTCACCGACAGCGCGATCTGCTCGGTCACTTCGGTCAGCACGCCGCCGGAGCGATGGCTCTGCGCAGCGCCCAGCGTGTAGGTGTAGCTGACCGCGCCGCCGGTCACGACGCCGTTGGGCAGCGTGGTGCCGCTGAAGCCCGTCAGCTGGATCTGGCCGTCGGGCGTGGTGATCGTGATCGGCGCGCCCGGCGTGAGCGCCTGCAGCTGCGCCAGCGTCACCACCGTGCCGCCGACGTTGATGCTAGCCACGCCGTCCGCCGCGGTGATGTTGAAGCTGCTGGCGGCGCGCTCGCCCGTGTCGGTGATGCTCACCAGGCCCGACTCGAACACCGTGACCTGCCCGGTCGCCGCGCCGTTGGCGTCGGTGACGGCGATGCCCGGCAGGTCGTTGGCGCCGCGGATGGTGATCGTGAGCGTGGCGGTGCTGGTGTCGCCGTCGGCATCGGTGATCGTGTAGCGCACCTGCTCAGTCAGCGTCTCGCCGACCGACAGCGCCTGCACGCGCGGGTCGGCGTTGTTCAGCGTGTAGGTGTAGCTGCCGTCGGCGTTCAGCACGATCGAACCGTAGGTCGTGGTGATCGACGCGCCCACCGTGCCGGCCGCGCCGCCGAAGCTCACGCCCGTGACCGGCGCCACGTTGAAATCGTCCGCGCCGATGGTGTCGTTGGTCGCCACGTTGCCCGACATCGTGTTCGGCGCGGCGTCTTCGGTGATGGCGGCCGTGTCGTCGGTGGCCTGCGGCACGTCGTCCACGATGCGCACGGTGAGCGTGCCCGTGGCCGTGGCGCCGCCGGCGTCGGTCACCTGCAGGGCGATGGCCTCGGTGCTCTCGGTCGCGCCCGGCTGCGCCACCTGCGCGCGCAGCGTGTAGGTGTAGGCCAGGTTGCCCGCCGTGGGCACGCCACCCACCGAGGTGGTGGCCGTGAAGCCCGTCAGCGTGATCGTGCCCAGCGGCGTCGTGATGACGACCGGCGTGGTGCCCAGGTTGGCCAGCTCGGCCAGCGTCAGCGTGCGGCCGCCCACGGTGACGGTCCGCAGGCCGTCGGCCGCCGACACCGTGACGACGCCGCTGCCGTTCTCGCGCGCATCGGGGCCGGCCGGGCCGTCGACCAGGCCGCGCTCGTGGACCTCGGTCTGGCCCGTGGCCGCGCCGTTGCCGTCCACCGGCACGATCTCGGGGCTGGCGTCGGTGCGGCCGTGGATGGTGATCGTCAGCGTGGTGGTCGAGGTGTCGCCGTCCGCGTCGGTGAGGGTGTAGCTCACCGTGTCCGTGAGCGTCTCGCCGTCCTTCAGCGCGTTGACGCGCGGGTCGGTGTTGTCCAGCGTGTAGCTGTAGCTGCCGTCGGCGTTCAGCACGATGGCACCGTATTCCGTGTCCAGCGCGCTGCCGACCGTGCCTGCCGTGCCGCCGAAGCTCACGCCCGTCACCGGCACGGCGGTGTCCGCGCCCTCGCGGTCGTTGGTCTTCACGTTGCCGCTCACGGGGTTCGGCGCGGCGTCTTCCGTGACGCTGTTCGTGTCGGGGTTCGCGGTGGGCACGTCGTTCACGATCAGCACCGTGAGCGTGCCGCTGGCCACGTCGCCGTCGCGGTCGGTCACGCTCAGCGCCACCGCTTCGGTCACTTCGCCCGCGCTGTGGTTCTGCGCCGAGGTCAGCGTGTAGGTGTAGCTGACCGTGCCGCCGGTCACGACGCCGTTGGACAGCGTGGTGCCGCTGAAGCCCGTGAGGCGGATCTGGCCGTCGGGCGTGGTGATCGTGATCGGCGCGCCCGGCGTGAGTGCCTGCAGCTGCGCCAGCGTCACCACCGTGCCGCCGACGTTGATGCTCGCCACGCCGTCGGCCGCCGTGATATTGAAGCCCGCGCCTGCCGTCTCGCTGGTGTCGCCCACGCTCGTCAGGCCCGACTCGTGCACCGTCACCTGGCCGGTCGCGTTGCCGTTGGCGTCGGTCACCGTGATGCCCGGCACGTCGTTGCTGGCGCCGCGAATCGTGATGGTGATCTGCGCGGTGTCGGTGCCGCTGGCGCCGTCGGAGATGGTGTACGTGAACAGGTCGGTGAGCGTCTCGCCGGCAATCAGCGCCTGCACGCGCGGGTCGCTGTTGTCCAGCGTGTAGGTATAGCTGCCGTCGGCGTTCAGCACGATGCTGCCGTGGGTGCCGGTGAGCGCGCTGCCCAGCGTGCCGGCCGTGCCGGCGCCGGCCTCGGGGCCGGTGCGGATGCCGGTGACCGTGAGCGTGGTGCTGTCGGGGTCGTGGTCGGCCTCGCCGGGAATGCGCCCGCTGATGACGTTGCTGCCCACCGAGGGCGTGTCTTCGTCGATGCTGTGCGTGTCGTCGACCGCGGTCGGCGGGTCGTTCACGGCCGTGATCGTGAGCGTGCCGGCGAGCACGTTGCTGTTCAGCGGCTGCGGGCCGCCCGCGTTGCCACCGGGCTGCACGTTGTTGCCGTCGTTGAGCACGATGGTGTAGACGCGCTCGTTGTCGGTGCCGAACGCGGTCGGGTTGTCGCTGCTGCTGCGGTAGGACAGCTGGTCGAGCACCGCCCGCACCTCGGCCACGGTGGTGTCGGCATCGAACTGCACCACCAGCGGCGCGCCGTTGCCGCCCGAGACGCTGACGCCCGGAGGCAGCGCGCCGTTGACGAACAGCTGGTCGCCCGGCTGGTAGCCGTCCAGGCTCACGGTGAGCGAGCCCGCGCCGAACACGCCGGCGGCCAGGCCGGGCGTGGTCGCCAGGTCGAGGTCGCCGACCGTGCCGCCGCTGACCAGCGCCACGGGCGGAATGCTGACGCCGGTGCCGGTCTGGTTGTTCTCCACCGCGGTCGCGCCGGTGGTGCCGCCGATCACGGGCGCGTCGTTGCGCGGCGCGATGGTGATCGACACGTTGCGCAGCACCGACCACTGGCTGGTGGCGTCGTTGACGGTGGCGCTGATGTCGCCGCTGCCCGCCGCCACCGGCGCATCGGACACGCGCACGACCAGCCCGCCGGGCGTGCCGTTGAAATCGGCCGCAGGCACGAAGCGCAGCTGCGCGCTGGTGGGCAGCAGCAAGGCGCTGGTGTCGGAGGCACCCGTCGGCACGGCGAGCCAGTCGGTGCCGTTCAGGCTGTACTCCCACGCGCCCTGCGCGGCGTTGGCGTTGTTGCCCACGATGGCGATGCCGCCGAACGAGGTCGATGCATCGCCGCCGCCGCTGATGGCCGTCTGGTTGTCGATCGCGTCGCCGTAGCCGCCGCCCAGCAGCGTGTCGACGCGCACGCCGGCACCCGTCACGTCCTCGACGCCGGCGGGCACGGTCGCATCGGTCGCCGTCGGCCGGTCGTTCACGTTGATCACCGTGGTGCTGAGCACGATGGTGCCGGCGCTGTAGACGGTGGTGCCGCCGTTGCGGGCACCGGACACGTCGACCTGGCTGCCCGAGGTGGGATCGGCGGTGGCGCTGTCGTTGTTGGTGTCGGTCTCGACCAGCCGCACGGTCAGCGTCGTGGGCGTGCCGTGGAAGTTGGCGGCCGGCACGAAGCGCAGCTGCGCGTCGGCGGCCAGCACCAGGGCGGTGCCGTCGGTGCGTGCGCCGACGGGAAGCCAGGTGGTGCCGTTGTCCAGCGAGTACTGCCAGGCCCCCTGCGCGGGGTCCGGGACGTGGCCCGTGATCGCGACGCCGAAGAAGGTGTCGGACGAACTGCCGCCGGTGCCCCCGTTGCCGCTGTTGTCGATCAGGTCGGCGCCGTCGTCGAAGTGCGAGCCGAACAGGGTGCCCACGGGGGTGCCGGCCGCGTTGTTGCCCACGTCTTCGGTGACGTTCGGCAGCGTCTGGGTGGTGCCGCCCACCACCACCGGCGCGTCGTTGACCGGCGCCACCGTGAAGACGAAGGTGCGCGTGGTGACCAGGCGGTTGCCGACCCCGTCCGCGTAGTCGAAGGTGCCGGTCGTGCTGTTGTCGCCGGGCGCCAGGACGCCCGGACGCCCGCCGGTGTGGCCCTCGTCGTTGACCACCACGGTCACGGTGAAAGCGCCGTTCCAGTCGGCCGGCAGCGCGGCGCCGGGGGCGTCGGGCAGCGCGATCGAGATGGCGTTGATGCGGCTGTTGATCTGCGCCAGCGTGCCGGTGATGGTGATGCTGGCGCCGCCCAAGGGGCCGACCGTGCCGCCGCTGCCGCCCACGCCGTTGATGACGAAGCCCGGGGGCACCGACACCGTGGCCGTCAGCACGTCGGTGGCGGCCGCGTCCTGGTCGGTGACCGTGAGGCCGGTCAGCGTGACGCTGCCGTTGCCCTCGTCCACCGTCGGGTTGCCGGCCGCGATGTGGGCCGGGTCGTTGATCGACGACGGGAACAGCGTGCGGTAGGCCGAGGCCACGTTGGCCGTCAGCCCCGCGGGGATCAGCGCGTAGGGGTTGACGTTGGTGGTGGGCACCGCCACCGTGCCGCCGTTCGCGTTGTTGTTCTCGCCGCCGTTGGCGCCGCCCGCCAGCGCGCCGCTGCTGTTCTCGCGCAGGCGGTCGTCCACGATGACCTGCACGCGGTAGGTCTGGTCGGTGTTGGCGAGGCTGCCGCCCAGCGCCACCTGCAGGCCGTCGAGGTAGGCCTGCACCTGCGCGCGCGTGCCGCGGATGACGAGCGCGCTGCCGGTGCCGTCGTAGGTGCTGTCGATGGTCACGCCCGAGCCGGCTGCATTGCTCGAGGTGATGGTGATGGCGTCGCTGCCGCCGTCCGTGTACTGCGCCGCGCCCAGCGGCGCGCCCGTGCCGTTGGTGATGCGCACGGTGACCTGCAGGAAATCGGCTTCGCCGGGCGCGATGCCGCCGCCGTCGCCGTCGATGTCCAGGTCGCGCACGACGAAGCCCGGCACGGCCGACGGCGTGCTGCCGCCCGTCAGGTACAGCGGCGTGTTCGGGTTGGTGCCCGGCGTGAGCCCGGCCGTCGGCGCGTCGTTGACCGCCACGATGGTCAGCGCCATCGTCATGTCGGGCGGGTTGTTCGACACGCTGCCGCCGCCGGTGTCGCCGCCGATCTGCGAGCCGGTGTCGTCGAAGGAGACGGTGAGCGTCACGTCGCCGGCGTCGGCGCCGTTGAGGTCGTGGTTGACGTGGGTCGCGCTGCGGTAGGTCAGGCCCGTGACGGCGCCGCTGGTGATCAGCTCCTGGATGTCGCTGGCGCGCCCGGTGAGCGTGAGCGCGCCGGTGTTGTCGCCGGCGATGGTCACGACGCGCCCGCTGGGCAGCGTGAAGCTCGTCTGCCCGCCGGTGCCGCCGATGCCCAGCGTGCCGTTGGGCACGGTCAGCCGCAGCGTGATCGGCGTGCCGAAGGCGGCCGATTCGGGGTCGGACACCACGAAGCCCGTGCCGATGTAGGTCGGCTGGTCTTCATAGACCGTGTGCACGGGCGGCACGACCAGCACGCCCGGGTCGTTCTCGCTCGACGCGCGCACCAGCACCGAGGCGGCCGCGAGGTTGCCCGTGATGTCGCCGGTGGTGGGCACCGTGTCGGCGTACCAGTCGTACTCGGTGGTCGGGATCGTGATGTTCGGCCCGCCCGGCACGCTCGGCTCGTTCTGCGGACCGCCGTTGGCGCCGGGCTGCAGCACGCCGGTGGCGGTGTCGCGCAGGCGGTCGTCGACGATCACCTGCAGCCGGTAGGCCTGGTCGCGGTCGGTGTCGAAGGTGAGCGTGAGGCCCGCCAGCGCGGCGTTCACCTGCGCGCGCGTGCCGCGCAGCGTGAGGAAGTCGCCGCTGCCGTTCTTGTCGGCGTCGACGGTCACGCCGCCCATCGAGGTCGAGCCGATGGTGGCGCCCGCGTAGGCCGCGGCATTCAGCGGGTTGCCGTTGGCGTCCAGCAGCCGCACCGTCACCTGGACGAAGTCGGTCTCGCCCTGGATCACCGCGTCCAGGTCGGTGTCGCCGACATGGAAGCCGGGCACGGGGTTGTGCGCCGGGTTGCTGCTGTCGATGTCGATGGGCCCGGCCGGCGCGGTCACCGTGGGCGCGTCGTTCAGCGGCGTGACGTAGATCCAGAACTGGCCGCCGGTCTGTTCCTTGTCGCCGTCGCTCAGCGTGAAGGTGAAGCGGTCGCTCGGCGGATCGCCGTTGGCTTCGGTGTGGCCGTCGGATTCGTCGCCCGAATTGAAATAGTAGATGCGCCCGGCGTTCACGTCGGCCTGCGTGAACGAGGAGCCCACGCCCAGCGCCACGAAGTTGACGCCGTCGGTCGAGTACATGACGCGCCCGTGCGTGGTGACGGAGGTGATCGTGTACTGCAGCTGCGTGAGCGTGCTGTCAGGGTCGAAGGCCCTGAGCATGCCCGGCGTGATCTGGCCGCGCCCGCCCTCGGCCACGGTCAGCGGCTGGTTGGCGGTGCCGGGCGGGTCGGGCTGCGTCGGGTCGGGCGCGATCACCGGCGCGTCGTTGACGTTGGTGATCTGGATGCCGACGGTGACGGGGTTCGACGCGGCGCCCCAGCGGTCCACGGCATGCACGTTGAACTGGGTCGTGCGCACCTCGGAACCGTCGCTCACGAAGCGCAGGCCCGTGGTGCCGGCGCTGCCCGTGATGAGCGAGGCATCGATGCGCTGCCCCACGGCCACGGCCACCCAGGCGGCGCCGTTCCAGTACTGCAGCTGGCCGCCGGTGGGCAGGCTGTCGAACTCGAACTGCATCGCGCCCGGCCCGCTGCCGGCGTTGTTGAAGGCGTAGTTCGGGTCGCCGTTCAGTAGCGTCGCCGAGCCTTCGAGGTAGCTTTCGCTCGCGGCGTCGTCCGCATCGACCACGCGGATCTGCCCGGTCGTGAGGTAGGCCGTCTCGCCTTCGCGGATGACCGTGTTCGACGAACCGGTGGCCACGGGCACGTCGTTGACCGGCGTGATGAAGAACGAGAAGCTGGCGTTCCAGACGTTGCGCACGCCGCCGACGGCGACACCGGCCGTCACCGAGAGCGACACGGCCGACTCGAAGTCTTCCACGTCGCCGTCGTGCTGGAAGCGGATGCGACCGGCGTTCAGGTCTTCCTGCGTGAAGGTCTCGTAGGTGTCGATGTCGACCCACGTCGCACCGTCGAAGCGCTGCAGCACGCCGTTGCGCACGGGCCCCGTGGTGCCGGTGTAGTCGGTGACCGTGTAGATCACCTGCGACGGCGGCACGCCTTCGACCACGTAGCTCAGGCCCGGCACGGTGTTGAAGTCGGAGCCGGTGCCACCCAGCACCACCGAGCCGCCTTCGCTGAGCGTGCCGCGCGTGGCGCCGTTCTGGTCGGTGCCCGCGTGGTTGGAGCCCGAGGTGGTGACGGTGCCGTCGATGGTCTGCAGCGGATCGCCGTTGCCCGCCGGGGTTTCGACGAGGTTGATCGTGAACTCGTAGGTCTTCAGCGTGCCGTCGGGGTTGCGGTCGGCGCCCTCGCGGATCACGGTGTTGCCGTTCGCGTCCCAGGTGGGCCCGAGCGTGTTGTCGACCACCTGGAAGCTGAAGGTGTCGGTGTCGCCCGCCGCCGCGCCCTGCGTCTGCACGTACTGCACGCGGCCCGAGCGCACGTCTTCCATGGTGAAGGTGCCGCCCGGCGGCAGGATCTTGCCGTCGAGCAGCAGGTAGCCCTGGTTCAGGCCGTTCATCGAGGTGACGGCGAAGGTCAGGTTGTCGTCGCTCGAGTCGACGTCGGTCGCGCCGAGCATGCCGGGCGTGAGCGTCACGGTGTAGCCGCCGCCCGCCGGGTCCACGGTCGCCTCGAGCGTGCTGCCGGGGTCGAGCACCGGGTCGTCGTTGGCCGGGCGCACGTTGATGGCGATGGTGCCCGAGGTGGACGACGGCGTGCCCGTGCCGCCGCCGGCGTCGCTCACCGTGACGCCGAAGCCGTCGGTGAACGGGTAGCTCTGCCCGTTGTTGTCGCGCTGGCCGTTGTTGCCGTAAGTGAGGCCGCCGCGGTCGTCGTAGCCGAACACGAAGCCGGCATCGATGTCGGCCTGGGTGATGGCGCGGTTGGTGACGTTCTGGGGCACGCCGCCGATCAGCACGGTCCCGGTGAAGTACAGCGTGCCGTCGGTGGGCAGGCTGGTCAGCCGCACCGTGAGGTCGCCGCTGGCGTCGTCGCCGCCCCCGTCGGCGACGATGAAATTGCCCACGACCGAGGCCGGGTTGCCGCTGGTGTCGATGGCGTTGGGCGGCTGCCCTTCGAACACGCTGCCCCCGCCCGAGACCACCGGCGGCTGGTTCAGCGGCGTGACGTTCAGCGTGATGGTGGCGTGGTCGGAGCCGGCCAGCGGCGTGGCGCCGTCGTTGACGACGATGACGAAGCTGTCGTCCAGGTTCTGGTCCGCGCCGGTGGCCGTGTGCACGTAGGCGACGCGGCCCGCGAGCACGTCGGCCTGCGTGAAGACCGAGCCCACGCCGATGCGTTCGCCGTTGAGCGTGAGGTAGCCGCGCGCGGTGTTGGTCGCGATGCCGTAGACGATCTGGCCGGTGTTCTGCGAGCCGATCGTCACCTCGGGGTCGATGGCGTTGAGCGTGGTGCCGGTCAGCAGCGTGGTGCCGCCCTCGGAGACCGTCTGCGCCGCGTCGGCCACCGTGGTCGGGTCGTTCGACGGCGTGATCGTCACGTCGAGCGCGCGGTTGGCGGTGAGCGCCGGCGTTTCCGAATCGGTGATCGACACCAGGATGCGCGTGGTGGCCGTGGCGTTGCCCAGCTCGGTGTCGGCGGCGGTGAACACCAGCTGGTTGATCCAGGCGTTGGCATCTGCCACGCTGCCGACGAAGCGGTAGCCGCCGGGCACGGTGGTGACGCCGCTCATGCTGGCGCTGGACAGCGCGCCCAGCGCGGGGTTCTCGACGGTCACGTCGACCGTGACGTTGCCCGCGCCGTCGTCGGTGAGCGTCCAGCCGCTGAGCGTGGCGCGGTCGGCGCCCGGCGCGTTGAGCGAGCTGGGTTCGCTGACCGTGATGCGCGGCGTGGTCGTCGACACGGTGGGCGCGGCCAGCAGGCCGTCGTAGTCGGCGGCGGCGAAGGCGCGCGACTCGATGAGACCCGTCGCGACTTCAAGCGACCAGTCGCCCTGGCGCGACGCCGCGCCGGTGGCGTCGCTCGACGCCGCCACATCGGCGCCCGTGGCGCGGCCCAGGGCCTGCACGAAGCGTTGCCCGTCGGCGCCCACGTCGCACCCGTAGAGCAGGATGTCGCCGTCCGCGCCCAGGCTCGCGCCGATCGCCTGCCAGGCGCCGGCCGAGCGCGCCAGGCCGGCGACGTCGAGGGTTTCGTTGCCCAGCGTGATCTCGCCCGCGCTGCCGTGGCTGAGGATGTGCAGCGCCGTGAGGCCGCTGCGCCCTTCGAGCGCCTGGCGCAACTGTTCGACGCCGGACGAGCCGGTGTCCAGCAGGATCAGGTCGGCGCCCTGCGGCACCGAGGCGGCGAGCTGCTGCCAATTGGCAACATTCTTGTCGACGACGTAGACCTCGCTGGACGAGGCCGGAGCCGGGCCGGGCCCTGATCGCGCGTCCGCTTCGGGCGTGCTTTCGCGCCCGTGCGGCACGGCAACGGGCGCTGCCGCGTCGGCGGCATGCGACGCATCCCCGTGCGGGCCCTGCGGTGCGTCCGCCGGTGCCGCCGCGGCGGCCTCCACAAAAGCGGCGCCATCAAATAGCTGCCGGCTTTCCAGCGCAAATCGATGCGCGCGTGGGCGAAGGAATTGGGGCGATTGAGACCTTGGCATGGCTCAAAGTGTGACGACAAATATGCAAATGTGTCCACCATTAACGTTCTATCTTTTCGAGCCAATACCGTCAAAAAATCGCAAAAACAACGGCTTCCTTTGCTTTTTCCCTCAATTTGAAATTAATTGTTACCCGCTCATAGTGATCCATTCGCCGGCTCATATGTGAGGCATATCCATCGCCGTATTCCTCTCCGCGCAAGGCGTTCTTCCTTCGACAGCCAGGCGATCGAAGCCTTTGCGAATTTCGTTCATTCGAATTACCCGATCTATTTCAAATTTTCAACTACGGGATTCCGTAGAAAATCGGGGCGGGAATTCCCTATTCCTTGATGGCAAAGAACTCACTGGTCATGAATGGCGCGCCAACGCCTCAATTCATCGCAACCGATTCACAACTGAAAGAGGATGTGCATGCCATCCGGCAATGAGAACTTTTGCCATAAAAATTAATTGATGCAATGCACAAGCCAAGGGTCCGGCGGCAATTCGATCGACCGGGAACCGAGCCCCGTCCGGCCATGTCCTGCCGGCTGCCGCGCGCTGCGAGGAGCGGGTCTGCGGCACGGGGTTGTAACCATGTGCGTGACCGCTGAAGAGGCACCGCAGGCCGCTCGGTCGACGCCGGAAATGGACCGCAGCGCGCCTTCAGGAAACTTCACGCGGCCTCGTCGCTTCGATGTAATTCGAAAGAATCAACAACATCCGCTTGCAGATGCGAGGCCGGTCGAGCACCCGGTTCGGCGGGCCATCACGCCCCCTGCGTACGCCCGCGCAGCTTCGACTGCTTAACCCGGCAATATTTAACGATTCAAGATAATTGTTACGTTTTTGGAGCATCTGCAGCCCCCCGATTCCTGCCTTCGCGGGGGTCTGTTGCACAGGGCGCGGTGATACTGTTCCGGCCCCGAATCTTGCGTTCCTGGTGTGCGCACTGCGCGCCGGAGGACACGAGGCGTGGCACATCATCCAACTCGCTCATGTAAGAAAAAATGAACAAACTGCTCGCACTCATCTTCGTGGCTGCCGCCATCACCGCTTGCTCGAAGCAAGAGTCCACGCCCGCAGCGCCGGCCGCTCCCGCAGCACCTGCTGCCACCGCACCGGCCACGCCGGCACCCGCACCGGCCGCCAGCGCACCGGCTGCTGCCGCGCCTGCAGCCACCACGACGGCATCGGCCGACGTGCCCAAGGAATGCCAGGAGTACCTGGACAAGGTGAGCGCCTGCGTGGGCAAGCAAAGCGGCGCCGCCGCCGACGCGCTCAAGGGCAGCCTCGAGCAGACCAAGGCCACCTGGGCCAGCTACGGCGCCAACGCCGCCCAACTCGGCGCTGCCTGCAAGGCCGCTTCCGACGCCTTCGCCGCACAAGCCACGGCCATGAAGTGCTGATGCACTGAGTCGCTGACGCCGGCGAGGTTGCCCTCGCCGTGCGACGCGACACACACCTCCTCGTCCCCCGACGAGGAGGCGCCGCCCCCACCACAACGGTCGGCGCAAAACGGTCCCTGTCAGGCCGAAAGAATCCAGTCCCATGACAGACCTCCTCACCAACCTCACCTGGCACGCCCTTTCGGGCCCGCATGCGTCTTTTGCCGCCGGCACATCGACCGCACGCCGCTACGCCACAGGCTTCTCCCCCATCGTCGGCTTTGCCGACGCATTGCACCCCGACCTCGACGCGCTGCTGCCCTACTGCACGCCGGACGAGCACTTCTATGCCATCGGCTGGTCGGGCCCCGCGCCGTCCACCTGGCAGGTCGACATGGAGTCAGTCATCGTGAAGATGATCTGGGACGCGCCTGCGCCCGTGGCCGACACGCTTCCTGATGTCGTTCGGCTGGGTGCGACAGATGTAGAACAAGTGCTGGCCCTGGCCGACCTCACCCGCCCCGGCCCCTTCTCCACGCGCACCATCGAACTCGGCGAGTACGTCGGCTGCTTCGACGCCGACGGCCGTCTCGTGGCGATGGCCGGCGAACGCATGGCCGCCAGCACGCTGCGCGAGATCAGCGGTGTCTGCACGCACCCCGATGCGCAGGGCAAGGGCTATGCGAAGCGGCTCGTCACGCGCTTGGTGGCGCAGCAGATGCAGCGTGGCGAAGTGCCGGTGCTGCATGTGATGCAGGGCAACGCGGGCGCGCGACGCATCTATGAGCGCATGGGCTTCCGCGTGCACAGCGAACCGGTCGTTCGCGTGATCTCGCGGCGCTGAACAGCGCCGCGCCTGCGGCCTGGATCAGGCCGCCGCCACCCCACGCTCGCTCGTGATCTCGGCACCTTCTCGCATGGTCTTCGTGACCGGCGTGTTGGCCACCACCTCGAGCAGCCGGCTCCACTGCGCATCGGTGAGCGGTGCGCTGGCGTGCAGCACGCGGTGGATGTGCGCCTTGCCGTCCGCGTCTTTCGTGAAGCTCAGTTCGGCCTTGAACTCGCCCAGCTCCCAGCCCTTGCGCTGGGCGTACATCCGCAGCGTGATCGCGGTGCAGGCGGACAGCGCGGCCAGGTAGTAGTCGTAGGGCGCCGGCCCCGCGCCCTGCCCGCCCAGCGACGCCGGCTCGTCCGCCACGAGCTGGAACTTGCCGACTTGGATGCGGTGGTTGAAATTGACGTCGGTGGAGACGATCGTTGCGGTGTGGCTCATGGGTGTGCTCCTGTTGGCGATGAAGCATTCTGGCGCGCTCAGCGATCGAGCACCGCGTGCGGCCAGCGTCCCGCGTCCACGCGCTCCTGCACCACGGCGCGCAGGATGTCGATGAGCACTTCGGTCGCGCGTGACGGCGGCCGGTCGGAAGCGCGGGCCAGCACGCGGCGCAGCCGCAGCCCCTCGATGGGAATCGCGACCAGCCGGCCGGCCTCGATCTCGTCCTGCACGACCGCTGCGAAGTGGACCGTGAGACCCAGGCCCTCTTCCACCAGGCGGGCCGCCACGCTCAGGGTCTCGACCTCGACCACCGGGTTCAACACCACGCCCGCGCGTGCCGCCGCGGCCTCCAGCTCGAGCCGCACACCCGACTTGGACACGCCCGTCATCACCAGCGGCAGGCCTGCCAGCCGGGGCAGCTTGATCTTCGTCATGCGCATCAGCCGCGTGTCGTCGGTGCGGCCGATGAGGCACAGCGATTCGGTCATGAGCGGCGTGGCCAGCACGTTGGCCAGCTGCATCGGGCCGTTGAGGATCGCGACATCGACCGCCCCCTGCTCCAGCATGCCCAGCAGCGATTGCGAGAAGCCTTCGACGATGCGCAGCCGCACATCGGGGAACTGCTCGCGCACCGCGCGCGCCAGCGGCACCGCAAGCAGCAGCGCGAGCGCGGGCGACAGGCCGATGGCCACGGGCCCGCGCGGGTCGCGCTGGCGGGCCGTCATGTCCTGCTTCATCTGCTCGGCATAGCGCAGCAGGAACGACGCGCGCTCCATGAGGAACACGGCCTCCTCGGTCGGAGTCGCGCCGCGCGCGTGGCGCTCGAACAGGCGCACGCCCAGCTCTTCCTCGAGCAGGCGGATCTGCCGGCTCAGCGCCGGCTGCGCCACATGCAGCACGGCGGAGGCGCGGCCGTAGTGCTGCTGCGTGGCGAGCACCACGAAATACCGAAGCTGTCTGAGGTCCATGCAGGGGTTCCAGATCGTTGCCGCAAGAGCGGCCGATGGTCACCGGGCGCCTCATACCGAAATGTTATCGAATCGCTAGAAAAATGGTAATGGACGCATGAAAGACCGTTGCCTACAGTGGGCCTCGCAGAACGTAAACCGCTGCTTTTTCGACGAATCCGAACCTCATCGCATCAAGGAATAGACATGGACCCCACCCTCCAGGAAATGGAATCCACCCGCATCGCCCGCTGGGGCAAGGTCGCGCCCTACGGCGAGACCTTCATCGAGAGTCGGCTGCCGGGGATGAAGAAAAACATCTACAAGATCATGAACCGCGGCGTCCTGGAGAACAAAGGCGTTCAGCCGGCAATTCCAGGCAACCACCGCTTCGGCGTGACCTTCATCGAAATCCCGGTTGGCCAGGGCGCCAGCCTTCACGCACACAAGACCGAGGAAGTCTTCTGTCCGCTGAACGGGCAGATGGAGGTCATCTGGGGCGAGAAGGGCCAGTACTCCGTGATGCTCAACCAGTGGGACGTGATCTCGTGCCCCATCGGCGTGATGCGCGGTTTCCGCAATCCGAACGATCACGCGCTGGTGGTGTATTCGGTCGTCGGTGGAACCGACGAAGAATGCGGGCGCATCGCCTGGCACGAGGATGTCGTCAGGGCTGCAGAGGCCACCGGCCTGGTCTACGGAACCGACGGCTACATCAAGGAGACGGCGCCAGAAAGCAAGTAGTCGCCGCGCCGACCGCGCGAACTGGGCAAGGCTCATAGGCACCACCCGAGGAGACAAAAAAATGACAATCCCCCACGACATCCAGGCGTCACGCCGCATACCGACATGCGGCGTGGCGCACGGCATGAACCGGCGACACGCCCTCGCCGCGACGCTCGCGGCGCTGGGCGCCGGCCTTGTCCGCGCCCAGCCGGCCTGGAGCCCCAAGGGCCCCGTGCGCATCGTCGTTCCCTTCGCCGCCGGCGGCACCTCGGACATCATCGCGCGCATCGTGGGCGTGCGGCTCGCACAAGCGCTGGGCCAGCCCGTGCTCGTCGACAACCGCGTGGGCGCCGGCGGCAACATCGGCATCGCCTCGGTAGCGCGCGCCGCGCCCGACGGCCAGACGCTGCTGCTGGTGTCGTCCGCCTTTGTGACCAACCCGGCCCTGTTCGCCGACAAGCCCCCTTACGACCCGCTGCGCCAGTTCGCGCCGGTGTCGCTCGCCGTCAGTTCACCCGACGTGATCGTGGTGCCGGCCGCGAGCCCGCTCACCAGCCTGTCGGCGCTGATCGACGCCGCCAAGCGCCGGCCGGGCGCGCTCACCTACTCGACACCCGGCAAGGGCAACAGCGTGCACCTGGGTGGCGAGCTGCTCTGGCAGCGCGCCGGCATCGAGCTGCTGCACGTGCCCTACAACGGCGCAGCCCCGGCCGTGCAGGCGGTGCTCGGCGGACAGGTCGATTGCGCACTGACCGCACTGCCGGCCGCCAAGGCCCACATCGCGGCGGGCACGTTGCGGGTGCTGGCCGTCGGCAGCCGCGCGCGCTGGGCCGAACTGCCGCAGGTGCCGACGGTGGCGGAGTCGGGCTTTGCCGGCTACCGCTCCGAGACCATGCAGGCGCTGTTCGCGCCGGCGGGCACGCCTATCGCCGCCATCGAGCGCCTGCACACCGAGGTGCGGCGCATCCTGGCGCTCGATGAGGTGCAGCGCCAGACGCGCGAGCTCGGCTTCGAGACGGTCGCGAGCCTGCCTGCCGACCTCGCCGCGCGCGTCGCCGAAGACGTGCCGCGCTGGACCGCCGTCGCCACCCGCGCGCGCATCCGCGCCGACTAACCGGCCCCACGCCCCCTTCAGCCCCCGCGGTGCGTCGATGCGTGCCGGGCGGCGCCGTGCCGATTTCGTTTTCTTCACTCTCCAGGACTTCCCATGATTTCTGTCGCCGAGACCCCCACGGACACCGAGGCACCGACCGCCCAGCGCTCGATTCCCGCCAACGCCCAGGCGCTGCTGCAGGCCGTGCTGGACGCCAACCAGGGCACGCACGACGCGCGCACCCGCACCGTGCTCGACGCGATGATCCGTCACCTGCACGCCTTCGCCTCGGAAGTGACGCTGACCTATGAAGAGCTCTTCAAGGGCCTGGACTTCATGGTGCGCATAGGCCAGGCCACGGGCCCGCGCAAGCACGAAGGCATCCTGCTCGCCGACATCCTCGGCCTGGCCACGCTGGTGCTGCTGATGGACGCCAAGGCCGTGCTCGCCGCGGGCGGCACCGAGCCGGCGCTCATCGGCCCCTTCTGGCGCGCGAACCAGCCGGTGCGGCCCAACGGCGTGCGCATTGCGACCGACGACACCGCAGGCGAGACGCTGCACGTGAAAGGCCGCGTGCTGTCGCTGGACGGCACGCCCATTGCCGGTGCCCGTATCGAGACCTGGCAGGCGGCGCCCAGTGGCTTGTATGAGAACCAGGACCCCGAGCAGGAAGACATGAACCTGCGCGCCGTCTTCGAGACCGACGCCGACGGCCGCTTCTGGTTCGAGAGCGTGCAGCCCTCGGGCTACGGCGTGCCCACCGACGGCCCCTGCGGCGAACTGCTCGCGCTGCAGAACCGCAGCCACATGCGACCGGCGCACCTGCACTTCATTGCCATCGCGCCGGGGCACAAGGTGCTGACGACGCAGATCTTCGATGCGCGCGATCCGTACGCCTACAGCGACGCGGCCTTCGGCGCGGTCGGCTCGCTGCTGCGCGATTTCGAACCCGACAGCGCGGGCCACTTCCACCTCGACTTCGAGCTGCGGCTGGAGCCCGGCGAAACGCGCCTGCCCACGCCGCCGCTGCCCTGAACACACACACGCACTCCCTTCTCTTCACTTCGCACCACGAGACATCGCACCATGAGCACACCACCGCGCGCCCTTCGCCTCAGCGCCAAGGCCCCGAGCCCCGAGGCACTGAACCCCGACCTGGTCGACATCGCACAGCCCGAGACACCGGCCGGCTGCGCCATCGTCGAAGTCCTCGCCGCGGCGATCAACCCGAGCGACGTCAAAGCGGCGCTGGGCATGATGCCGTACGCCATCTGGCCCCGCACGCCGGGCCGCGACTACGCCGGGCGTGTCGTCGCCGGCCCGTCGGAATGGATCGGCCGCGCCGTCTGGGGCACCGGCGGCGACCTCGGCATCACGCGCGACGGCACGCATGCGCGCTACCTCGTGCTGCCCGTGGCGGCGCTCGTCGCCAAGCCCGAACGCATCGCGATGGCCTCGGCGGCCACGGTGGGCGTGCCTTTCGTGACGGCGTACGAAGGGCTGCGCCGCGCCCACCTCGCAGGCCCCGGCCAGACCGTGCTGGTGCTGGGCTCGAACGGCAAGGTCGGCCAGGCCACCGTGCAATTGGCCACGCGTGCCGGCGCGCGCGTGATCGGCGTCGAACGCGGCGCCACGCGGTACACGGGCCACGCGAGCGCGCCGGTCGAGGTGATCGACGGCACGCGCGACGACATCGCGCAGACCGTGCTGTCGATGACGGATGGCAAAGGCGTGGACATCGCCTACAACACCGTCGGCTCGCCCTACTTCGCGGCGGCGCTCGGCGCACTCAAGGTGGGGGGCACGCAGATCCTGATCTCCACGCCCGACCGCAACGTGCCCTTCGACATCATGGCGTTCTACCGCCGCGACCTGCACATGCTCGGCGTCGACAGCCTGAAGCTCACGGCCAGCCAGTGCGCGGATGTGTTTCGCACGCTGCTGCCCGGTTTCGAGGACGGCAGCCTGCAGGGCTTCGGCGTGAACGACGGCTCGGTGCTGCCGCTGGACCGCGCGCGCCAGGCCTACCTGCAGGTGCTCGAAGGCTCGATGGAGCGGCTGGTCCTGGCGCCCTGAGCGCCCCCGGGGCGCCCTGCCCCGCGCATCACTTCGGGGCCTGCCCACAGGCAGGCCCTTCCCCACGCACAACAAGGAGACAACGATGGACATCCATCGCAGGACATTGCTTCGCCTCACGGCAGCCGCAGGCGGCATCGCCACCCTTCCCGCCACGCTCTTCGCGCAGCCCGCCTACCCGAGCCAGCCCGTGAAGCTGGTCATTCCCTTCACCGCCGGATCGACCACCGACGTGGTCGGCCGCATCGTCGGCGAACGGCTGCAGCAGTCCCTCGGCCAGCCCTGCGTGGTCGACAACCGCCCCGGCGCGGGCGGCACGCTGGGCGCCAGCGCGGTGGTCAATGCCGCGGCCGACGGCCACACGGTGCTCATCCACTCGACCGGCCACGTGGCCAACGCCGCGCTCTACCCCGGGCTCAAGTACGACACTCTGAACGACTTCACGCCGGTCACCATGCTGGCGTCGATGCCCAATGTGCTGGTCGTTCCGCCGGACCGCGGCTTCACCTCGCTGCAGGACCTCGTGCGCAAGGTGAAGGCCGGCCCGCAGAAGTTCGTGTATGGCTCTTCGGGCAGTGGCAGCGCCTCGCACATCGCAGGCGAGAAATTTCGCATCGCGACCGGCATCGAGGTCGCGCACATCCCGTACCGCGGCACGCCGCAGGCGCTCACCGACCTCATGGGCGGGCGGCTCGACTGGTTCCTGGCGCCGCTGGCGCTGGCCGCCCCGCTGGTGCAAGGCGGCAAGCTCGCCGCGCTGGCCATCGGCGCACCGAAGCGTTCACCGCTGCTGCCGCAGGTGCCGACCACCGCCGAAAGCGGCTTCGGCGATGCGGACCACCTGTTCTGGGTCGGCATGTTCGTGGCCGCCAGGACACCGGAGCGCACCGTAGCGCACCTGCATGCCGAGACCGTGCGCGCCCTGAAGACCAGCGAGGTGCGCGCGCGCCTGGACAAGCTCGGCGCCGACGCCGCACCGATGCCGCAGCAGGCCTTCGCGCAGCAGGTGCGCGAAGAGATCGTGTCGACCACCGCGCTCATCCGCCGCGCCGGCATCCGCATCGACAGCTGATCACCCCTCGACCGCTCCGCTCCGAAAGAAAAACATGAGACAACCACACAAACTTCTGCTTGCCCTCGCGGCCGCGGGGGCGCTCAGCGCCGCGCACGGCCAATCGTCCGTGACGGTGTTCGGCAGCATCGACCTGAACTTCACCTACTCGAAGGCAGGCAACGCCTCGGCCAAAGCTATGGACCAGGGCGGCTACCTGCTGCCCAGCCGCCTGGGCTTTCGCGGCGTGGAAGACCTGGGCGGCGGACTCGCGGCCGGCTTCTGGCTCGAGACCGCCGTGCTGCCCGACACCGGCGAGACGCAGGGCGGCTTCGGCCGGCGCTCCACCGTGAGCCTGATGAGCAAGGACCTCGGCGAGCTGCGCCTGGGCCGCGACTACACGCCCACGTTCTGGAACGTGTCGAGCTTCTCGCCCTTCGGCACGGTCGGCGTGGGAGGCAGCAGCAACATCGTTGAAGGCTGGCCGCTCGGCCTGGGCCGCGCCCGCACGCAGGCTCGCGCCAGCAACTCGGCCGGCTACTTTCTGCCGCGCGGCCTCGGCGGCCTGTACGGGCAGTTCATGTTCGCAGCGGCTGAAGGCACGCAGGGCGCCGGCTACCGCGGCGGGCGGCTGGGCTACGAGTCGGGCCCGCTCAACGTGGCCGCCGCTTACGGCCAGACCGCCATCGGCGTCGACGACTACCGCACGGCGACCGTCGGCGGCAGCTACGACTTCGGCGTCGTCAAGGCCTATGCCAACTACCTGCGCCATCGGCTGGGACGCGAGCGGCAGACGAACGCGCTGATCGGCGCGTCGGTTCCCGTCGGCGCGGGGCAGATCCGCGTGTCGTTCGCGCGCTCCGAGCGCTCCGGCCCCGGCCTCGAGACCGACGGCACCGCGCGCCAGTTCGCCATCGGCTACGCGCACCACCTGAGCAAGCGCACCACGCTGTACAGCGCCTACTCGCGCATCAGCAACCGCGGCAATGCTGTCTATGTGGTGGCCGATTCGTCGCCGGCCGGTGTGCCGGGCCAGCGCTCGTCGGGCATTCAGCTCGGCGTGAACCACGCCTTCTGAACGCAGCCCATGAAACGACCGATACGACCACGGCTCGTCGCGGCCGCCGCTGCGACGCTCGCGCTGCTGTGGCTGCCTGTGGCGCAGGCTGCCGACACCCTGCTGCTCAACGGCGAGCTCCTCACGATGGACCCGGCGAAGCCCCGCGCGCAGGCGCTCGCGGTGCGCGGCAACCGCATCATCGCGGTGGGCTCGAACACCGCCATCCGCAAACTGCGCACCGCGCACACCCGCGTCATCGACCTGGGCGGCAAGACGGTGGTCCCTGGCCTCATCGATGCGCACATCCACGCCATCCGCGGCGGCCAGGGTTTCACCTTCGAGAGCTACTGGTACGAACAGACCACGCTGTCCGGCGCGCTCGACCAGCTCGCGCAAGAGGCGACGAAGCGCGGGCCCGGCCGATGGATCGCGGTGATGGGCGCGTGGCATCCGGCGCAGTTCGCCGAGCAGCGCGCGCCGACGCCGCAGGACCTGAGCACCGCACTGCCCCACAACCCGGCCTACGTGCAGTACCTGTACGACTACGCCGTCGTCAACCGCCAGGCGATCGACGTGCTGGGGCTGGACACCGGCGCCGACCTGCCGCCCGGCATCACGGTCGAACGCGATGCGCAAGGCCGAGCCACCGGCAAGCTGCTCGGCGGCATCGGCCCCTTCTCTGCGCTGTTCGCTCGCATCAGCGCGCGCCCCGAAACCGAGAACCGCGCCAGCCTGCAGGCCTTCTTCCGCGAGCTCAACCGCCTGGGCGTGACCGGCGTCGTCGACCCGGCCGCGGGCGACCACGCGATCTACAGCCCGCTGTTCTCGCTGTGGCGCGACAAGGCGCTGACTGTGCGCGTCGCCTACCGCGCATCGGCCCTCGCGCCCGGCAACGAGACCGCCTGGTTCCAGACCAGCCTGGCCTACCTGCCGCCGCTGTTCGGCGACGACATGCTGCGCTTTCTCGGCGTGGGCGAAGTGCTGGCCTTCGACATGAACGATGGCGTGCGCATGAGCGCGGGCTTCAACCCGCCGCCCTCCGCACGCGACGAGCTGGCCCGGGCCGCGCTGTTCGCGGCCGAGCGCCGCTATCCGCTGGAGATCCACGCCTACACCGAAGACGGCGCGAAAGCCATCCTCGATGTGCTCGAGAAGGTCGCGCAGACGCGTCCCTTCAAGGACCTGCGATGGGCCATCACGCACATCAACACGGGCTCCGAACAGACCTTCGAACGCATGCGCAAGCTGGGCATGGCGTACACGGTGCAGATGGGTCCGTACTTCGAGGCGCCGGCGATCCAGAAGGCCCATGGTGCCGAGGCCGCGCAGGCCTCGCCGCCCACGCGGCTGGCGCTGCAAAAGGGCCTGAGGGTGGCCGGCGGCACCGATTCCACGCGCGTCGGTGTGATCAACGTGTGGCGCGCCATCGAGTACCACGTGACGGGCCGCGCCGTCGGAGGCGCCGTGCAGCGCCGCGCCGACCTCCTGCTCACGCGCGAGGAAGCCTTGCGCCTGTACACGGCCAACGCCGCGTGGCTCACCTTCAGCGAGCCGCATCGCGGTTCGCTGACGGCCGGCAAGCTCGCGGACTTCGCGGTGCTCGACGCGCCCTTCCTCACCGTGGCGCCCGACGACATCCACCAGATCCGCTCCGTGCTGACCTTCGTCGACGGCAAGCCCGTGCACGTGGCGCAGCACCACGGCACTGCGTTGCCGCCGCGCACCGATGCGCGCGTGCTGAAGGCCGTCGGCCACCTGCACGACCACGGCGACGAAGCCGAAGGCGTGCCAGCTCGCCATTGATCGGTTGCCCTCGGAGCGCATGGCCGGCCGCGTCTCAGTTCTGCGCCGAGATCTTCTCGTCGCGGACCACCTGGGTCCAGCGCGTCACTTCCTTCGCGACGAAGGCTTGCGCCTCGGCCGGCGTGGTGGACCACGCATCGGCCGCCTGCAGCCGCAGGCCTTCAGCCACCTCGGGGCGCTTGAGCGTGACGCGCACCATCTCGGCGAGCTTCGCGACGATGGCCGGCGGCAGGTTCTTCGGCCCACCCAGGGCATACCAGGCGGTCACGTCGAAGTCGGGCAACACGGTTTCTGCAATGGTCGGCACGTCGGGGTACAGCGCGAAGCGCTGGCGCGAGGTCACGGCCAGCGGCTTGACCTTGCCGCTGTCGATGTAGGCGCTCATGCCGGCCATCGACGTGACGATGATCGGCACCTCGCCGCTCACCACCGCCAGCGCGGTGGCGCTGCCGCCGCGGTAGGGCACGTGGTTGAAGCGCACGCCCGCCCGCGACTGCAGCAGCGCCGCGGCCAGGTGCATGCCGCTGCCGTTGCCACCCGAGCCGTAGTCGATGGTGCCGGGCGCGGCCTTGGCCTTCTTCATCAGCTCCTGCACGGTGGCGAACTTCGCGTTGGGGTTGGCGATGATCGCGAACGGGCTCTGCGCCACCATCGAGATCATGGTGAAGTCGTTCACCGCGTCGTAGGGCAACGCGCCGTACAGGCTGGGCGCCGCCGCATGGCCGGAGGCCATGAGAAAGAGCGTGTAGCCGTCGGGTGCACTGCGCGCCACGTAGCGCGCGGCCATGGTGCCGCCCGCGCCCGGCTTGGCCTCGACGATGGCCGACTGCTTGAAGTGCTCATGGAACTGCGCAGCCAGCAGGCGCGCCAGGTGGTCGATGGGACCGCCCGGCGCAAAGCCGTGCACGATGCGCACCGGCCGGTTCGGCCAGCTGTCGGCGGCTTGCGCGTGCGATGCCACGGCGCCCAATTGCAGCGCGGCGAACGCGAAGAGTCTCAGTATTTTTTTCATGATGGAGTTCAGAGGATCGGGCGTGCGGCCTCAGCGCCTCAGACGAACTTGATGCTGGCGGCCCGTGCCCCCACGCGCTCTTGCGCTTCCACCAGCCGGGCCTTGAGGTTCGCCCAATCGACACCGAGCATCTTGCCGTGCCGCTTGCGTGCCTTGCCGGCGATCCACACGCTGTCGACGTCGGGCGTGCCGGCGAAGGTGACGACGCGGTCCGCGAGGCTGCCGGCCATGCCGAAGCCGATGCGGTGGTGCTCAGCAGCACGAGGTCGGCGCGCTTGCCGACGGTGATGGTGCCCGTCACGCCGCCCAGTCGCACGGCCTGCGCGCCCATCGAGGTGGCGAAGTCCAGGATGTCTTCCGACGTGTACCGGCCGACGTACCCGCGGCACTCGGGGTCGAGGTACAGACTCCAGAACGTGGCGCGGATGTGCTCGAAGTAATCACCCGTGAGCGCCAGCGAGATGTCGATGCCCATGCCCGTGGGCACGCCGGCCGCGCGTGCGCGCCCGTGCACCGACGGGCCCTTGCTCGGCGACATCACGTACGGGAACTCGCCCATCGCGGTCGCGCAGATCATGCCGCCGGTGTCGCGCAGCATCTTCAGCTCGTCCGACGTGAGCCGGTTGGCGTGGGTGGCCTGGTAGTCGGGGCCGAGCAGGCCGGCTTCGTACAGGTCGGGCATGCCCGAATCGCGGTGGCCCATCACGCCCGGGGCGTGCGGTTGCTCGGGCTTGTGGATGTGGGCCGCGAGCATCTTCACGCCCATGCCGCGCGCACGCGTCCATTCCTTGCGGATGTCCTCAATGCGGCTGCCGTTGTTGCCGCTCGGTGCCAGGCCGAGCTGCAACAGGGCCGTGCTGTCGGAGAACAGTTCCTTCTGCAGCCGTTCGGCGGTCTTCCAGTGCGACTCGTTGGTCATGGCGATGCGCTCGCCGTCGGCCTTGGCCAGCGACACGGTATCGCCCGGCTTGTACGAAGACGACACGCCGAGCTGGAACGCGAACCAGCCGGCAATGCCGGAGTCGCGCAGACCCTGCGCGGCGGCCATGGCGCGGTCTTCGCTGGGCTGGCCGTGCGCGTAGTCGAGCACGGTGGTCACGCCGGAGTCGATGGCCTGCAGGCCGCCGATCAGTTCGGCGAGGTAGTTGTCCTCGGGCGTCATCGAGACGATGGTGCGCATCTTCCACTGTTGGTAGTACGGCGCGTACTCGGCCGGGCGCGTCTTGACCAGGCGGCCCATGTCGATGATTTCCCAGACGTGGCGGTGGCCGTCGATCAGGCCCGGCATGAGCACCATGCCTTTCGCATCGATGACCTCGGCGTCGGGTGGCGCCTGCAGGTTCGGGCCGACGGCGGCAATGCGGTCGCCGTCGATCAGCAGGTCACTGCCGTGCAGGTCTCCGAGCTTAGGGTCTCGCGTCAGGATGCTGGCGTTCTTGATCAGGGTATGCGTCATGTCTCACTCGGGGTTTCAAAGGGTCCGAGGATGCTGACGTTTTCGTTTCGATCAATAAACGGCGTCCAAAGAAAGAAATGATTTCTTGGGAGGAAAAAATCTATGCCACGGCCGCGTCGTCGGCTTCGAGCTGCCACTGGCTGTCCGCGGCAAAGCTGCGCGCCACGAAGTTCACGAATTCGCGCACCTTCGGCGACGGGCGGCGCGGCTGCGGGAACACGGCGAACAGCGTGCGCGGCTCGGGCACCACGCCGGGCAGCACGGTGTGCAGGTTGCCGTCGGCGAGGTGGGCCGTCACGAGGAACGCCGGCAGCAAGCCGATCCCTGCGCCGGCCAGCAGCGCCTCGCGCAGCACCAGGCTGTTGTTGCAGCGGCAGTTGCCGCCGACGCGCACCACGCGCTCGCTCCCGCCTTCGCTGAAGCGCCACTCGTCGGGCGTCTGGCCGCGCGTGTAGATCAGGCAGTTGTGGCGCACGAGATCCGCCGGCACATCAGGCGCGCCGCGCGCTGCAAGGTAGGCCGGCGCAGCGACCAGCATGCGCGGCATCTTCGCGATGGCGCGGGTGGCACCGGTCGCGTCCTTCACATGGTCGGCGATGAACAGCGCCACGTCGACGCCCTCTTCCGCCGGGTCGACGAAGCGGTCGTTGAGCGTCATGTCGATCGTCACCTCGGGGAAGCCGGCCAGGAAATCCGCCACCGTGCGGCCCAGGTGCGCCGTGCCGAGCGACACCGGCGCGCGCACTTTCAGCAGGCCGCGCGGCGTGGTCTGCAGCTGGCCGGCGGACTTCTCGGCCTCCTCCACGTCATCGAGGATGCGCACGCACTTGTCGTAGTAGCTGCGCCCGGCGTCGGTGAGGTTGATGCGCCGCGTGGTGCGCGCCAGCAGCGGCGTGCCGATGTGGTTTTCGAGCGCCGCCACGTACTTGCTCACCGAGGCGTTGGACATGCGCATCTGCTCGGCGGCGACCGTGAAACTGCCGCGCTCGACCACCTTGCGGAACACACACATGGCCGTGAGGCGGTCCATATTCTTTCCTCTCAGGAAAACAGTTTTTTCTTCGGGCGATGTTTATTGTCAAAAATGAAAATGTCAACATCCTCGGACTCTTACAACCACGGAACGAGACATGACCCCACCCAAGATCGCCCCGCCCTCGGGCTCGGCGCCACCGGCCGGATTGACCCGCAAGGCTTTCCTCGGACTGTCGGCCGGCGCTGCCGCCGCAGCGGCCTTTGCGCCGCAGGCGATGGCGCAAACGCCGAAGCCCGCTGCGTCGCCACGCGGCCCCGCGCGACGTACGCTGATTCGCGGCGCCGACCTGCTCACGATGGACCCGCTGAACAAGGAGCTGCAGGCGACCGACGTGCTGGTCGAGAACGGCAAGATCGCCGCCATCGGCAAGCGCCTGCCCGCCGGCGATGCCGAGGTGATCGAGGCGCGCGGCATGATCCTGATGCCCGGCATGATCGACGGCCACCGCCACATGTGGCATGGCCTGGATGCAGGGCGCATCGTCAAGGCCGAACCCAATGCCTACGCCAAGGGCTACATCGGCTGGCAGCGGCGCACCATGGCCTGCATGACGCCCGAGGACAACTACCTTGCGGAACTGATCGGCGGCCTGCAGGCCATCGACGCGGGCGTGACCACCGTGCTCGACTACGCGCACGGCCAGCCCACCGAAGAAAAAGCGCTGGCCGCCGCGCGCGGCGTCAAGGACTCGGGCGTGGCCGGCTGGTTCACCTTCCAGCTCGGGCGCGCAACCGCCTTCGGACCGGGCTCGACGATCTCGACGGCCCGCGTGCATGCCGACCTCAACACGACCACCGAAACCAACTGGAAGACCGTCGAGCGCCTGCAGAAGGAGTTGTTCTCCGACAGCAACGGCCTGCTGCAGCTGGGCCTGGCGCCCTCGAACGCCACCGGCCGCCCCGTGGCCGAGGTGCGCAAGGAATGGGAACGCGCCCGCGCCACTGGCGTGAAGATGATTGCCGCGCACGTGCACAAGACGGCGCAGCCGCAGCCCGCCGGCACCATCGGGCACCGCGGCTCCGGCATCGTCGACCTGCATGAGGCGGGGCTGCTCGGGCCCGACTACCACGCGTCGCACGGCAACCGTCTCACCGACGATGAGCTCAAGATGCTGCGCGACACCGGCGGCATGCTCTGCGCCACGGTGGTCGGCGAGTTCCCCTACATGATGACGCCGCACCTCATGGCCTCCGCGCACGGCCGCGCGCGCCACGCCGGCGTGGCCACCGGCATCGGCATCGACGTGAACTCGGTGCTGCAGCAGGACTACTTCGAGCACGTGCGCTGCGCGTTCCTCAGCCTCTTTCTCGAGCCCGAGGGGCGCGAGATCGTGCGCGACTACAAATCGGAAGACACGCTCGACTTCGCCACCGCACTCGGTGCCAAAGCCGTGCGGCTGGGCAACGTCACGGGCAGCCTCACGGTCGGCAAGCGCGCCGACCTGGTGCTGCTGCGCACCGACCGCATCGGCTTCGCCATGCTGGGCAGCCTGGCCGACCGGGTGATGAACTTCGCATCGCAGGCCGACATCGACAGCGTGTGGGTCGCCGGCACCGCGCGCAAGCGGCACGGGAAGATGCTCGGCGTCGACTGGGCGAAGCTCAAGGCCCAGCAGGTGGCGGCGCAGCAGCGCATCGGGCCGCAGCAGGCCAGCATCACCTTCACGACCTAGCGCGTCGCGCAGGCCGCCCCGGCCTGCAGGCGCTGCGCAACGTTCTCGTCGCGCACGCCCTCTCCACCCCTGCTCACTGAACACCTCCGTGCAGCCCGTTCCCGGGCTGTCGTGGCGCCGCTCGTCCTGCGCCCTCCCACTTTCTGGAATCCACGCGATGAACAAATCCCTGATCGCCCTGGCCACCGTCTCCCTGGCCGGTGCCGCATCCGCCCAATCCTCGGTCACCGTCTTCGGCGTGATCGATGCGATGGTCAGCAGCTATTCGAACCGATCCGAAGACCCGCGCGGCCTCACGCCTGCCGTGACCGTGCGCCGCACCGCCCTCGGCCACTCCGGCTACAGCACCAGCCGCCTGGGCTTTCGTGGCACCGAAGACCTCGGCGGCGGCCTGGCCGCCAGCTTCTGGCTCGAAGCCCCGATCACCAACGACGACGGTGCCATGGGCATCGCGAACTTCTCGCGCCGCTCGACCGTGAGCCTCTCGGGCGGCTTCGGCGAGATCCGCCTGGGCCGCGACTTCACGCCGACCTTCTGGAACGACACGCTGTTCGACCCGATCAACACCAACGGCGCCGGCGGCAACCTGATCCTCGCGGCCAACACGGCCTTCGCGGGCAACGCGAACTACGTGCGGGCGAGCAACTCCATCGGCTACTTCCTGCCGCCGAACCTCGGCGGCTTTCACGGGCAACTGCAGTACGCGCTGCACGAGCGCGACAGCTACGACCCCGGCACCGCGACGCCACCGGGCGTGCATCCCGTCACCGGCGCGCGCAACCCCGGCGCGGTCGCGCCTTCTCGCGCAGGCCGCTACATCGGCGGGCGACTGGGCTACGCGAGCGGACCGCTGCAGCTGGCCGTGGCCTACGGTGACAGCACGGTCGCCGACAACTACTACGCAGGCAGCACCGACTCGGTGAAGACGATGAACCTCGGCGCCTCGTACCACTTCGGCAGCGTCAAGCTCTTCGGCGAGTGGTCGCGCTCGCGGCACGCGCGCGACCTGGCGCAGCCCGCGCTCGGCGGCGGCCTGCGCAAGGTGGACCTCGAGGGCTACGTCGTCGGCGTCACCGTGCCCGTCGGCGCCGGGCTGATCCGCGCCGCGTACTCGCACGTCACCTACGACCAGGACAACACCGGCGCACCGTTCGGCGCAGCGAAGAACCCGAAGGCCGGCAAGCTGGCGCTGGGCTACGTGCACAACCTGTCCAAGCGCACCGCGCTGTACGCGACCGTGGGCCACGTGCGCAACAAGAACGGCGCGGCGCTCACCACGGGCGGCCCGGCCTTCGTGCAGAGCGCGGGGCTCACGCCGAAGACCTCCACGGGCTACGACTTCGGCATCCGCCACGCGTTCTAGCAGGCCGGGGCGTCTGGGCATCGGCACCGCGGGCGCCCGAAAACATCGGTGTTAACGGGGTTGATTCAAGCGCCCATAATGCCTGCCGGGCGGCCATGCCAGGGGTCGCCAGCCACCCGGCACAAGCGGGTGCGCCGCCTTCCTGCCTGGCATCGACGGAACGACACCATGAGCGCTTTGCACATGTTTCTACCGGTCTCCGAGCCCGCGCGCAGCGAGGCGCTGGCGCTTTTCATCAAGACACACCACGTGCCCCGCCACCTCGTGAGAGGCACCTCGCGCAAGATGCCGGACGACTGCGGCCCCCCCGCGCCGGTCCACACCTCGCAGGAACAACCGCAGGCCGCATCCGCCCAGCCATCGGCCACATCGGCCTAGGGCGGGCAGACCGCAAGAAAGACAGCCCCCGCCGCGCCGGCCGCGCGCGGCGCGTGGTCGTGCGCCCTTCTTGGCTCGCCTCCGGTGACGCTGGGCATCGCGTGCCACATCGTCGCGAGGCAGCCCACCTTTCCATTCGCCTACACCGAAAACCCGGGATAAAACCCACCTTCATCGGTCACACTGGCGACATCGACAAAAGAATGCGCGAGTTGTCGCGACATACTGCACGAATGCAAAAAAATCACATGGAAACGAGCCGCCCCACGATGCGCTCGTTCCGCAGCCAGCCATGACGGAGTTGAGGGTCAGCTGGGAGCACACGTTCCCCGACGACGGGACGAAGCTGGTCATCCATTCGAACTGGGTTTCCAACACCCCCGCCACGCAGGCCTACCTCGAGGCCCTGGTCGCGCGGGTCGGGCAGATGGACCCGGCGCCTCACTGCGTTTTCGAGAAACGCCAGGCCGTTCCTTCGCGCTCGTTGCCGCCGGACCTCGGTACCTTCACCTCGGCCGAGTTCTGGCAGGTGGCCGAGCTGCTGCACCTGCAGGCCACCCCGTCCCTCGCCGCCGCGCGGCTGGTGCTGGTCGAGGGCATGCGCCCGGCCAAGGCGGCGAGGCAGCTCAACACGAGCCCGCAGGCGTTGACGAACACGCTGCGAAAGATCCGCACGGAGCGCGCGACCTCGTCGCGGCTGGGCAGGTTGCCCGCCGACCGGCCGCCATCCGAAGGCACCGCGCCGCAGGAGCCCTGAGCGGCTGACCGGCGCGCCCTCCCCGGCTTGCATCGGCACGGTCAATCCCGTACGCTGCCCCGGCGTCGATGCGCAGCACCCGAGCCCTTGCGGGCCGCCGGGCCGGCCTTGCGGACGCGCAAAGGAGTCCCGCCATGCCAAGCCGATCGAACGGCCTCGCGGCCGAAATGGAAGCAGTGCGAACGCTGGCGCTGGTGGGCGCGGCGGCCGCTGGCAAGACCTCCCTGGCCGAGGCCCTGTTGTTCAAGGCGGGCGCCGTCGGCGCGTGCGGCAGCGTCGAGCGCGGCAGCACCGTCAGCGACCACGACCCGCTCGAGCGCCGCATGCTGCATTCGCTCAACGCCTCGGTGATGCACCTCACGCACGCCGCCACGCGCATCCACCTCATCGACACGCCCGGCGGCCCCGACTTTCTCGGCCAGAGCCTGCCGGCGCTGGAGGCGGTCGAAACGGTGGCGGTGGTCATCAATGCCGCCACCGGCATCGAGCCGATGGCGGTGCGCATGATGGACTACGCGGCCTCGCGCCACCTGGCCCGCATGATCATCGTCAACAAGATCGACTCGCAGGGCGTCTCGCTGGCGGGCCTGCTGGCCGACATCCAGGCCACCTTCGGCCGCGAATGCCTGCCGCTGAACGTGCCCGACGGGGTCAACCGGCAGGTGATCGACTGCTTCTTCAACCGCTTCGGACGCTCCGACTTCGGCCCCGTCGAAGCAGCGCACCGTGCGCTGGTGGAACAGGTGGTCGAGGTCGACGCGGCCTTCGTCGATCGCTACCTCGAAGAAGGCGACGTGGACCCGTCGGAGCTGCACGCGCCGCTGGAGCAGGCGCTGCGCGAAGGTCATCTGATTCCGGTGTGCTTCACCTCGTCGCGCAGCGGCGCCGGCGTGGCCGAGCTGCTGGACGTGATCGTCAAGCTCCTGCCCGACCCGACCGAGGCCAACCCGCCGGAGTTCCTCGTCGGCGAGGGCGCGCAGGCCCAGCCCATGCAGCCCCGGCCCGACCCGTCGCTGCACGTGCTGGCGCATGTGTTCAAGGTCACGATCGACCCCTATGTCGGCAAGATGGGCATCTTCCGCGTGCACCAGGGCACGGTCACGCGCGACAGCCTTCTCTACATCGGCGACGGCCGCAAGCCGTTCAAGGTCGGGCACCTGTTCATGCTCCAGGGCAAGGACCATGTCGAGGTGTCGCACGCGGTGCCGGGCGACATCGTGGCGGTGGCCAAGGTCGACGAGATCCATTTCGATGCCGTGCTGCACGACGCGGCCGAAGACAGCCATGTGCATCTCGCGCCGCTGCCGTTCCCGGTGCCGGTGTACGGCCTGGCCGTGGAGCCCAAGCGCCACGGCGACGAGCAGCGCGCCTGGGAAATCCTCGGCAAGCTCGCGGCCGAAGACCCGTGCCTGCGCATCGAACATGTGGCCGCGACCAACGAGACGGTGCTCTACGGCCTCGGCGAGCTGCACCTGCGCCTCGTGCTCGAGCGCCTGCGCGAGGTGTACCGCTTCGAGGTCCAGACGCGGCCGCCACGCATCGCCTACCGCGAGACCGTGACCGCGCCGGCCGAGGGCCACCACCGCCACAAGAAGCAGACCGGCGGCGCCGGCCAGTTCGCCGAAGTCTTCCTGCGCATCGAACCGCTGGCGCGCGGCGCGGGTTTCGAGTTCGCGGACGAAGTCCGGGGCGGCGCCATTCCGAACCAGTTCATCCCCGCGGTCGAGAAAGGCGTGCGCGAGGTGCTGGCCTACGGCGCGATCGCCGGCTACCCCGTGGTCGACGTGCGCGTGGTGGTCTACGACGGCAAGCACCACAGCGTGGACAGCAAGGACATCGCCTTCGCGACCGCCGGCCGCAAGGCCTTCATGGCGGCGATCCGCGAGGCGCAACCGGCCGTGCTCGAGCCGATCGTGCAGATCGAGATCGCCGTGCCCGAACATTCGGTCGGCGACGTCACGAGCGACCTGTCGTCGCGGCGCGGCCTGGTCACCGGCACGTCGGGCCTGGGGGCCGGCACGGTGGCCATCGGCGGACAGGTGCCCGAGGTCGAGCTGGCCAACTACCAGTCGCGCCTCAATGCGATGACCAGCGGCCAGGGGCGCTACACCATCGCGCTGTCGCATTACGAGGCCGTGCCGCCGACCGTGCAGCGCACGCTGATGGGGCAGTACCGGGTGCGCGACGACGACTAGAAGCCCACCGGGAGCATGACGCTGCCATGGCCTAATGGTCGGCATCCGTCATTCGTCCCGCACGGGCTCCCCGATGAAGAAACTGCTGCCACTGGTCCTGTCCACCCTGTTCGCCCTGCCCGCTTCCCAGGCCCACGCCGCACCGCGCCAGCCGTACACCCCGAACCAGGCGCGGGCGCTGCTCGCGCAACTCGGTGCGCACGTGATGGTCATCAATTCCGACCAGACGCTGATCCGGAAAAAGCCGGCGAGCGCGTTCGACGTGCTGACTTACTACCCACTGCCCAAGGCCAAGGTCGACGAATACAAGCGCAACGGCCACATCGTCAACACGAACAACGACATCGCCGACGTCGCCACCTACCGGATCAAGGACTACGTGCTGACGAACGAGAAGAACGAAAAGCTGCGCCTGAAGGACGACGGCGGTGCGCCGTCGCTGCAGGACTTTTCGCTCTGGACCTACGACAACGCCCTGAGCAGCCAGCGGGGCTTCTACGTGAAGCTGGACAAGCCCTTCGAGCGCGTCAAAGGGCACCTCACGGTGGTGTTCGAGATGCCCGGGAACCTCCGGCACGAGACGCGGGTGCCGGTCGACCTGTCCATCACGGACAAGGACCCGCGACCCGGCACCTGATCCTGCGGTCGCTTCACGGCGATCCTGGCTCGAAGAGCTCGCGCTGCGACGTCGTCAAGGCCGCGAAGCTGTCTCCCATGGGCTGAAGAATGGCGTCGGCGATCGGCTGCAGTTGCCGGGTGAGGTAGTGCTCGTAGTCGATGCGCGAATGGCGGGTTTCCAGCGGCTCCGGCCCGTTGCGGGTCATGACGTACTGGATCCAGCCGCCCTTCTGGTACTGCTGGGTCCGGCCGACCCGGACGTTGTGCTCGTCGGCGATGCGCGCGGCCCGCACCTGCGGCGGCACGTTGACCAGGTAGTCGTCGAGCCGGTGGCGCAGGCGCTTGCGGTAGATGAGCAGGTCGTCCTTGGCGCCCGCCAGCGTCGCCTTCGCATAGTCGGTCACGAAGGCCTTGTAGGGCTCACCCTGGAAGATGCGTGACAGCAGGCCCTCCTGGAACTGGCGCGCCAGCGGGGTCCAGTCGCTGCGCGCCATCTCGAGGCCGCGATACACCATCTCCTCGTTGCCCGCGGTATCCACGCTGAGTCCGGCGTAGCGCTTCTTGCTGCCCACCTCCGAGCCGCGGATGGTGGGCATGAAGAACTTCTTGTAGTGCGTGTCGACCTCGATCTCGAGAAAGCTCTGCAGGCCCTGTTCCTCGCGCAGCGTGCGCGCCCACCAGTCGTTGATGTCGCCCGCCAAGCGAGCCGCGACGGCATGCGCCTCCTCGTTGGTATGGGTGCGCCGGAGCCAGATGAAGATCGAGTCGGTGTCGCCATAGATCGCCTCGTAGCCCCGCTGCTCCACGAACTCGCGCGTGAGCTTCATCATCTCGTGCCCGCGCAGGGTCACGGCGGACACCAGCTTCGGGTTGAAGAAGCGGCACTCGGACGCGCCCAGCACGCCGGCGAATGAGTTCATGAGCAGCTTCAGCGCCTGCGACAGCGGCTCGTTCTTCGCCCGCTTGGCTTCGTCCCGCGCGTGCCACAGCGTGGTCACGATCTGCGGCAGGCAGTGCCTGTCGCGCGAGAAGACGGTCTCCTGCGGTCCGTGGATGAGCCCGGTCGCATCGGCGGCGTTCAAACCTTCGACGAGGCCCACCGGATCGACCAGGAAGGTGCGGATGATCGAGGGGTAGAGGCTCTTGTAGTCCAGCACCACGACGGAGTCGTAGAAGCCCGGCTTCGAGTCCATCACGTAGCCGCCCGGATAGGCCTTGCTCGCGATCTCGCCCACGTTCGGCGCCACGTAGCCCAGGCGGTGCATCCGCGGCAGGTAGTGGTGGCTGAACGCGGCAATGGAGCCGCCGAAGTGGTCGGCCTGCAGGCCGGTGACCTGGGCACGCTCCATCATGAACTGCAACAGCTTCGCCTTGTCGAAGATGCGCAGGACCAGCTCGCAGTCGCGGATGTTGTACAGCGCGAGCGCGGGCTTGTCGTGCTGGTAGCGCCGCTCGATCTCCGCCATCTTGTCGTACTCGTCGCCGATGGCCTTGCCTTCGCCCAGCAGCGTCTGCGAGACGTTCTCGAGGCTGAACGACGGAAAGCTCCACACCGCGGCCCGGAGCGCCTCGATGCCATCGAGGACGATCCGCCCCGGCGTGGGCGCGAACAGGTAGCCCTGCTTGCCCGGGTGCGTGCGCCACTCGATGGGCCGGCGCTCCCGCCCCAGCAGCAGCGGCACACCGCAGTCGTTGGCGGTCTTCTGCAGCACGCGCAGGTCGAACTGGACCACGTTCCAGCCGATGAGGACATCGGGATCGTTGCGCTCGAACCAGTCGTTGAGCTGCTCGATCATCGCCTTGCGGGTCGGGCAGTAGACGAGCGAGAAATCCATGGGGTCGCCCGGCTCAGGCGACGGATCGCCGAGCATGAAGACGACGCGCTCCGCCGTGCCGTCCAGCGCAATGGAGTAGAGCCCTTCATGCTGGCTCGTCTCGATGTCCAGCGACACGACCTTGAGCACCGGCCGGAATTCGGGCGCGGGGCTGAGCTTGCAGTCGACGAGCGTGCCGTGCTCCGCCCGCCCTCCTTCCACCCGCACGCCAGCGGTGATGAAGCGCTCCATCAGGTAGCGGTCGTGCGGGCGCACGTCGGCTTCGAGCAAGGGAATGCCCTGCGCCTGCAGGGCGCGCGCCAACCGGCCGATCTGGCGGAAGTGCGTCGCATAGACGCCGAGGACGGCTTCCTGCTGGAAACTCTGGAGCTCGAGCTCACGCAACTGCACGCCCGGCAGGGCCGCGAGGTGGGCTTCCACAGCCGCCCTGTGCCGGGAGGCGACGAAAGCGACGCTGCTGCGGGAAGTCAGCACCACTTTCCTCGGCCCCGCCTCGGTGGCCAGCCAGTACTCGATCTCCGTGCCGGTCGGTGCATCACGCCAGTGGCGCGTGAGGATGAAGCCCTGGAGGTCGGTGGAGGTCACGGGCGTTCGAAGATCGGGTCGAGGGAGAAGGCGGACTTGGGATCAGGAGATTTTCGCCCGGCCGCGTGCGAGCTGCAGCCGGCGTGGTGGCTTGCCATCCGCAAGGGGGCGCATCCGCCCCGCCCCCTCAAAGCACCCCAGCCTCATCCCCCTGCGCACCATCGTCCAGCACCGGCACCTCGCTGGCCACCAGCGGTTGGCCGATGGGCGCGCCGGCCTTCCCCACCTGGACCGCCGCCATGTCGGCGTCGTTCGGGTACTGCCCCGCAATCCAGTAGTCGAACACCCGCCGGACGATCGGCGCCGCGTGCGCCGCGCCGAAGCCCGCGTTCTCGACGATCGCGGCCACCGCGATGGTCGGGTCTTCGGCCGGGGCGAACGCCATGTACAGCGCGTGGTCGCGCTGGCGCGCCTCCAGGGCCTTGCCGCTCGCGCGCGCCTTCGCGCTCAGGCCCACGGCCTGCGAGGTGCCGGTCTTGCCGGCCGAGGTGTACGCGGCGCCCGCGAACACGCGCGTGCCGGTGCCGCCCTTGGTGACCGCCACCATCGCGTCGCGCACCACCTCGACGTGCTTGCGCGCATAGCCCAGGTCCTGGGCCGGCGGTTGGACCTGCCGCACCACCTCGCCGGTCGCCGTGTCGCGGATGGCCCGCACCAGGTGCGGCTGGTAGCGCACGCCGCCGTTGGCCAGCGTGGCGTTGGCCGAGGCCAGCTGTAGCATCGTGAAGCTGTTGTAGCCCTGGCCGATGCCCAGCGAAATCGTCTCGCCCGGGTGCCAGGTCTTCATGTCGGCGCGCCGGTAGGCCGCGCGCTTCCACGCCCTGCTGGGCAGCACGCCGCGCGACTCGCCCTGCAGGTCGATGCCGGTGAACTGCCCGAAGCCCAGGGGCGCCATGAAGTCGTGGATCAGGTCCACGCCCATCTCGGCGGCCAGCGAATAGAAATACGTGTTGCTTGAAAACTGGATGGCGCGGTGCATGTCGACACCGCCAAGCCCGCCCCGGTGGCTGCGGAAGGTGCGCCCGCCGAAGTTGTAGAAGCCCGGGTCGTTCTCCACCTTGTCGGCGCTGCGCTTGCCGGTCTGCAGCGCCGCCATCGCCATGAAGGGCTTGTAGGTGGAGCCCGGCGGGTAGGTGCCGCGCAGCGCGCGGTTCAGCAGCGGGTTGTCGGGCGACTCGGTCAGCGCCTTCCAGTTCTCGGTGTCGATGCCCTCGACGAACAGGTTGGGGTCGAACGTGGGCTTGCTCACGAAGGCCAGCACCTCGCCGGTCTTGGGGTCGATGGCGACCAGCGCGCCCCGGCGCTCGCCGAACATGTCTTCCACGAGCTTCTGCAGCTTGATGTCGAGCGACAGCATCACCGTCTGCCCCGGCCTGGCGGGATGGCGCGACAGGCGGCGCACCGCGTGCCCGCCGGCCGAGGTTTCCATCTGCTCCACGCCGGTCTGGCCGTGCAGCGCCTTTTCGTAGCTCTGCTCGATGCCGACCTTGCCGATGTAGTCGGTGCCCCGGTAGTTGGCGCGCTCGTCTTCCTCCCAGTCGTCCATCGCGGTCTTCTCGCGCTGGTTGATGCGCCCGATGTAGCCGATCACGTGCGCGCCCACCTCGCCGTGCGGGTAGGTGCGAAACAGCCGCGCCCTGATTTCCACGCCGGGGAAGCGGTAGCGCTGCGCCGCGAAGCGCGCCACCTCTTCATCGCTCAGGCGGGTGCGGATGGGCAGGGAGTCGAAGCTGCGCGAATCCTCGCGCAGGCGCTGGAAGCGGCGGCGGTCCCTGGGCGTCACTTCGAGCAGCTCGCCCAGCTCGTCGACGACCGTGGCGATGTCGCCCACCTTCGACGGCGTGATCTCCAGCGTGTAGGCGGCGTAGTTGGACGCCAGCACTACGCCGTTGCGGTCCAGGATCTGCCCGCGGTTGGGAACCACGGGGACGATCGCGGTGCGATTGCTCTCGGCCCGGTCCGCCAGCGTTTCATGGCGCACCACCTGCAGGTAGACCAGCCGCGCGCCGATCAGTCCGAATCCGAACAGCACCGCGCAACCGACCACCACCACACGGCGGCGAAAAAGAGCGAGCTCGGCGGCGGCATTGCGGATTTCATTCATCGGGCGAAACGGGTGGAAAGAAGCGGAGAAGCCAGATAGGAGGCCCTGCCCGCCCGAAGGTTCCGCGTCGGCGGTCGACGAAACACGATCGTCCGCTCAGGCCCACGCCTCTTCGGCACCGATGCGAACCTGGCGGGTCGGCACCACCTGCTTGAGGCCGTACCCCGTGCGCTCGTCGCCTTCGGAGATCAGCCGCATCATGGCCTCGCGCAGTTCGGGACACACGCCTGTGCCTGCGTGCAGGTCACGAAAGAACCGCATCGTGGCGCCCGCCACCACCTCGGCCATCTGCACGCCGGCAGCTTCGTGCGACTGCCTGAAGTCGAGGGCGGCCACTTCTTCGAAGCGGTGGTCGGAGGGGGACGTGCACAGCAGTTCCATCGCACGGTCCGGCCCTTCGGCGGCGGACTTTCCCTGCCCCAGGATGCGCTGCACCTCGAAATTCTGGTCGTGCACCAGTCGGACATCGGCCAGGCAGTGCCGGTAGTAGAGGTGGATCCGGGCGTAGATGCGCATGAACGACGTCAGGTTCGGCAGCGTCCAGGCCTGCGTCGACGACGTGTTGAGCTCGGGCGGCGGAAGAAACTCCAGCCAGGGCTGATGCTGGGCCTCGCTCAGCGCGTGGTACTCGGTGTTCGCCGCTTCGACGATGCGGCCGAACCCCTTGGCGATCTGCGCCGCGGCCTCTTCCTCCTCCTCGGCGGTGTGCGTGGCCAGGTCGCGCAGGCTGGCAAACGATGCGTGAAGTGTTCCAGCCTCGGGCGTCAGGCAGGACGCGACGAAGCTGTCCAGCACCTGCGCATCGGCATGGACGTGCAGGAAATCCGCGACGGCGTTCCTGAGGAATTCGAGCCGCATCGACTCGGGGTAGCCGAGGCAGGACGGCAACAGCTGGAACGACGTGATGCAGCTGCAGATGAAGTAGCGCTTGTCGACCAGCTCCACAAAAAGCGGGGCCCGCCGGTCGAGCAAGGCGTGGATCACGGCCGCGGAGAACTCCGGCCTGGATGCCAGCGATCCGGCACCGGGTTCGCCCGAGGGAATGCGATGGCGATCGCGCAACGCCTGGAGGCGTTCGTCCCACTCCTCCTCGTCCTGAAGCCCGACGCCCGCCAATGCGAAGTAGGGTTGCCGCTTGAAGTCGTAGCCCGTGCCGCTGTCGACCATGTCGCCGCTGTGGCCGCTTTCGTCGATGTAGATGGTCGTCATGGTGCCGGGGCCAACGCCTCGCGCCGTCGTGCGGTCACAGGGGCCTCTTCATGCGGCAGGTCGTGGGCTGCTCGGCCGCCTTGGCGTCCACGCTCGCGATCTGCTTCCAGCCGAACCCGGTGCCTTCCTGGTCGTAGCGGACGGCCGAGCCATCGACCTTCTCCCAGCTCTGGACGAACATCGCCTGCTGGGCCTGGTGGTCGGACTTGCGCAGCACCACAGGGCCGTTGATGCCCTCGAAGCGCAAGCCCTCGAGCTGGGCGGCCACCTTCGCCGGTTCGGCGGACTTCGCGCCGCGGATGGCGCCGGACAGCGCGACGACGGCGTTGTAGCCCATGCCGTTGATGAAGTCCTCGCCGAACTGCTTCTTGAAGTTGCCGAGCACGGCCGAGCTCTTCGCACCGGGGTCGTTGGGGTTGAAGGTCGAGACCAGCTTGACGCGGCCCTCGCCCGTCGCACCGATGGTGCCGGGCACGCCGTAGTTGCTGCCGTTGAAGGTGTAGAAGTCGACCTTCAACCCGAAGTCGTTGGCCGCGCGCACGATGAGCGCCAGGTCGGAGCCCGAGCTGGCCGTGATCACCGCGTCGGCGCCGGACTGGCGGATCTTGGCCATGTAGGGCGCGAAGTCCTTCACCTGCGCGGTCGGATGCAGGTCGTCGCCCACGATCTCGATGTCGGCGCGCTTGCGCGCGAGCGACTCGCGCGATGCGCGCGCCGTGTCCTGCCCGTAGGCGTAGTTGGGATTGAGCAGGTGGACCTTGCGGATGTCCTTGCGGCCGGCCAGGTAGGTGGTGAGCGCATCGACCTTCATGTCCGAGTGGGCGTCGGTGCGGAAGTGCCAGTAGCTGCACTTCTCGTTCGTGAGCACCGGCGCCTGCGACGCGTAGTTCAGGAACACGATCTCCTTGCCCGGATTGCGGGCGTTGTGCTTGTCGATGGCCTCGCCCAGCGCGATGCCCACGCTGGACGAACTCGCGCCCTGGACCACATAGCGGATGTCCTTGGCCACGACCGTGCCGAGCAGCGCCACGGCCTCCTGCGGCGACAGCTTGTTGTCGAAGGGAACGATCTCGAACTGGTAGGGCCCCGCCCACTTCTCCTCGTTCGCGACCCGCGCCGCGTACTGGAAGCTCTTCAACACGTTCTGTCCCAGTCCGGCCATCGGGCCCGACAGCATGTCGAGCGTGGCGATCTTCACGGTCTGCACGGGTTGGGCGCTGGCGGCCAGGGCGATGCACAGCATCGGCGCGGCGATGGTCTTTGTCAGGCTCACGGTAAGTCTCCTCGTGTGGATGTCGATCGATGGGTGTTCAGACGATGACGGCGCCGCCGTCGGCGACGAGCGTCTGGCCGGTCACGAACGCGGCTGCGGGCGATGCCAGGAAGGCGATGGCGCCGGCGATCTCCTGCGGCTGCCCGACGCGCCGCAACGGCAATTTCTTCTGCGTGAACGACTGGATCTCGGGGTCCGCGAGCAGCATGCCGGCCATCTTGGTGTCGATCAGGCCCGGGGCGATGCAGTTGACGCGAATGCCCTGCGGGCCCCACTCGACCGCCAGGTCGCGGGCCAGTTGCATGTCGCCGGCCTTGGACAATCCGTAGGCGCCGATCGTCGAAGAGCCCTGCAGGCCCGCGATGGACGAGACGATCACGATGGCGCCGCTGCCCCTGGCCTGCATGTCGGGCCGAACGAGGTTGGCCAGCCAGAGATTGCTCAGCACGTTGTTGCGCACGATCTTCATGAACATCTCGTCCGCGATCTCGGCCAGCGGCCCGTAGTGCGGGTTGGTGGCCGCATTGCAGACCAGGATGTCGATGGCGCCGAAGCGCTCGCGCACCTGCGCCACCATCGCGCGCAGCTCCTCGGGCTGCGAGATGCTGGCCTGGCAGGCGAAGGCCTGCCCACCTTGCGCCCGGATGCCCTCGGCCACTTCCTCGCAGGCCTCGAGCCGCCGGCTGGAGACACAGACTTTGGCCCCGAGCAGCGCCAGGTGCTCGGCGGTGGCGCGGCCGATGCCGCGGCTGGCACCGGTCACGACGGCGACTTTTCCGTTCAGGTCGAACAGGTTCATGCGTGGATATCCTTGAAAGTGGAAAGAAGAGAGGAAGCCGGTGCGCCGATGTCTTGTCGCAGCAGGTGCTTTTGCAACTTGCCCGACGGCGTGCGCGGCAGCGTGTCGGCGACGACGTAGTCGCGCGGGATCTTGTAGCGGGCCAGCTTGTCAGCCAGGAAGGCCTTGAGCGCCTCCGCGTCCGGCTGTCGGCCGGGCCGGGGCACGACGACCGCCACCACGGTTTCGCCCCAGTCCGGGTGCGGGCGGCCGATGACGGCCACGTCGGCGAGATCGGGATGCGGCGACAGCGCGTCTTCCACTTCCTTGGAGTACACGTTCTCGCCGCCGGTGGTGATCAGGTCCTTGAGCCGGTCCACCACGTAGTAGTAGCCGTCCTCGTCGACCCGGGCCAGGTCGCCGCTTCGGTACCAGCCGTCGGGCGTGTAGGCGGCGCGCGTGGCCTCGGCATCGTTCAGGTAGCCGCGCATGGCGGCTTCGCTGCGCAGCTGGATCTCGCCGACCTGGCCCGCGGGCGTCGCGCTGCCGTCCTCAGCAACCACGCGCACCTGCACGCCTGGCAGGCTGGAGCGGCCGATCGACCCGGCCTTGCGCAGCGCGTCCTCGGGGAACAGCGCGGTGCCCAGCGGGCCCATCTCGGTCATGCCGTAGACCTGCATGAACTGCGTCGTGCGATAGCGCTGCATGAGCCGCTTCGCCATGTCCTCGCCCAGCGGACCGCCGCCGTAGATCCACAGCCGCATCGAGCCCAGGTCGTGACTGTCGAAGTCGGCGAGTTCGAGCGGCGCGAGCAAGGCGATGGGCGCGCCGAAGGTCAGCGTGACGCGGTGCCGCGCGATCGCTTCCAGGAATCCGCGCGACGCGTACTCGCGCAGGAAGACCAGCGTGCCGCCCATCAGCAGCGTTCCGAAGGTCCAGCTGTTGAGCGGCGCCGCATGCCAGATCGGCATCGCGATGAGCATCCGGTCGTTGTGCGTCATCGACAGGGCCGCCGCGCAGACCAGCGCCGTGGTGAAGACCGCGCGGTGGCTGTGCAGGCATCCCTTGGGCTGGCCGGTGGTGCCCGAGGTGTAGAGCACCTGCGCCAGCGCATCGTCATCGACCAGCGCAGGCAGCTCGCCCGCTTCCGTGCGCTGCACCAGCGTGTCGAAGTGATCGAAGCCGACGTCCACCGCGCCGGCCATGTCGCCGGTGCCCAGCAGGCAGGCCTCGGTCTCGATGCGTTGCGCCACGCCCAGGGCGACGTCGATGATGCAGAGCCTGGCGTCGCTGTGGCGCAGGATGAACTCGACCTCGGGCTTTTGCAGCTTGTGGTTGACCGGCACGATGACCGCGCCCAGGCGCAGCGCGCCCAGCACGCCGATGAGAAAGTACGGCGTGTTGAAGCACATGAGGGCCACACGGTCGCCCTGCCCCACGCCCCGGTCGCGCAGCACCTGCGCGGCGCGGCGGCTGAGCGCCTGGATCTGCGCGTAGCTGAAGGCTTCGTCGCCGTAGTGCAGCAGCGTCTTCGTCGGCCAGCGCGACGCGCTCTCGTCGAACATCGAGATCAGGTTCATGGATTTTTTTCCGGTTGGATGCAGGACCGGGCAGCGCGATGCCGCCGGGCTTCGCATCCCGTGTTGCTCTGGGCGCAGCCGGGAGCGGCTGCGCGGTGGGATCAGAAGAAGTCGGCGTCCAGCGCCATCACGGCGTCGTCGTCCTGCGCGGCCACCAGCAAGTGCTGCTCGACCTCGGGAAACAGGTGCGCGAAATAGAAGCGGGCCGTGGCCACCTTGGCGACGTCGAAGCCATCGGACTGCCGCGCGTCGATCCTGCGCTGCGCGATCGAGGCCATGCCGATCCACTGCCACGCGAGGGCCAGCACACCGACGATGCGCAGGCAGCTGTGGCCGGACGCGCCGACCTGGTCGGGGTGCGACGGTGCCCGAGCGATCAGGTGCCGGGCCAGCGCCTCGAGGCGCGCGCACAGCGTCCGCGTCTGCGCCACCCAGGGCTGCAGCACCGGGTGCGCCTCGTGCTTCTCGAGCACCTGGTGCACCACGTCCAGGAACCGGCGCAGCCTGGCGCCCCCGTCGCCGAGGATCTTGCGACCGAGCAGGTCCTGACCCTGGATGCCGTTGGCCCCTTCGTAGATCTGCCCCACGCGCACGTCGCGGAGGTACTGATGAACGCCGCTGTCGTCCAGGTAGCCCCAGCCGCCCATGACCTGCTGTGCCAGGGTGGTGCTGGCGTAGCCGTTGTCCGTCGCGAAGGCCTTGAGCACCGGCGTGAGCAGCGAGACGAGCTCGTCGGCCTCGCGGCGCACCGAGGGCTCGGGGTGGAGCTTCGAGCGATCGACCTGCAACGCCAACCAGTAGGCCAGCGCGCGCGCGCCTTCCGTCCAGGCCTTCTGCACCAGCAGCATGCGGCGCACATCGGCATGCACGATCAACGGATCGGCGGCAGGCTGCGGCTCGGGCCTGCGCGCCCCGCCGAAGCCGCGTCCCTGCAGCCGCGTGCGGGCGTGATCGCGCGCCAGCTGGTAGGCCGCCTCGGCCTGGTTCACGCCCTGCATGCCCGTGGCCAGGCGGGCGATGTTCATCATCACGAACATGGCCGCCAGGCCGTTGCCGGCGGTGTTCAGCAATTCGCCGCGCGCACCGTCGAGCCGCAACCAGCAGGTCGGCGTGCCGCGGATGCCCATCTTGTCCTCGAGCCCTTCGCAGCGCACACCGTTGCGCTCGGCCGCGCCGGGCAGGTGCCGCGGCACGATGAACAGCGAAAGCCCCCGCGCGCCCTCGGGCGCACCCGCGATCCGGGCCAGCACGAGGTGGACGATGTTGTCGGCCAGATCGTGCTCGGCGGCCGTGACCATGCGCTTGAGGCCCGTGAGGCGATAGCTGCCGTCCGGCTGGGGAACGGCCACCGTGCGCAGCAGGCCCACGTCGGTGCCGGCCTCGCGCTCGGTGATGCACATGCTGCTGGTCCACGCGCCGCTGGCCAGGTGGGGCAGGTACGCCGCCTGCTGCGCGGCCGTGCCGTTGGCCCGGATGCATTCGTAGCCGCCGCGCGAGATGCTGTGGTACATCAGCCAGGAATGGTTGGCCGAGCCGATCAGCTCCGTCACCAGATGGGTCAGCACCGTCGGCCACGCGCGGCCGCCGTGTTCTAGCGCCGCGCCCAGGCCGGCCCAGCCCTTGCCCCGGAACATGTCGTAAGCGGCCTTGAAGCCGCCGGGGGTGGCCACTTCGCCATCGCGCCAGGTGCAGCCTTCGCGGTCCGCGCTCTGGTTGAGCGGTGCGAGCACCTCTTCGGCGAAGGCCGCCACGTCCGTCATCAGCACGTCGATGTCTTCGCGGGCGATGGCGCCGGACAGGTGAAGCGCCTTCAGTTCTCCGTCGATGCCGAGAAAATCGTTCAGGACGAAGCGCAGTTCGCGCAATGGAGCTTTGTAGGACGCAGGAAGTGACATGCAAGAATGACGAGTGCGCGCGTTGGCCTTGGGTTGAAGTGAGGTTCGGGGCTCGCGGCCACCGGCTGCCTTGGGTTGGAAGAAGTCTAGGAAATCGACCGGGCAGGCATGTTCAGTTTTCGGGACGCGCCCCGAGGCGTTGATTTCCCTCTGCAACGAGGCCCTCCTCCTTGCGTGCGCCGTCCCGGTGTTCGCTTTTCAGCCATGACGACCGCCCTCAAACCCCGACGCAAGCCCTCCCAGTCACGCGCATGGATGACGTCCATCGCCATCCAGGACGCCTTCGTGCTCCTGCTGCTGGAAAAGGGCTACGAGAAGACGTCGATGCGCGACATCGCCAACGTGGCCGGCGTGAGCGTCGGCAGCGTCTACCAGTACTTCCCCGGCAAGGAAGCGGTCGCGGCCATGACCGTGCGCACCTGGGTGCGCAAGCTCTCGACCGCGCTGTCGAGCGCGGTGGACGACGTCGTCCAGGCGGAAGGCCAACGCACGCTGCGCGAGATCACGCGTCTGCTGGCGCAGACACAGGTGCACACGATGCTGGAGGGCGGCGGGCGCTGGCGGGTGCTGAGCTCCATCGAGCGCCGTGTCTCGCCGCAGCTCGTCTACAACCGCCTGTACCAGCACAACGTCAACCTCTTCGGCAAGGCGCTGACGAGCGCGGTGGACTGGCCCGAAGGGCTGCACGATGCCCGCGTGGCCTTCGGCGCCTACACCGTCGTCGATGCGCTGGTGAAGCAGACGCTGCTGGTGAGTGCCGCCCTGCCGAGCGCGGATGTCATGGTGGAGGAGGTGCTGCTGGCGTTGGACGGGTACCTGCACGCCGTGCGCCAAAGCAACGCGCGCCGAGAATGAGCGCAGGCCCGAATATGCGAGTGGGGATGCCCAAGCCGGTCAGTGCGGCCCTGCTCATGCAGGTCATTTCCGAATTGACGAGTACAGACATCACCTCGCAGTTCAATGCGACGACGACGCCAAGGGTCGCGATGTCACCGCCACCATCCGCCATCGTCCCACAGGCCTGAATCCTCGATCGCCTGTCGCGCGAGCTTGTGCTCGCGGGCGCTTTTCAACCCCACCATCAGGCGCCTCAGAGGGCCGGGCTGACTCAGGAGACTCTGGATGTCACCGTGCGCCAGCGCTGGCATCTGAAACATGGCCAGGCTTTCGAGCGCCGGTGCAGAGGCCACCCACCTCAGGTCCTTCAGCCCCACGTTGTTGAGGACGATCAGCGCCAGACCCTTGAGCGCAGCCAACGAGGGCAAGCTGGCAAGGTGTGACTGATCTTGCGCGGTCAACCTTTGCAGCGTCTCCAGTTGGCTGACGACCGACAGGTCCGACAAATCCTTGATCCGCAACAGTGCCAGGTGTCTCAGGGCGTTCAGGCCCGCAAGCGTGTCCAGGTTCTGCGCGCTTCCGAATCCCAGTTGAAGCGTATGCAGGTGGGGCAGATGCCGTAGAAAGACCAGGTTCGACAGAGGCATCCCCATGAGGGACACCTCATTCAAGGTCGACAGCTTTCCAATCACCTCGAGGCCTCGCGTGTGGCCAGCAACAACGAGTTGTCTCAGATGGGAAAAGCGCTCCAGCCCGAAAAGGTCGGTCTTCTTCGTTTTCGTCTTGCCGATTCTGAGTCTTTGCAGGTCCGTGGGCACTGCGTTCAGCACATTCAGTGAATCTGCTTCGTACACATCAAAGACGAACTCCTTCAGCTTCGGCAAGGCCTCTACGGCATGCGCATTGCTGACCCGGGTGAGGCAGTCAAGGCTCAACCTTTCGACATGGGGCATGAGCCTCAGACAAGAAAGATCGCACACGCGTGCGTAGCTTCCATACATCCGCCATGTGATGTCCGGCCGATGCCTGAAGAGATCTTCGTTCAGGATTTCCAGCAGCGAAGGCGGTACCTCCTGTGCGGCGGCAAATTGCAGGATGGACAGCTCGCCGTTTGCGGCCAGTTGCCGGACCTGTTTTCTTGTCCAATCAAGCTTCAGTTCGATGCGTTCCGACATGGGGTTGACGTTTTCAATGGATCAAAAGCCGGCGAATGACCGGCATGCTGCTGACGACGATTCAGCGCCGCACTGACCGGCCGCGCCCGATGCCGTAGTACGCGATGCCGGCGGCTTCGACTTCGGCGGCGTCGTAGAGGTTGCGGCCGTCGAAGATCGCGGGCGCCTTCAATGTGCGGGCGATGCGCGCCAGGTCGGGGCGGCGGAACACGGGCCATTCGGTCACGAGCGCCAGCACGTCGGCACCCTGCAATGCGTCTTCGGGCGTGTCGCACCAGCGCACGTCGCCGCGCTCGCCGACGATGGCGCGCGCATTCGGCATCGCCGCCGGGTCGTGCACCTGCACATGCGCGCCCGCCGCCCACAGGCGCTCCAGCAACACGAAGCTCGGCGCATCGCGCATGTCGTCGGTGTCGGGCTTGAAGGCCAGGCCCCAAAGCGCGATGGTCTTGTTCGCGATGCGGCCTTCGAAGTGATGCGTCATCAGGTCGAAGAGGCGCCCCTTCTGCTCGTGGTTCGCGGTCTCGACGGCCGCGAGGAGGCGCAGCGGCTGCCCTTCGCGATCGGCCGCATGCCGCAGCGCCCGCACATCCTTCGCCAGGCACGAACCACCATAGCCCACGCCCGCTTGCAGGAAGTCGGGGCCGATGCGCCGGTCCGAACCGATGCCGCGGCGCACCATCTCGATGTCGGCGCCCGCATGCTCGGCCACGCGCGCCATCTCGTTCATGAAGCTGATGCGGGTCGCGAGCATCGCGTTGGCGGCGTACTTGGTGAGCTCAGCGGAGCGCCGGTCCATCACCAGCAGCTGCTTCGTCGGGTCGCGCACGAAGGGTTCGTAGAGCCGTGTCAGCAGGTCGATGGCCGCGGGGTCGGTCGCACCGATCACCACGCGGTCAGGCTGGCGGCAATCGCGCACGGCCGAGCCCTCGCGCAGGAACTCGGGGTTCACGGCCACCGTGATCCGATGGGCCGCACCGCGCTGCGAAAGCGCTGCGCGCAGCACGGCCTCGACCTGCTCCGCGGTGCCGACCGGCGCGGTGGACTTGCAGGCGACCACCGCATCGCGGTCCCGGTGCTGCCCGATGCTGCGAGCCACGGCCATCACATGCCGCAGGTCGACATCGCCTTGCGCGTCTGCCGGCGTGTTGACCACGATGAAGAGCACGTCGCCATGCAGGCTCGCCGCGCGCTCGTCGGCCGTGAAGCGCAGCTTTCCCGTCGAGAGGCCTGCGGACACCAGCGCCTCCAGCCCCGGCTCGTGCAGCGGCATCCGGCCCTGCTGCAGCCCCTCGATGCGGCCGACATCGGCATCCGCGCACAGCACCTCGTGCCCCGCTTCGGCCATGCAGGCGGCGAAGCTGAGGCCCACATAACCGGCGCCGAAGATGGCGAGCCTCATGCGCAAGCCCCTCCCTCAAGGCACTGGCAGCCGCGGCGGTTGTGAGATAAAAGCAGGATGCAAGCCTTCAAAACAATGTCCCGACAGGAAAATTCGATGATGCCCGATCACGTTGCCGCGCGTTGCGCGCTGGTCCTGGAGACCAACAACCTGCGCGGCGGAGCGGATGCCGAAGCCGCCGCAAGCACCAGCCTGCAGCGCCTGGTCGCCCTGTTGGCCAAGCAGAAGCTGCCGCTCACGGCCCTGGCCCAGGTGGTCATCACGCACGACGGCCTGAGCGCCGCATCGTGCGAAGCCGTCACGGCGCTGGCGGGCCGCCCCATCGATTTCGTGCGCATCGACGCCGCCACCGGCTACTACGACGCCAAGAACGTCGGCTTTGCGGCCACCGATGCGGCGCGCTGCGACCATGTGGTGTTCGCCGATGCCGATTGCCTGCCCGACGACGACTGGCTGCTGCAGATGCTCACGCCCTTCACGCGCGGCGCCGATGCGCCCGCGGTGGTCGCCGGCCGCACGAGCTACGCGGCCAGCATCGTGGGCACCGCGCTCACGACCATCGACTTCATGTATTTTCCCAACGCCGACCACGCGGGCGCGACGAGCAACTTCTACGCGAACAACGTGGCCTTTCGCCGCGACGTGTTCGAGCAGCACAGCTACCAGGCGCTCGACGGCGTCTACCGCGCGCACTGCCAGGTGCTGGGCATGCGGCTGAAGGCGGCCAACGTCCCCATTCACTACGCGGCCGCGGCCCACACCGAGCACCGCCTGCCCGACACGCGCGCCGAAGCGCTCAAGCTGCGCTGGATGCGCGGGCAGGACACCTATTCGCTCACGCCGCATCTGCTGCGCAGCTACGTGTCGGCGCGCTGGCAGTGGCTTGCGAAGAGCGGGCCGATCGGGCCGCTGTGCGTGCTGTTCACGCGGCTGGGCTTCAGCGTGCGCGCTCTCAACCACCAGGACCTGCCGCCCCTGCGCGGCCTGCGCTGGCTCGCGGGCGTGGCGCTGATCGTGGGTTTCTCGGCCATCGACATGCTCGGCGCCTTCGCGCGCGGCATCGGCCTGCACACGACGGGCCGCACGAACGCGGACGCGCAGGCGCTTTCGTACCATCGCCCGACATGAACAAGAAAGACATCCTCGGCCTTCTGGTGCTGGCCGGTGCATGCGCCGCGGCGGGCGCCGCCGACTTCACCGGGCGCGGCGTCTTCAACTTCAAGTCCGACAGCGGCTGCCCCTTCTCCGCGCTCGCAGGCCCTGCGAACGAGTGCAACCGCCTCGCGCTCGACGATGCCAACACGCGCGCCGCACTCGACAGCGCGGCGCACACCCTGCGCTTTGCGAACCCGCGCACCTACGGCCGCAAGACCGTCGTGGGCGACGTGCTGCTGCAAGGCTCCGGCCAGTCGCGCCACAGTGGCCAGCGCGTGCCGCTGACCTTCCATGCGCTGCTGAGCCGCTCGGGCAACGACTGGTCGGTGAGCAGCCATGCGCACTCGCCCGTCGGCGGCGAGTTCAGCGACATCCGCATCGACCCGTACCAGGTCGTGGTGGTCGAAGGCGGCGCCGAGCGCGTGGTGTTCACGCCGACGCAAATCGCCGAGACGCTCTCCAGGCCCTCGATCGCCGCGCGGCTCGCCAACGAATTCGTGCAGGTGCGGGACAACCGCAAAGGCGGCGCCACCGATGCGGACATCACCGTCGGCCTGGGGTTGGGCCGCGCCTCCAAGTCGGTGGCGCGCGCGCATTTCCACGCGCCGGGGGCCAAGGGCAGCGAGCTGTCCGAAGCGATGCGTCAGGGCGACTGGTCGCTCGAGCTGCAGGCGCTGAGCGGACAGATTCCGCGCCAGGTGGTGCAGCGCGACCTGTTCCTCTATGGCCTCGAATCGCAGTCGCTGCTGCTGCCGCTGATGCAGCGCGGCTTCCACAAAAACGAGAAGCTGGTGCTCGGTGCCGCGGGCGGCAAGGGCTACGTGCGCTACGACGGTCAGCAGCGCGAGTTCGCCGGTGCCGATGCATCGGCGCGCGCCTTTCTTCAAGGCAGCTTCATCGGCCTCGTGCTCGGTTGGCAGCAACAGCAGCCACAGACCCCGGTGGCAAAAAAAGCCGATGGACGCTGACACCGCCCCGGCGAACGCGGCATTCGACTGCCTCTCGCCGCCGCAACTGCGTGGCTGGCCGGCGCTGCAGGCCCGGCTGGTGCATCACATCAAGCGCGCCGCATTGCGCCAGATGCATGCGAGCCGCGCCGGCGAAGTGATGCTGCTGCGCCTTTATCTGATCGGCGAGGAATCGTCCGAGCAGGCGCTGCAGCGCGAGCTGCGCACCAGCGCGCCCGAGTGGCTCACACGCCAGCTCGACCAGCACCTGGCCGACGAGCAACTGCATGCGCGGCTTTTTGCCGACGCCATCGTCGCGCGCGGCGGCACGGCGCAGGCGGCTGCATCGCCGGAAGCAGCGCCGAAGCCCGACTGGCTGAGCCAGCGCAAGCTCGCGCGCTGGCAGCGCCTGATCCAGCGCCATGCACCGCACTTCGCGCACGGCGGCCTCGTGCCGGCCTATGCGATCGGCCTCGCCGCCGAGCAGATGGCCTCGCGCATCCTGCAGCGCCACTGCGCGCTGATCGGCCCGCGGCATGCGCTGCATCCGTTGCTCACGCGCGTGCTGGCCGACGAAGACCGCCACATCCGCCTGTGCAGCCACACGCTGCAGCGCTGCGTGGCGCCGCACGAAGAGGCACGGCTCGCACAGCTGATGCGCGAGGTGCGCGACACCGAGCGCGGCTTCGGCATCACCGGCGCGCTGGGCATGTACCTCGCGGGCGTGGCCTTGCGCCTGCGCCCCGGCCGTGCGCGGCCGGTGGCGGCCTGAGTCCGTCGATGCCGCCGCGCATCGTCTACCTCGCGACTGCGGACGCGCGCGGCCACCTGATGCGCGCGCAGTTGCTCACCCATTCGCTGCGCGCCGCGGGCACCAGCGTGCAGGTGCTCACCACCTCCGATGAAGGCGCGCGTTTTCTTGCCGGCTTCGGCATCGAGGCGCCGGTGCTCTCGCGCCACTACGCGGTGCAGTTCGACCGCGAGCAGAACATGCTGCGCCGCGAAACCGACCGCAACGTGGCGCACTACGTGTTCCGCCCGGAGCGCATGCTGCGCGACATCCTTCGGCTGCGCGCGTGGTTTCGCGATGCGGACCTGGTGGTGAACGATTCCTTTCACCCCGCGCTGCTGTTCATGGGCTGGATGCCGGTCTGGCGGCGCAAGGTGGTGCATGTGTACGGCGCGAGCCTGCGGCACGCGCTGCAGACCAACTTCAGCGGGCGCATGCCGGCGTGGATGGCGAACATCTTCGGCCGCATCGTCGCGTGGCAGATCGACCGCAGCCGCGCGCGCATCGCGCACGATTTCGCCTACGGCGAGCCGCAGGCCGACGGACGCGGCGGCCACCGGCTCGCCACGCCGGTGGCCGTGGTGGGCGTCGACACGGAAGCGCACGACGACCTCGCACCGCAGGCCGCCGTGTACCTCAACCCGCATTTCAAGGAAGCCGCACTGGCCGACGGCCTGGAGCGCGGGCTGGCCGAGGCGCGCGCGCCGGCGCACCTCGTCGGCGAAGGCTATGCGCAGCGCGCGGGCTGGCACGCGCAGGACGAGCACTGGATCGAGAGGGCTGCGCGCAGCGCCTTCATCGTCTCCGCGCCCGGCATGGCGGCGCTGTCGGTCGCGGCGGTGTACCGCAAGCCGATCTTGCTGCTGCTGACCGACCAGCCCGAGCAGGCGATCAATGCGCAGCGCGCCGCGCAAATGGGCCTGCACCATCGCATCGTGGTGTGGCAGGGCCGCACCGAGGACTTCGCGCGGGCCGTGACGACGGCTGCCCATGAACTGATCGCGCTGGCCGACGACGGCAGCGGTCCACAAGCGACGCAGAAAGGCCGCGAGACCGCCATGGCCCGACTGCAGCACTGGACGGTGCTGCTCCACGGCCTCGCGGCTGCGCCGCCTGTTCGATGAATGAACCACCGAGGAAGCTGCGCCCTTCAATGCAGAAACGCCTCGACGGAAATTGCCGGATTCAGGGACTCAATGTCCTCTGGATTCAACGGGGGACGAGGATCGACGTTGCTGTATCAGCATCGCCGTCATGCCGCCTGTGACGATGACCAGCCCGGCAATGGCTGTGGCGCTGGGCCGCTCGTCAAGGACCAGCAGGGCCAGCAGCGTCGCTGCGCCGGGAACGAGTGCAGCGAACGTGGCACCGACGGCTGCGCCAAGAATCTGTACCGACTTGCTGAAAAAGAACAAGGCCACCGTGGAGACCATCACCCCCTGATAGAACGCCTGCACGCCGATGTCACCCAGCGGCGCTTGCAACAGGTGCAGCCCGCGCGTCGCGAGGTAGGCGGGCAGGTAGATGATCATCGAGAACACCGAAACGATGGCGGTGGCGTGCAGCGCCGATGCAGAGAACTGCTTGGACGAGACTGTGTAAATGGCCCACAGCAGCCCGCCCAGCAGGAAGATCAGGTAGGCCCACGGCGAGGAGCGGACGGCGCTGAAATTGTGGAAGCCGACCAGCGCGACCCCGAGGATGATCAGCGCAATGCCCGCCGTCTCCCTGCGCGAGAGCCTGGCGCCGAGTCCCCAGGCGCTGATGAGCGCCGAGAACAGGATCATGCTGCCAGGCGTGACCACGGCGAACTGCTCCACCGGCGCCATGCCCAGGCCGAAGGCGACCACCAGCATGTAGGGCGCGCCAATGCCGGCGGTCATGAGCGCGATGGCTGTCCAGCGCAGCCCCATGAGACCTCGTCGTACGAGAAACGGCAGCAGCATCACGCCCGAGACCGTGTACCGGATGCAGGTGATGTCGTAGACGTCCAATGCCGTGTGGGTCAGCCCGAAGCGAGTCACGACCGGAAAGGCGCCCCAGATCAGGGCCGAAGCGAGTCCGAACAGCACACCCACCCATCGACGATCGATGCCGAGTTGGGAAATTGGCGGTGAGGCAGAAAGCCGAGTCATCGAGTGGGGTTCCTTCAGAACGATGCCAGTGTCTTGCCTGGCGCCGCGGGCATCGCCTGCATGGCGGACGGATTATCATTGACAGTATTGTCAAGTTTGACGTCGTTGTCAAAGATAGAAAGCGCGAGGATTTCTCATGGCAGGAGTCAGGCAGTTCGATGAGGCCAAGGTGCTGGACGCCGTGCTGGACGTGTTCTGGCAAAAAGGCTGGCGGGCCACGTCCATGGCCGATCTGGCAGAGGCCGCCGATGTGCAGCGCGGTTCGCTCTATCACGCCTATGGCGGCAAGGAGGAACTGTTCTTGCTGGCCTTCGAGGCGTACGCCACCAGGTTTCTGGACAACGCGCGCACAGCCCTCGACAAACCCCGTGCAGAGACGGCGTTGCGCGCCTTCTTCAAGGTCGCGATCACCAACATGACGCAAGGCGTACCGCCTCGGGGCTGTCTCACCACGAAGACGGCAACGGAGGTCGACGGTGCAGGCCCGCGCATCCAGGAGCGGCTGCGTCAGTTGCTCGACGAGCTCCAGGGCGTCGTCTCAGCCGCCATGTCGACGGGGGATATGTCGACACAGCTGTCGCTGTCCCCCAAGGAAACCGCGCAGGTTGTCATCACATTCACCCGAGGCCTGGCAGTGATGGAGCGGGTTTATCAGAACGCGCCGTCTCTTCATCGGATGGCCGACGCGGTGATCAAGGCCTTGGTTCCGAATGTGAAGCGCCGAACGACCTGACGCCGTTGCACGGAGCCGCCGGGTGCGGGCGTCGACCGGAAAGGCTCAGCGGTTCGAGCATCGCCTGACTCCGCGCGAACAAACGGTCATGCGCTGGATGGCTGCCGGAAAGCGACCGGCGGAAGCCTGCATCCAGCATGGGCCTTTCCGAACGCAACATCGAGAATCACCTGCGGCGTGTCCGCCGACGACAGCCGAAGCCTGAAGGGGGAAAAGGCGCGCCGCCGGCCAAGCACTTGGCCCGCGAGGCGCTCACTGTCATCATCCGCTTCGCGGGCCCGGCGCCTTGGCGGCTGCGGCCATTCGGACACCCGAATGAGAGGAGTCAGCGATGGCAACCTACAGGAGCGCATTGCCGCAGCTCAGTGATGATTTCTTCATGACCGACGGCGGCATCGAGACCACCCTGATCTTTCTGGAGGGGCAGGAACTTCCCGACTTTGCCGCCTTTCACCTGCTCCGAACGCCGGAAGGCGAAAGAGTGCTGCGGAAGTACTTCCGGACCTACGCGGCGCTGGCCAGAAGCTTCGACGTCGGGCTGATTCTGGAAACGGCAACCTGGCGGTCCAATCCAGACTGGGGGAGCAGGCTGGGCTACAGCCCCGAGGAGCTTGCGGCGGTCAACCGACAGCTGGTGGGTCTGCTGGAGGACATCCGCGATGCCTACCAGACTCGCCGGACGCCGATCGTCATCAGCGGATGCCTTGGACCTCGCGGCGACGGCTATGTCCCGGACCGTGCCATGTCGGTGCGCGAAGCGCAGGACTACCATCGTGCGCAGGTCGAGACCTTCGCCGGCACCGCGGCCGACCTGGTGACCGCCATCACCATGAACTACGTCGAAGAGGCGTCGGGGATCGCGCTGGCCGCGAAGCAGGCGAACATGCCCGTCGTCATTTCCTTCACGGTGGAGACCGATGGCAGGCTGCCGACGGGGCAGTCCCTGGCTGACGCCATCCAGCAGGTGGACGGCGCCACCGCGGGTTATCCGGCCTACTTCATGATCAACTGCGCCCACCCCAGCCACTTCCAGCAGGTGGTGCATGGCGACGCGCCGTGGGCTGGGCGGATTCGCGGTCTGCGCGCGAACGCCTCCAGGATGAGCCATGCCGAGTTGAACGAGGCGCCCGAATTGGATGCGGGCGACCCGGTGGAGTTGGGGCAGGCCTATGCCGCGCTCAAGATGCACCGGTTGAAACGCCTCAATGTCATGGGCGGTTGCTGCGGCACCGACGACCGCCACGTCAAACAGCTTGCAATGGCCTGCCTGCCCTTGTTCCGGGGCGTGGTCTAGCCGTTCACCCAGGGTTCGCACCCGCCCGCCCATCCGGCGATTCAGACGGCCCCTGCGTCTGCGATCCGGATCGTCGGCCGGTCGCGCCACGCGCCGATGCATCAAGCCTCGTGAAATCAACGTAGGCGCGGGCTCAGCCCTCTTGACGCCGGGAGCCGTGTGCACAGCTACGTCCGCTTCGCAGCTCTCGCGGTGCATGTCCAGTTTGTCCAGAGATGGTGGGCCTGGCCTGCGACGCCGCCAAGTGTCCGACCGCCGTACTTCGCACCGTCGCCTCAGTCCCCATGCGCTGAAGCCGACGAACAGTGATCCATTGCGGCCGGCCTGGCGTAGGAAGAAGAGACTCTCCTCCTGCACCCACCGCCATGCCCCAAGCCTCGAGCACCTCCACTGCCATCCATTGGGTTGAACAAGGCCTGGTGCCCGACGGCGCCGTTCGGGTGGGGGTGCGGCGGCTGCTGCGCCAGCGCCTGGTCGAGCTGGACAGCGGCGACCCGGAAGCCGTCGCCCTGCGTTCGGAGGCATTTTTCGACGGACTGCAGGAGGCACCGTTGGCCCTGCTGCCCGAAAAAGCCAACGAACAGCACTACGAGTTGCCCGCCGAGTTCTTCACAGGCGTGCTGGGCCCCCACCGGAAGTACAGCTGCTGCTGGTGGCCTGAAGGAGTGCAGACGCTCGAGCAGGCCGAGGCGGCGGCCTTGGCCGAGACCTGCGCACGTGCCGGCTTGGCGGATGGGCTGCGCATCCTGGAGCTGGGCTGCGGTTGGGGTTCGCTGAGCCTGTGGATGGCCGAACACTTCCCGCGCGCCCGCATCACGGCGGTCTCCAATTCGCACTCGCAGCGGCTGTTCATCACGGCCGAAGCCGCGGCACGCGGCCTGGGCAACCTCGAGGTGATCACCTGCGACTTCAATGATTTCGAGACCGGCGATCGCTTCGATCGGGTGGTGTCGGTGGAGATGTTCGAGCACCTGCGCAACTGGCCGCGCGCCTTTTCGCACGTGGCCCGCTGGTTGAAACCGCAGGGGCGGTTCTTCATGCACGTCTTCGTTCACCGCGAAGCGCCCTACCCGTTCGAGGAGCGCGATGCCAGCGACTGGATGAGCCGCCACTTCTTCTCCGGCGGCATGATGCCGAGCGACGATCTCGCCCTGCGCTGCCAGGACGACTTGCGCCTGCTGCACCGCTGGCGCTGGGATGGCCGCCACTACGCGCGGACCTCGGCCGCCTGGCTGGCGCGCATGGACGCCCGGCGGGTCACCCTCATGCCCCTGCTGGCCGCCGTCTACGGAGAGCGCGACGCGCCGGTGTGGTGGACCCGCTGGCGGCTCTTCTTCATTTCGGTGGAAGAGCTGTTCGGCTACGCCGAGGGCGGCCAGTGGTGGGTCGGTCACTACCTGTTCGAGAAACGGTGATGCTGTCGCTCGCCTGCCTGGGTCTGGCGATCACGCTCGGCCTGGCGTTGCCGGTCTGGGTGTTCAGCGTCGTGGTGCGCGACGCCAGCTTGGCGGACCGGATCTGGCCCCTGATGATCGCGGCGCCGGCCCTGGCCTACGCCGGCGCCCATGCCCGCGCGCTCGACGCCCGCAGCATCTGGATGCTCGGGCTGCTGCTGATATGGGCTTGCCGGCTGGCGCTGCACATCGGGCGTCGCAACTGGGGCCACGGCGAAGACCGCCGCTACCAGGCCATGCGTGCGCGCAACGAACCACACTTCGGACTGAAAAGCCTTTACCTCGTGTTCGGGCTCCAGGCGGTGTTGGCATGGATCGTCGGTTGGCCGCTGCTGGCCGCGTTCGCGCACCCGTCGCCCCTGTCCTGGCTGGACGTGCTGGCCCTGCTGCTGGCCGGCGGCGGTATGGTCTTCGAGGCCGTGGCCGACGCCCAGCTCGCCCGCTTCCTGCGCAACCCGCGCCGCGAGGATGCGGTGATGGACCGCGGCCTCTGGGCCTGGTCGCGCCACCCCAACTACTTCGGCGAGGCCTGCGTCTGGTGGGGCCTCGGGTTGGCAGCGCTGTCGGCGGGCGGATGGGCGGTGGCGTGGAGCCTTGTGTCTCCGCTGCTGATGACCGTCCTGCTGCTCAAGGTGTCGGGCGTGGCGCTGCTGGAGCACGACATTGCCGAGCGCCGGCCCGCCTACCGCAGCTACGCGGCACGCACCAGCACCTTCATTCCCTGGCCGCCGCGGCGCGGCGCCCGGCCATGAAGCACAGCGCCCTGGGGCTGATGCTGGGGCTGATGCTGGCGCAGGCGACCTGCCTGGCCGTGGCACAGGAAGCTGACGAGGAAGCGGGCGAATGGCACTTCACCGCCATGCTCGATGGCAAGCCGATCGGGACCCATCGCTTTGTCGTCGGCGGCACGGCGGCGACGCGCAGCGTCGACAGTCGTGCCCTGTTCACCGTGCGCGTGCTCGGCATCCCTGTGTACCGCTACCGGCACCAGGCCGAGGAGCGCTGGGCCGGCGACTGCCTGCGTGAGCTGCGCGCCGAGACCGACGACGACGGCACCCGCCAGCAGATCGCGCAGCGCTTCGACGGCGACTGCCCGATGAGCTTTGCCTACTGGAATCCCCGGCTGGTGAAACAACAGCGCCTGATCGCCCCCCAGACGGGCAAGGTCGAGCCGGTCCGCTTCGAGCCGCTGCCCGATGCGACCCTCGAGGTCCGCGGTCAGCCCGTGCGGGCGCGCGGCTGGCGACTGCAGGCGGCGCAGCAGCGCATCCGCATCTGGTATGCCGCCGACAGCGGACGCTGGATCGGGCTCGACGCTGACACCAAGGGCGATCGCCAACTGAGCTACCGACTGACCTCTCCTGCACGGAGCACCCCATGAAGCCCTCCCCGCGTACCTTGCTCGCTGCCTACCTGTGGGCGCTCGTGTGTTTTCTTGTGCTGGATGCCGTCTGGCTGTCGGTCATGGGGCCGCGCCTGTACCAGCCTGCGCTCGGTCCGCTGATGGCGCCGCAGGTCGACTGGACGGCGGCGGCGCTGTTCTATGCGCTCTACCTGGTCGGCCTGGTCGTCTTGGCGATCGCGCCGGCACTGGAGGCCGGCGAGCCCGCCGTCGCGTTGTGTCGCGGCGCGCTGCTCGGGCTCGTGGCCTACGCGACCTATGACCTGACGAACCAAGCCACGCTGCGCGACTGGCCCTGGGCCGTCACGGCCGCCGACCTGGCATGGGGCACGGCCGTGAGCGGCGTGTCGGCGTGGGTCGCGGCGCGCATCACATCCCGACCAGCGCGCCGAAGAAACGCGCAATAGCCCCGTCGAAGTGCAGCCGGCCGTCCAGCGAGGCCAGGCAGATGCACTCGCTGCCGTCCTGGACCACCGGCTGGTGGTTGATCTCGGCATCGGCCGCATCGAAATCGCCGGGGCCGAACAAGGCCCGGCCATCGTGGAAGCGGCCGTGCAGCACCTGGGTGAACTCCTGCCCCTGGTGCGTGTGCTGCGGCAGGTACTTGCCAGCCGCGATGCGCAGAAGAAAGACGTTGGCCTCCGGGGCCTCGGGCACGGTCACACGGCTCCAGCGCATGCCGGGACCGATCCAGCGCCAGGGCGTGGCACTGCAGTGAGCGAGCGCACGCGGCCAGCGCGCGCCGGGCGGCAGCGGTGGGGGCGCGCTGACCCGCACGCGAGCGGGTTCAGCGGGTTCAGCGCCTTCGTGCGCATCGATCCGGGCCCAGGTGCGCGACAGCGCGTCATCGGCAAGCGGGACCGCTTCCAGGCCGTCGAGCAGGATGCCGCCCACGGCATCGAGTGCGCGCGCCCGCTCGCGGCACAGCGGGCACAGTTCCAGGTGGCTGGCCAGGACCAGTCGCATGCCAGCCGGCAAGTGGCCGGAGGACCCGGCCAGCAGCAGGTCGTCGTCGGGGTGGTGTCGGATGTCCATCGTCAATGTTCCAGCAGGCGGCGCAGTTGGGCGACCGCCAGGCGCACGCGCGACTTCACCGTGCCCAACGGAATGCACAGCTGGGCCGCGATGCGGGCATGCGGCGCGTCTTCAAAATAGGAAAGGTGCAGCACCTGCTGCTGCTCGGGCGGAAGCTGGCGCAGCGCGCCGCGCAGCCGTTCGTTCAGGCGCGCGTCGTGCAGCTGGTCTTCGACGGTCGGGTCATCCGACTGGAGCAGGTCGAAGTCGAACACGTCTTCAGACGACTGCACACCCTGGCGCCGCCGCAGCGCGTCCACACGCAGGTTCCGCGCGATGGCGAAGATCCAGGTCGTGGCAGCCGCCCGGGCCGGATCGAACAGCGCGGCCTTGCGCCAGACGGTGACCAGGGCTTCCTGGGCCAGTTCTTCGGCCTGGATGGCCGGGCTGCCACTGTGCATCAGGTAGTGCTTGATGCGCGGCGCGAAATGCGAGAACAGCTGCGCGAACGCGTCCCGGTCCTGTCGCTGCGCCACGGCCACCATCGCCTGGGCCCAGAGATCGTCGGCGCGAGGAGATGGCTGGGAATCGGGGGAGACCACGGTCAAGATGGACGCTCGGCGACTGCGGGGCACCGGAGTGCCCGCACTGGGGTTGGACGGATCGGGAGCAACGGCCATGTCCTGTCATACGCAAGGGAGCGGCATTCGGATCATCGCAGCGACACGCGGGCAATCCAAATGACCGTTTTCTGCGTACAGGGCAGCAAGACTCGCCAAAGGCTCCCCATGCTGCCTCTTCTCGCCCCGCCTGCCGCCGTGCCGATGCCTGCCTCGGTGCCCTCCGGCCAGCGCATCGCCGTCGTCGGCACCGGCATCTCGGGCCTGTCCTGTGCCTGGCTGCTGTCCCAGCGCCACGAGGTCACGGTGTTCGAGAGCGAGCCCCGGCTGGGCGGCCACAGCCATACCGTGGACGCGCCAGGCCGGGAAGGCCCGGTGCCGGTGGACACCGGCTTCATCGTCTACAACGAGCCCGCGTACCCGAACCTCACCGCGTTGTTCCAGCACCTGGCCGTGCCGACCGCGGCCTCGGACATGTCGTTCGCAGTGAGCCTGGACGCCGGCGGGCTCGAATACGCCGGCACCGACCTGCGCGGCTTGTTCGCGCAAAAGCGCAACCTGGCGCGCCCCCGCTTCTGGGCCATGCTGCGCGACCTGCTGCGGTTCTACCGCGAGGCTCCGCGCGATGCGCAGGTCGCAGGCGACCAGGCGCTCGACGACTACCTGGATGCCCACGGCTATGGCCGCGCGTTTCGCGACGACCACCTCTACCCCATGGCTGCGGCCATCTGGTCCACGCCGGCGGCGCAGGTCGGTCGCCATCCGGTGGCAGCCTTTGTGCGGTTCTGCGAGAACCATGGGCTTCTGCAGATCAGCGGCCGCCCCGTCTGGCGCACGGTGGTGGGCGGCAGCCGCGAATACGTGCGGCGCCTCAGCCAGCCTTTCGCCGACCGCATCCAGCTGGACCGGGCCGTGCTCGAACTGCATCGCGAGCCGGCGGGTGTGCGGCTTCGCACCAGCGCCGGCTGGTGGCCCGAACGCTTCGACCAGGTGGTCCTGGCCACCCATGCGGACCGCTCGCTGGCGCTGCTCGACGCGCCCACCGGTGCCGAGCGGGCCCTGCTCGGTGCCCTTCCCTACAGCCGCAACCTGGCCGTGCTGCACCGCGACCCTGCCCTGATGCCGGCGCGGCGCGCCGTGTGGTCGAGCTGGAACTACCTCGGCACGCGCGGCAGCGGCGCGGCTCCAACGGTGACCTACTGGATGAACCGGCTGCAGCCCCACCTGCCGCAGGGCGCGGCGGCCGAGCCGCTGTTCCTGACTCTGAACCCGGCGATCGACCCGCGGCCCGAGCACCTGATCCGCACCGAGGTCTACGACCACCCGCTGTTCGATGCCGCGGCCATGGCCGCGCAGCGCCAGCTGTGGCAGCTGCAGGGCCAGCGCCGCACCTGGTTCTGCGGCGCCTACTTCGGCGCCGGCTTCCATGAGGACGGATTGCAGGCCGGCCTGGCCGTCGCCGAAGCGCTCGGCGGCGTGCGCCGGCCCTGGTGCGTGGCGCAGGAGTCCGGACGCATCCACCTGCCGCACCTCGCGCAGACCGTCGCCTCATGAACGCGCACGAAGGCTCGGCGCTCTACATCGGACGCGTCATGCACCAGCGGCTGCGGCCGAAGCGGCATCGGCTGAGCTACCGGGTCTACAACCTGCTGATCGACATCGACGAACTGCCGCAGTTGCACGCCCGGTTGCGCTGCTTCTCGGTGGACCGGTTCAACCTGTTCAGCTTTCATGCCGCCGACCATGGCGACGGCTCGGGCCGCGACCTGCGGGTCCAGGTGGAGGCGCGGCTGCTCGAGGCCGGCCTTCCGACCGGCGGCGCGATCCGGCTGCTGACCATGCCGCGGCTGCTCGGCCATGTGTTCAACCCGCTCAGCGTCTGGTTCTGCCATGCACCCGGCGGCGCGCTGCAGGCGCTGCTGTACGAGGTCAACAACACCTTCGGGCAACGGCACAGCTACCTGATCCCGGTCGCTGATGACGGCGCGCCCATCGTCGAGCAGCACTGCGACAAGCAGATGTACGTCTCCCCCTTCAACGGCATGGACCTGCACTACCGGTTCCGCGTCGCACCGCCGGGCGAGGCGGTCTCGGTCGGCATCAGCGTGCACGACGCGGCCGGCGCCGTGCTCAACGCGCGGCTCGACGGCCAACGCGCCCCCCTGAGCGACCTGGCGCTGCTGCGCGTGTTCATCACGCATCCGTTGCTGACCCTCAAGGTGGTGGCCGCCATCCACTGGCAGGCCCTGCGTCTGTGGATCAAGCGCGTGCCGCTGCATCCGCGACCGGCTGCCCCCGACCACGACCTCACCATCGTTCCTTCGAACAAGACCCAATGAGCCTGACCACACCTTCCGCCCCCGCGCTCGATGCCGCACCGGTCTTCTCGCCGCTGCGCCGGCTGCTGGCCCGCACGCGTTTCGGCCGGCTGTCCTTGAGCCTTCCGGGCGGCCGGTGCATCGAGGTGGCCGGCCGCGAACCCGGGCCGCACGCGAGCCTGCGCCTGCTGAGCTGGCGCCCGCTGCTGCGCCTGGCGCTGCAAGGCGATCTGGGCCTGGCCCTGTCATTTCGCGACGGCGAGTGGGACAGTCCGGACCTGCTGGCCTTGTTCGAATTCGGCCTGGCCAACGAGTCGGCCTGGGGATCGCTGCTCAAGGGGCGCGGGCTGGCGCGCTGGGCGGCGCGGCTGCGGCACCTGACCCGCAGCAACAGCCGGCGCGGAAGCCGGCACAACATCGCGTTCCACTACGACCTGGGCAACGCGTTCTATCGGCACTGGCTGGACGACAGCATGCTGTATTCGAGCGCGATGTTCAGCGATGCCGACGACGACACGCTGGAAGCCGCCCAGGCGCGCCGCCTCGCTGCCATCGCCGAGATGCTCGACACCCCGCAAGGGGGCGACGTGCTCGAGATCGGCTGCGGCTGGGGAACGCTGGCCGCGAGCCTGGCCCGCCGGCACGAAGCGCGCGTCACCGGCGTCACGCTGTCGAGCGAGCAACTGGCCTTCGCCCGCGAACGCGCGCAGGACTGGGGCGTGGCCGACCGGGTCGACCTGCGGCTGCAGGACTACCGCGACGTGCAGGGCCGGTTCGACCGCATCGTGTCCATCGAGATGATCGAAGCCGTCGGCGAGGCCTACTGGCCCACCTACTTCGCCACCTTGCGCGAGCGCCTCAAGCCCGGTGGCGTCGTGGTGCTGCAGGCGATCACGATCGCCGATGTGCAGTTCGACAGCTACCGCCAGGGGACCGATTTCATCCAGCACTGCATCTTTCCCGGTGGCATGCTGCCCAGCCCGCGCGTGCTGCGGGAACAGGCGCAACGCGCAGGGTTGGTGATCGAGGCTTCCCGCTGCTTCGGCAAGGACTACGCGCGAACCCTGGCAGAGTGGCGTCGCCGGTTCCTCGCCGCCTGGCCGCAGATCGAGCCACTCGGCTTCGATGCCGCGTTCAAGCGCTTGTGGACCTACTACCTCTCCTACTGCGAGGCCGGCTTCCACGCGGGGCTCGTCGACGTCGGCCTCTACCGGTTGCGCGTGGCTGAATCTGGCTTGCGATAAGCCCGCCTTCGGCGACTGGGCGACAACTGCCGGTAGCTGTCGCTCACCCCACGCCTGCCATGCGTGTCGCAGGAAGCGGCCCACTCGAAAGCTACAGCGGCTCGTCATCCATCCGCGGCTGTGACTCTCTCGTCAGCGTCTTGGCCAGCAACCGCAAGGTGCTTGCAGAGGCTGCCGTAGCTTCGGAAAGAACGGCCCCGCGCCGGTAAGCCAGTCCCAGGTCCATCGAGGGCACCGCGCTCGACACCACTGTCCTGCGGATGCGCCCGCCATCGTGCGACCAGGGGCGAAACACCAGGTCCGACAGGATGGTCACACCCACGTTCTGTGCGACGAGGCTGCGCACGGCCTCGATCGATTTGGTGCGGAACACGACCTTGGGCTTGAGCTTCATCGCGCTCCAGTAGCGGCCCACGGTGTCCACGTGCTCGTCCATGTCCAGCAGCACGAAGGGCATCTGCGCGATCTCGCGCAGCGACACCGACTTCTGCGCCACCAGCGGATGGTCGAACGAAGTCCACAGACGACGCTCCGACTTCAGCAGGTTCTCGCGCCGGATGTCCGGCGCGCGCGAGAGGTTCGACACCAGGACCACAGCCAGGTCGAATTCGCCGCTGCGCAAGCCGTTCTCGATCTCGAGCCGGTTGCGCTCCACGGGCTCGAATTCGACCAACGGCAGTTGCCTGCGCATCGCGCCGATGATCTTGGGCAGCATGTATTCGGACACGGTGTCGGTGATGGCGATCTGCACCCGCCCCTCGACCGAGGACACCGAGTTGCGCGTCTCCTCTACCGCCGCATCGAGCGTATGCAGCATGTGCTCCGCATGCCGAAGGAAGCCCTCGCCCTGCACGGTCAGCCTTAGCCCGTCGGAGTGCCGCGTAAAGAGCTGCACCTTCAGCGTCGACTCCAGGTTCTTGAGCGAAGTGGTCAGCGACGGCTGGCTCACATAGCAGCGCTGGGCTGCGCGGGACACCTGCCCCGTGTGCGCTGCGGCCACGAAGTGCTGCAGCTGCTTGATCGTTATCGACATAGATGCATCCTATATCGCTCTATTGAAAATAGAGATTATGAATTGTCGATGGCAATTCCTAACATCCGGGCAGCACGCCATGTCAGGCGTGTGACGAGGACGCCCACCGTTCCAGCAGCAGTAGCAGGAGACCCCCATGCCATCGACATCACACACTTCCGCCGGACACGGCGCCCACCCTTCTGTACCCCAGGAGGCTTCGACCGATGCCGGGCTGTTGAGCCGCCTGGGCCTGCGCTTCACGGCCTGGGCCGAGCGCTGGTTTCCCGACGCCTTCGTGTTCGCGGCCATCGCCGTGGTGGTGGTCGCGGGCGCCGCGCTGCTGAACGGATCGAGCCCGCAGGCGGTGGCCAAGTCTTTCGGCGACGGCTTCTGGAGCCTCATTGTCTTCACGATGCAGATGGCGCTGGTGGCCGTCGGCGGCTACGTGGTGGCGACCTCGCCGCCGGCGGCGCGACTCATCCGCAAGCTGGCCGCTCTGCCCGTGTCGGGGCGCCAGGCCATCGCGTACGTGGCGGCGATCAGCATGATCCTGTCGCTCTTCAACTGGGGCATCTCGCTGATCTTCAGCGCGCTCTATGTGCGCGCGCTGGCCGGCCGCCTCGACCTGCGCATGGACTACCGCGCGGGCGGCGCGGCGGCCTACCTCGGCATGGGCGCGACCTGGGCGTTGGGGCTCAGTTCGTCGGCGGCGCAGTTGCAGGCCAACGCCAGCAGCCTGCCCAAGAGCATTCTCGACATCACCGGCGTGATCCCGTTCAGTCAGACCATCTTCCTGTGGCAGTCGGTCGCCATGGCGCTGGTGTTGATGGTCGTGTCGGTGGCCATCGCGCTGTGGTCGGCGCCCGACGCGAAGCACGCGGTCACGGCGCAGGACCTGGGCGTGGACCTCACGGAGGCCAAGCCCGCTTCCCCAGAGTCCGCCGAGCGCCGCCCCGGCGAGTGGTTCGAGCGCAGTCCGCTGCTCACTCTGCTCCTGTGCGCGCTGGGCTTCGGCTGGCTGGCGCAGGAGTTCATGGCCAAGAGCCCGCTGATCGCGATCTCGGGCCTCAACACCTACAACCTGCTGTTCCTCATGATCGGGCTGCTGCTGCACTGGCGCCCGCGCAGCTTTCTCGACGCGGTGTCGCGCTCGGTGCCGTCGACGGCGGGCGTGATCATCCAGTTCCCGCTGTACGGCGCCATCGCGGCCATGCTGACCGGTGCCAAGGGCGACGCAGGCATCACGCTGTCGGACCGCATCGCGCATCTGTTCGTGAGCATCTCCAGCGTCGACAGTTTCGCCGTGGTGATGGGCGCGTATTCCGCCGTGCTGGGCTTCTTCATTCCCTCGGGTGGCGGCAAGTGGATCATCGAAGCGCCCTACGTCATGCAAGCGGCCAACGACCTGAAGGTCCACCTGGGCTGGGCCGTGCAGGTCTACAACGCGGCCGAGGCGCTGCCCAACCTGATCAACCCGTTCTGGATGCTGCCGCTGCTGGGCGTGCTGTCGCTGAAGGCACGCGACATCGTGGGCTTTACCTTCCTGCAATTGCTGGTGCATGCGCCGCTGGTGCTCTTCATGCTCTGGGCCTTCGGGCGCACGCTGAGCTATGTCGCGCCGGTGATGCCTTGAGTCACGCAGATACCGGATGCAAGTGATGACGACGACGGCGCCCACGCAAACCAAGCAGGGCTACTGCACGCTCTGCCGTTCGCGCTGCGGCACGCTCAACGAGGTGCGTGACGACATGCTGGTGTCGGTACGGCCCGACGCTTCGCACCCCACCGGCCAGGCGATGTGCATGAAGGGCAAGGCCGCGCCCGAACTGGTGCACAGTCCGCACCGGCTGCGCTACCCGATGCGTCGCACGAGGCCCAAGACCGAAGCGGATCCGGGCTGGGTGCGCATCGGCTGGGACGAGGCACTGGCCGAGACCGCCAAGCGCCTGAGTGCCATCAAGGCCGAGAGCGGTGCCGAGTCGGTGGTGTTCGCTGTGACCACGCCCAGCGGCACGCCATTGACGGACAGCATCGATTGGATCGAGCGCTTCGTGCGCCTCTTTGGCAGTCCCAACATCTGCTACGCGACCGAGGTCTGCAACTGGCACAAGGACTTCGCGCACGCCTTCACCTTCGGCTGCGGCATGCCCGCGGCCGACTACGCGCAGGCCGACCTGATCGTGCTGTGGGGTCACAACCCCGCGAACACCTGGCTGGCACAGGCCAACGCGATCGGCCGAGGCCGCGCGAACGGGGCGAAGATGGTGGTGATCGATCCGCGCCCCACGGCGCTCTCGCGGCAGGCTGACACCTGGCTGCCCGTGCGGCCCGGCACCGATGCGGCACTGGCGCTGGGGCTGATCCACCTGCTGATCGCGGATGCGCGCTTCGACGAAGGTTTCGTGCGCGCGTGGACCAATGCCCCGTTGCTGGTGCGCGGCGACAACGGGCACTTCCTGCGCGAGCAGGACCTGTGGCCCGATGCCCAGGGCAACCGCTTCATGGCGTGGAACGACGCACTGGACCGCGCGGTGCCTTATGACACCGAGCAGGCGGCGCAAACCCAAGACGCCGCCCACTTCCGCCTGCGCGGCGCGGTCGAGATCGACGTGGGCGCACATCGCCTGTCGTGTGCGCCAGCCTTCGAACTGCTGGCCCAGGGCTGTGCCGCCTACCCGCCGTCGAATGTCGAACGCATCACCGGCGTTGCCGAGGCTTCGTTGCGCGCGGTCGCTGATCTTTTCGGCACGTGCCGCCGCGTGGCCTATCACGCCTGGACCGGCATCGGCCAGCACACCAACGCGACGCAAGCCGAGCGCGCAGTCGCCACGCTGTATGCGCTGTGCGGCAGCTTCGACCGCATCGGTGCGAACCGCGTTCGCGTCGGTCCGCGCGTCAACGCCGTCAACTCGCTCTCACTGCTGCCCGACGCGCAGCGCGCCAAGGCCCTCGGTCTGGCGCAGCGCCCGATCGGCCCTCCCGCGCACGGCTGGGTGACGGCGCGCGACACCTACCGCGCGATTCTCGAAGGCGAGCCTTACAGGGTGCGCGCGATGATGGCCTTCGGCACCAACCTGCCCGTGTCGCAGGCCGACAGCGCGCTCGCGCACCAGGCGCTGTCGCAGCTCGAATTCCACGTGCACTGCGACTTGTTCGAAACACCCGCCGCCCGGTACGCCGACATCCTGCTGCCGGTCAATACACCCTGGGAACGCGAGGGCCTGCGCATCGGCTTCGAGATCGACGACCGTGCGGCCGGCTGGGTGCAGTTGCGCCAGCGCATGGTCACGCCGCGCGGTGAATCGCGCGCCGACAACGACGTGCTGTTCGATCTGGCCGTTCGCCTGGGCATGGGCGACGACTTCTTCGGCGGCAGTCTCGACGCGGGCTGGAACCACATGCTCGAGCCGCTCGGCCTCGCGGTCGACCAGTTGCGTGCCCGGCCCGAAGGCATGGTCTGCGCCATCGACGCGAGCGAGCAGAAGTACGCCCGCGCCACGCCCACCGGCGTGCGCGGCTTCGACACCCCGACGCGACGCGTCGAGCTCTATTCGGAAACCCTGCTGCGCCACGGCCAGCCGCCGGTCGCCACCTTCGTCGAACCGGCAGACACGCCGCGCGATGCGAAGGCCACGCGCCAGGGCCGCTTTCCCTATGTGCTGAGTTCGGCCAAGAACGGCTTCTATTGCCACAGCCAGCACCGCAGTCTGGCCTCGCTGCGCAAGCGCGCGCCCGATCCGGTGGCCGAATTGAGCCCCGCGCTCGCGGCCGCCAAGGGCATCGTCGACGGCGACTGGATGCGCATCCGCACGCGCGTGGGCGAGGCCCGCTTCGTCGCCCGCGTCACGCCCCAACTGGCGGACGACGTCATCGTGGCCGAGTTCGGCTGGTGGCAGAGCTGCCCCGAGCTCGATCGCGACGGCCTGCTGATTGAAGGCGCGTTGGGCAGCAACTTCAACGCGCTGATATCCGCCGACAGTTGCGACCCGGTGAGCGGTTCGGTGCCGCATCGCTCGTTTCTCTGCGACATCGAACGCGACCCGGCCACAGAGATGCGGCAGCGCAAGTGGTCCGGCTACCGCCCCTTCCGCATCAGCGCGCTGCGGCCCGAGGCCGACGGCGTGCTGGGCATCCACTTCGAGCCGGTCGACGGCGGCGAACTGCCCGACTACCGACCCGGTCAGCACATCGAGATGCAATTGCATCTGGACGATGGCACGCAGGTCACGCGCGCCTACTCGCTCACGGGCGCGGCCGAGGTGCCGGGCCGGCGCAGTTACAGCGTGGCCGTGCGCCACCAGCGCGGCCGCTCGGCCGACGGCACGCCGCACGAGGGGCGCGTGTCGAGCCATCTGCACCGCGCGTTGAAGGTCGGTGACACCCTCGCGCTGCGGGCGCCGTCCGGCGGCTTCGTGCTGCCGCGCCACTCGCCGCAGCCGCTGGTCTTTTTCGCGGGCGGCATCGGCATCACGCCCTTCATCAGCTTGCTCGAATCGCTGCCCGACGGCGCGCAGGGTCCGGCCATCTGGCTCTACTACGCCAACCAGAACGGCACGACCCACGCGTTTCGCGAGCGCATTGCACAGCACCGCGCGCGGCTGCCGCAGTTGCAGGTTGTCGACCACTACAACGCACCACAGCCGCAGGAGCGTCAGGGCATCGACTACCAGTCGGACCGTTTCATTGACGCGAGCGTGGTGGACGACGCGTTGATCGCGCAGCGCGCCCGCTTCTACCTGTGCGGACCGCCGGCCATGATGGACGCGGTGACCTCCGGCCTCGTGGCGCGGGGCGTTCCGCGCTTCGACATCTTCAGCGAGGTCTTCCGTTCGCCCACCACGCCGCCCACCGACGGCGCCCAGCGCTTCACCGTCAGCTTCGCGCGCTCGGCCCGCGCCCCCGCAACGTGGACGCCCCGGCAGGGCACGTTACTGACCTTTGGCGAATCGCTCGGCGTGCAGATGGCCAGCGGCTGCCGTGTGGGCCAGTGCGAGAGCTGTGCGGTGCGCGTGCTGAGCGGCAAGGTGCGCCATCTGCACGGCAGCGAACCGGAAGACCCGGCCGTGTGCCTTGCCTGCCAGGCCATCCCGCTCGAAGACGTGGTGCTCGAGGCATGACGGCCGGCACTTTCATTCACCTGATTCCATTCGCGACCTCATGAAGATCATCGATACCGAAAGCACCCGCCGTGCATTGCCCTTCGACCGCCTGATCCCGGCCCTTCGGGAGATGTTCATCGCTGGCTGCGAGGTGCCCTTGCGGCACACGCATTCGCTCCAGGCCGAGGCGAACGACCCGCCCCGCACCGTGCTGGTCATGCCGGCGTGGCAGCACGACCGTTACCTGGGCGTCAAGACCGTGACCATCTTCCCGAACAACGCGCAATGCGGCCTGCCCGGACTGTTCTCGACCTATGTGCTGTACGACGCCAGCACGGGCGAACCGCTGGCGCAGATCGACGGCAACGAGATCACGTCGCGCCGCACCGCGGCCGCCTCGGCCCTGGCCGCGTCCTATCTCGCGCCTGCCGATGCGCGCAGCCTGCTGGTCGTCGGCTGCGGGCGTGTCGGCAGTCTGATTCCCGAGGCCTACCGTGCCGTGCGCCCCATCGAACGCGTGGTGGTGTGGGACCGTGACGAAGCTGCGGCGAAGGCGCTCGCTGCGCGGCTGTGCGCGCAGAACATCGAGGCGGCCGTTGCGCCGGATCTCGCCAAGGCGGTGAACGACGTCGACATCGTGAGCTGTGCCACGCTCGCCACGCAGCCGGTGGTACAGGGCGCGTGGCTGCGGCCTCGCAGCCACCTTGACCTGATCGGCAGTTTCACGCCGCAGATGCGCGAAGCCGACGATGCCTGCTTTGCGGGTGCGCGTCTGTTTGTCGATACGCAAGAAGCGCTGCAAAAGAGTGGCGAATTGCTCGGGCCCATGTCGCGCGGCGTGTTCGCCGCCGACGATGTGGCAGGGGAGTTGGCCGATCTGGCCGCGGGCCGGATCCAGGGACGCGCCGATGGTGACGGGCGGACCGTCTTCAAGGCCGTGGGCACCGCCTTGGAGGACCTGGCCGCGGCAGTGGTGGTCTACGAAGCTTCCGATTCGATCTGAGACACGTGCCTTGGCCGGCCGCTAAGCGCTGGGCGCCTCCTGCACGTGTGCAGCAGGCAAGCCCCGCGCGTGCGCCTTCAGGCAGGCAATGAAGTCCACGAGCGTGGCCGAGACGTGCTCGCGGTTCCACACCACGGTGATGGGGCCGAAGCGGATGTTCGAATCGATGGCGACCTTGCGGAACAGTCCCAGCGAGGCCATGTAGTCCGCCATGGATTCCGCACACACGCCGACATAGTCACCCTTTTGCAGCAGCGCCTGCATCATGGCCAACGAGGCGGTTTCTGCCTTGGGCACCAGCCACGATGCCTGTTGCTCGATGAGATAGGCATCCATCTGGATGCGAGTGAGCGTGCCAAGGGGGGGCATCACCCAATGCTCGCGCAGCACGTCGGCAAAGCCCAGCGGCTGGTTGCTGTCCCAGTGCTTGCTGCCCTGGCCGATGACGATGCTCACCCGGTCGTCAAAGAGCACGTGGTGCGCCAGTTGCGGCTGGTGCGCCCGCGCATCCAGAACGCCGATCACGGCATCCATGGCACGCGTGTCCAGGCCTTTGAGCAGGTCGTCGAACAGGCCGTCGTGGATGGACACAGCCACATCGGCATGGCGCTGCTGGAACGCGGTCACGGCTTCGGGCAGGCCGCCGGCGATGCCTGCCCAGACGCTGCCCACGTTCAGTCGCGGCACGCGTCCCGCAGCCACCGCATGCATTTCGAGGCCGGTGCGGGCGATATCGCCCAGCACCGTGATGGCCAGGCGTTTGAGCAGATGCCCGGCAGGCGTCAGCTGCACCTTGCGCCCGCGCACCACCAGCGGCGTGCCCGCCACGCGTTCGAGCTCCGCCAGCCAGTGCGACATGGCAGATTGCGTCATGTGCAGCCGCGCCGCCGCTTCGGTCAGCGTGCCCGCCTCGTCCAGCACCAGAAAGGATTCCAGATGCCGGACCTTGATGCCTCGTGCCCAGGACAGGCCTTCCGAACGCTCGATCATGAGTAAACCTTCATGCATCCATTTTGCATTTTCACTAGGTGGATGGCAGGGGTTGTCATGAAAATTACTTCATCTTCCATGACAGACCTTCTGAGGAATCCCTGTGCCCAAAGCAATCACGAACGTCTACAAGATCCTGATGGGTGTCGCGGTCGCAGCCGCCACGGCCACCACCGTGTTCGCGCAAGCCTCCTACCCCAGTCGTCCCGTGCGCCTGATCGTGTCGCAGGCCCCGGGCGGCAGCAGCGACACGATCGCGCGCATGTGGGCTGAACACGCAGGCAAGGCCATTGGCGCCACCATCGTGGTGGAGAACAAGCCCGGTGCGGGCGGCCTCATTGCCGCACAGAACGCGCTGAATGCGCCCGCCGATGGCTACACCCTGCTGCTGGGCAGCGTGTCGCTGATGGTGCTCAATCAGTTCACCTACAAGCCACTGCCCTACAACCCCGAGAAGGATTTCGTTGGCGTGACCATGCTGACGACGGTGCCGTTCGTGCTGTCGGCCAACCCGGCCACGGGCATCAAGACGCTCAAGGATCTGACGGAAAAAGCCAAGGCGGCGCCCGGCAAGCTGAACTTCGCGTCCGCCGGCCTGGGCAACTCCACCCACCTGGCGGTCGAGCTGGTGTCCAATGCCCTGGGCATTTCGATGACCCACATCCCTTACAAGGGCGAGGCCGACGGCATCCTGGCCACCATTGGCGGGCAAACCGAGGTGATGGCACCTGTGTATGGCACCGCCCTGCCCCACATCAAGAACCACAAGCTCAATCCACTGGCCGTGTTGTCGCCGCAACGCACCCCTGAGCTGCCCGATGTGCCCACCCTGGGCGAGCTGGGCGTGAAGGGCTTTGACAACATGGGCTGGAGTGCCGTGGTGGCGCGCGCCGGCACGCCGGCCGACATTGTGGAAAAGCTCAACAAGGCGACGACGGCCTTCCACCAGAGTCCCGACGTGCAGGCCAAGCTCAAAAGCATGGGCGTGATCCCCATGTCCGGCCCTTCCGCGCTGGTCATGGAAACGGCGGCGCGTGACGCCAAGGCCTGGGGGCCCACGCTCGGAGCGCTGAACCTCAGCGCCAAGTAAGCCGGCGGCCGCACAAGCACCGCCCCCTTTTCTTCCATCTTCACCCCTTGCCGTATCGCCGATGCAGCAAGGGGTTCGTCATCACACCTCATGAAAAAAGAAGCAATGGTGGTCTGCCCGCAGCCGGAGGCCGCCGAGTCCGGCATCGACATCCTGCGCGCAGGCGGTAACGCGGTGGATGCCGCCGTGGCCACCGCGCTGGCCCAGACCGTGGTCGATCCGCTGATGTGCGGCATCGCAGGTTTCGGCACCGCCGCCGTGTACCTGCCGGGCGCCCAGGTGCATGAATATTTCGACTTCCACTCGCCCGCGCCGCTGGCGGCCAGGGAAAACATGTGGGAGCACCTGCTCGAGGGCGAGACCAAGGACGGCTTCGGTTTCATCCTCAAAGGCCGCGTCAACGACATCGGCCCCCAGTCCATCGGTACACCGGCCACGCTCAAGGGCCTGGAGGCCATGCATCAGGCGCACGGCCGCCTGCCGTGGCAGCAGGTGGTGGAGCCCGCCATCCGCTGGGCCGCGGACGGCTACTTTGTGCGCCCCGGCATGCACGCCTTCTGGATCGACGAGCCCACCATGGGCCGCGTCGGCAACCTGGAGCGGCTGCAGTACTGCGAGGAAAGCCGCCAGCTGTACTGCCGCCCTGACGGGCGCCCCAAGCCCATCGGTGCGCCGCTGCGCAACGAAGGCATGGCTGCCGTGCTGCGCCAAATTGCTGAAGAAGGTGCGCGCCCGTTCTACCAGGGTGACCTGGCGTTAAAAATGGTGACGCACCTGCAGTCGCTGGGGGCGCTGATCACGCTCGACGACCTGGCCCGGTACCAGGTGCAGCGCAACCCGCCGCTGGTGGGCCACTACCGCGACCGCACCATCACGACCAACCAGCCCCCGGGCGGCGGCGCCATGCTGCTGGAGATGCTCAACATCCTCGAGCACTTCGATCTGGCGAGTCTGGAGCACAACAGCCCCGCCTACCTGCAGAGGGTGTGCGAGGCCATGAAGAAGGCGACGATCGACAAGGACCGCTGCATCGGCGACCCGAAGTTCTTCGATGTGCCGCTGGATCAGCTGCTGTCCAAGGACATGGCCCGAGAAGTGGCCGAGCAGATCCGGGCGGGCCATCGCTTCAACGTGGAGCGCGTGAACCCTGGCGCACCCGTGCCGCGCGACACCACCCACCTGAGCGTGGTGGACGCCGACGGCAACGCCGTGTCCCTGACCCACTCGCTGGCCATGCCCTCGGGCATCATCACCCCGGGCATGGGTTTTCTGTACAACGGCTGCATGGGCGTGTTCGACCCGCGTCCGGGTCGCGCCGGCAGCATCCAGCCGGGCAAGAGCCGCTTCACCTCGTCCTGCCCCACCATGACCTTCAAGGACGGCGAGCTCGACGTGGTGCTCGGCGCGCCCGGTGGCACGCAGATCGCCATGGGCGTGCTGCAGGTGCTGCTCAACGTGATCGACCACGGTATGGAGATGCAGGCAGCCGTGTCGGCACCTCGCTTCTCGTCCACCAGCAACTCCATCGACGTGTGCAACCGCATTCCGCGTTCCACCACACGCGCGCTGGAAGCACAGGGCTACGCCATTGGCCGCAACCCGTACAACTACACCATCGGCTGGGTGCACGGCGTGCAGGTACAGGCCGACGGCCTGCATGGCGGCGCCGACCCTGGACGCGATGGCGTTGCGTACCGGCTGCGCATGGAACCTGCGCACTGATCGGCCACCGTTTTCAGCTATCGACTGTGTGGCTTATGAGGAACTCATTCCCATCCCGCCTTCTTTGCATGTAGCCAGCCGCGCTTGTCTGCTTTGCAGCGGCTCGTTCGCCGATCCAGTGGCCGGTTTCGGAGGTACAACCACCTGCTTTGTCCAAACGCCCCCTGACGAAGATCACATCAGCGCCGCCGATGTGCAGGCGGCCAACCGACGACACCGACGGACCAGAAAGAACCCAGTTCCCGGCAGTTGGGGATCTGGCGTCAACGCCCCTCTGTCGCGCGGATCATGTCGGCGCCTTTTTCCCCGATCATGATCGCAGGCGCGTTCGTGTTGGAAGAGGTGATTCGAGGCATGACGGAGGCATCCACGACGCGCAGGCCGTCGATGCCGCGCACTCGCAGTTCGTGATCCAGTACAGCCATGCCGTCGTTGCCCATCGCACAGGTGCCCACCGGGTGGTAGACGGACTGAGCCGAGTCGCGGATGAAATCCTCCCACTCGCTGTCCGACTGGACTGCATTTCCCGGCGCGTGCTCGGTCTGGATGAAACGCGAGAGCGGCTCGGTCTCGAAGGTCTTGCGTATCCATCGAAGTCCCTCGCGCATCACCTGCAGATCCTCTGCGTTGTCCAGGTAGTTGGCGTGGATCCGCGGGTAATCGCGTGGATTGGCGCTGGCCAGGCGAATGCGCCCGCGGGCCCGGGGACGCAGCAAACTGCACGAGGCGTTGATGCCCGGGAAGCTGTCCAGTGCGATGTCGCCCTTCTTGCTGATGTTCAGGCTCATCGGCCGGAAGCTGACCTCCACGTCGGGTCGGGTGGCCTGCGGCCCGACGCGGGCAAATGCAGTCGCCTGGACCGCGCCGATGTTCAGGTAGCCGCTGCGGTTCGCGAAGTACTTCATCGCCTCGACGTACAGGTTCGGTCCCGAGAGCTTGTGGTTCAGGGAGATGGACTTCTCGCACTTCGCCACGTAGTACACGTAGAGGTGGTCCTGGAGGTTCTCGCCCACGCCCGGCAAGTCCAGGGCAACGTCGATGCCGTGCTCGCGCAGATGCGCCGCCGGGCCGATGCCCGAGAGCATGAGAAGCTGCGGTGAATTGATCACGCCGCCGCACAGGATGACCTCGCACCGGGCGGTGGCAAGCTTGCTGACGCCGCGCTGTGAATAGCTCACGCCTGTGGCGCGCTTGCCTTCGAGCACCACTTTTTCGGCGAGCGCTTCGACGGCGACGTGCAAGTTGGCACGCCCGCGCACCGGATGCAGGAAGGCGACGGAGGTCGAGCTTCTGCGGCCATCGCGCACGGTGACCTGCGCCCGCCCAACGCCTTCCTGCACGCCGTCGTTGAAATCCTTGCGCAAGGGCGAGCCGGTGTTGATCGCCGACTCGATGAAGAGCCGCCCAGCGGGGTCGTCGATGACCGGGTCGGTCACGGCCAGCGGGCCGCCGGCACCATGCAGTGCACTGGCGCCGTGCTGCTGATCTTCGCTCTTGCGAAAGTACGGCACCACGTCATCCCACCCCCAGCCCGGATTGCCCAGGCGCGCCCACTGGTCGTAGTCTTCCGGATGGCCGCGCAGATAGACCATGCCGTTGATCGAGCTCGATCCGCCCAGTGTCCTGCCGCGCGGCCAGTAGATCTTCCGGCCGCGCAGGTTCGGTTCGGGCTCGGTGAAGTAGCCCCAGTTGACGGCGCTGGGCCGGAAGACCTTGGTCGTCCCGGCGGGGATCTTCATCCACATGCTGCGGTCTTCGGGGCCGGCTTCGAGCAGCAGCACCGTTTTCGAAGCGTCTTCGGAAAGCCGGTTGGCGAGCACGCAGCCCGCCGATCCCGCGCCGACGATGATGTAGTCGTACTGTTCTGTCTGTGTCATGAGAGGCGTTGTTCCTGATGGCTTGGGGCTGGGCTGGCACTAGATGCGCATCACGAACGGATTCGCGGTCGGCGCGTCGTAGTTGAGCCACACGCTCTTCGTCTGCAGGTAGCCTTCGATGGCCTCCAGGCCGTTCTCGCGCCCCAGCCCGCTGCGCTTGAAGCCGCCAAACGGCATGTGCACGCCCAGCGCCCGGTAGGTGTTGATCCAGACCGTCCCAGCCTCCAGTGCGTTGGCCATCCGGAACGCCCGGCCCATGTTCTGGGTCCAGACACCCGAAGCCAGGCCGTAGAAGGTGTCGTTGGCGATCTCCAGCGCCTCGCGCTCGTCCTTGAAGGTGAGGATCGACAGCACGGGCCCGAAGACCTCCTCGCGCGCGATGCGCATGCCGTTGTGGATGCGGGTGAAGATCGTCGGCTCGACGAACAGGCCGCCGAGCTCTGCGCTCGGGCGTCCGCCCAGCACGCAGTGGCCGCCTTCGTTCCTCGCGATCTCGATGTACTTCAGGATCTTGTCGTACTGAGGCCGGGTCGCGATCGGACCGATCTGGGTGTCAGGCAGGTTCGGATCGCCCAGGCGCGCGACCTTGGCGACCGCCACCAGCCGCTCGACGAATGCGTCGTGGATGCTTTCCTGCACGAGCAGGCGCGAGCCCGCGATGCAGGTCTGGCCCGCGGCCCCGAAGATGCCCGCGACTGCGCCGTTCACCGCATCATCCAGGTTGGCATCGTCGAAGACGATGTTGGGCGACTTTCCACCCAGCTCCATCGTCACGCTCTTGAAATCGCGCGCGGCCAATTCGTTGACGCGCTGACCGGCCGCCTCGCCGCCGGTGAAGGCGATCTTGGCCGTCATTGCATGCGTCACCAGCGCTTCGCCCAGGTCGGCACCCAGGCCGGTCACGATGTTCACGACACCCGGCGGGAAGCCGGCCTGCTCGAACAATCGACCGAGCTCCAGCGAAGAGGCCGAGGTGTACTCGGACGGCTTGACAACGACCGTGCAGCCGGCGGCCAGCGCGGGAAAGGCCTTCGACGCGAGCAGAGCCAGTGGCGAATTCCACGGCGCGATGCAGACGACGACCCCCACGGGCTCGCGGCGCGTGTAGGTGAACATGCCGCTGCGATCGGGCGGCGGCACGCTGCCTTCCACCTTGTCCGCCAGGCCCGCATAGTAGTGCGCCATGTGTGCCACGGCATTGAGCTGCGCGCGCATCTCGGCGAAGAGCTTGCCGTTGTCGCGGACCTCGGTGCGCGCCAGCGCCTCGGCCTCGCCGGCGATCAGGTCGCCCAGCCGGCGCAGGAGCGCGCCGCGTCCGCTGGCGGTGAGCGCCCCCCACGGGCCCTGCTTCAAGGCCCGGTGGGCCGCGCGCACAGCGGCGTCCGCGTCCTCGAGCGCCGCCTTGGGAATGCGGGCCCAGAGCTTTCCGGTGTAGGGATTCTCTGTGTCGAGCGTCTGGCCGGAACGAGCGCCCAGCCATTGGCCGTCGATGAGCATCTTGTAGTCGTGCATGGTTCTTTCCTGGATTCCGTGGTCTATTCGTCGCTGCCCATGACGGAGCCGAACGGCTCCCATTTCTGGCCATTCAGCCGCACCATCTGCAGCTGCCGCACCGGGAAAAAGTTCTTGTCGCTGCTGTTGGCGAAGATGCCCGGCAGCATCAGCTTGAAGCGCACGTTCTTCATGCTGGCGGCCTGCTTCATCAGGTTCTCGCGCGAGAGGTCGTCGCCGCACTGCTGCAGCACATGCACCAATGCCTGCGCAGCCACATAGCCGAAGACGTTCATCCAGTCGGCCTTGTTGGCGTCGGGCAGGTACTTGTCCATGAAGGCGTTCCACTCCCGCATCTCGGGGTAGTCCTTCCAGCGGTCGTCGGTCGCCTCCATCAGGTAGGCCGCGCTGATGATCCCCTGCCCGTTCTCCAGGCCCGCGGGCCGCATCACGGCGCCCATCGAGATCGAGATGCTGGTCAGGAAGTGCGTCGGCTTCCAGCCGATCTCGGCCACCTTCTTGATGGTCTGGGCGGCGAACTTCGGCGTGGTGATGTTCACCAGGACGTTGGCACCCGAAGCCTTCATCTTGAGGATCTGCGAGTCGACGGTGGCGTCCGTGGGTTCGTAGGTGGTCTCCGAGACGATCAGGTTCTTGGCCTTGTCGCCGAATCCCGCCTTGAGGCCGCCGAGATAGTCGCGACCGAAATCGTCGTTCTGCGACAGGATGGCGACCCGCGCATCGGGAATGTTGGCCAGGATGTATTTCGCGTAGATCGCGCCTTCGCTGTGGTACGTCGGCTGCCAGCCGATGGTCCAGGGGAAGGTCTTCGGATCGATCAGCCGCGTCGAGCCGGCGCCGATCATGAGCTGCGGCACCTTCTTGTTGTTCAGGTACTTTTGGACCGCCAGGTTGGCCGCGGTGCCGACCGAATTGAACACGGCGAGCACCTGGTCCTGTTCGACCAGCTTGCGCGTCTGCTCGACGGTCTTGGGCGGGCTCAATGCATCGTCGTAGGAAAGGTAGTTGATCCGGCGGCCGTTGACCCCGCCCTTCTCGTTGATCATCCTGAAGTACGCCGCATGCATCTTCGCGATCGCGCCGTAGGCCGACCCCGGGCCGCTGTAAGGGCTGGTGTTGCCGATCTTGATCTCGGTGTCGGTGACGCCGGGGCCGTATCGTTTCTGAGCCCATCCGGTCAGCGGCCCCCCTATCAGCAGTGCGGCCAGGGCCGTGAGCCCGGTTCTTCTGGAAAAGCGCGTGTGCGTGTTCAAGATCCTGTCTCCTTTTCTTGTGAAAGCGATATCTGGCGCGTCGTGCGCCCGGTGCGTGAAAGCAGTCCGCGCCAGGCGGCGCCGAACCCTGCCGAGCCGCCGGGGCGCAGCACGATGAGTGCGATGAGCAGCACGCCGTAGACGGCGCCCGACAGGCCCTTGGACACGCCCTCGGCGATGTTGGGCACGAAGAGGATGAAGGCGGCACCGAGAAAAGCGCCCGGCAGCCAGCCGACGCCGCCGACCACCAGCCCGACCAGGATGGCCACCGACAGATAGAAGCTGAAGCTGTCCGGCGAGACGTACTGGACGACGATCGCGCTGAGAGCCCCTGCGATGCCGGTGAAGCAGGCGCTGACGGAAAACGCCAACGTCTTGTAGAGCGCGACGTTGATGCCCATCGTGCGCGCGGCCAGCGCGTTGTCCTTCACGGCCGTGAGCGCCCGGCCCGTCCTGCTGCCGATCAGGTTCCTGGCCAGCCAGTAGACGAGACACGTGATGGCCAGGGTCAGCACATACAGCCACTGGTCCGCATTGAGCGGCAGGAAAGCCGGCGCCTCCGGCTTCGCGATGGAGATGCCCTGCACGCCGCCGGTCCACGGGTCGAGCACCGACAGCTTCAGGATCTGAGGCAGCGCAATGGCGAGCGTGAAAGTGGCCAGCGCGAGGTAGATGCCTTCCAGGCGAAGCGCCGGCAGTCCGAAGGCAAAGCCCGCGGCGAAGGTGACCAACGCCGCGACGGGTAGCGCCCACCCATAGGGCATTCCGTAGCCGTCCATGAGGATGGCGACGGTGTAGGCGCCCAATGCATAGAAAGCGCCATGCCCCAGCGAGAGCTGCCCGTTGATGCCGACCAGAATGTTCAAGCCCATGATGGCAATGGCATAGACCATCAGTTGCGTGGCCTGGAAGACGAGGAAGTCCTTCGCCAGCACGGGCACCAGAACAGCAATGAGGATCGCGATCACAGGGCCGTACCGGCCGGCTGGGGAGCGGGAATTGGATGAAGCGGTCATACCCTGTGCGTTGTTGGCTTGCCGATGAGGCCCTGCGGACGGACCAGAAGCACGACCACGATCGCGATCAGTGCGATGGTGGACTTCAGCTCCCCGCCGACGACCGGAACGAAGGTGCTGATGAGGTTTTCCAGCACGCCCAGAAGCAGCCCGCCGATCAGCGCGCCGAGCAGGCTGTTCAAGCCGCCGAGCACGGCCCCTGCAAAGCCGTAGATGACGATGCCGGCCATCATGTTCGGTTCGAGAAAAACGATGGGCGCCACCAGGATGCCGGCGATGGCCCCGATGCTGGCGGCCATGCCCCACCCCAGCGCTTCGAGCGCCTTGACCCGGATGCCCAGCAGCCGGGCGGAGTTCGGATTGCTCACCGCCGCGCGCATCGCCAGACCTGTGCGGGTGAAGCGGAAGAAAAGGAACAGCAGCAGCAGCACGACGAGGATCACGCCGATCATTCCCACCTGGTGCGCGCTGGCCAGGGGGCTGCCCATGAAAGGTGCCGTCCCGAAGGGCGAAGGGAACGGCTTGACGGTGTAGCTCCAGATGAACCCGGCCACACTGTTGAGCACCAGCAGCACGCCGATGAAGACGATGATCTGGTTGATGTCCGATGCGTTGCGGATCCGGCGGATGAGCAGGTGCTGGACCATGGCGCCCAGCACGAAGGACAGCACCAGCGTCAGCACGAAGGCCAGCCAGTACGGCAGTCCGAACTCGATGAGCTGCCAGGCCAGATAGGTCGAGACCATGGCCATCTCGCCCTGCGCGAAATTCACGTGGCCGATGGCCCGGTAGATCATGACGATCGCCAGCGCGACGCAGGCGTAGATGGCACCGGTCGCAAGACCGGCGGTGACCTGTTGAACGAGCAGTTCCATGTTCAGCCTCCCAGGTATGCGCGACGGATGTCTTCGTTGTTCTGCACGCTGGCGGCGCAACCCGAGAAGACGATGCGGCCGGTCTCGATCAGGTAGGCCTCCTGCGCAATGTCGAGGGCCAGGGCTGCGTTCTGTTCGACCAGCAGAATGCTCAGCCCCTCCTTCTCGTTGAGCTGGCGGAAGATCGCGAAGATCTCCGCGACAACCTTGGGCGCCAGGCCAAACGACGGCTCGTCGAGCAGCAGCAAGCGAGGGTGCGACATCAAGGCCCTGCCCACGGCAAGCATCTGTTGCTCCCCTCCCGAAAGCAGGCCGGCTTGCTGCAGGCGGCGCGCCTTGAGGATCGGGAAGTACTCGTACATCCGCTCGATGTCGGACGCCAGTTGCCTCTTGTCTTTCTGGAAGATCCCGCCCAGGCGCAGGTTGTCCTCGACACTCAGATGGGTGAAGGTGCCGCGCCCATCGGGCACGTGGCTGATGCCCAGGCGGGCGATGTCCTCCGTGCCCATGCCTGTCAGTGGCTTGCCGTCCAGCTCCATGGATCCCTTGCGCGTCAACAGCCCGCAGATGGCTCTCAGCGCGCTCGTCTTGCCCGCTCCGTTGGCGCCAAGCAGCGCCGTGACGCTGCCGCGCTTCACGTCGAGGTCAATGCCGTGCAGCACCGTGATGGCCCCGTAGGAGGCGGACAGCTTCTTCACCTGCAGCAGCGGCGTCATTTGGATTCCCCCAGGTATGCCGCGATGACCTCCGGGCTCGCCTGCACCTGGGCAGGCGTCCCGGCGGCGATCCTGCGGCCGAAGTTGAGTGCAACGATCCAGTCCGAGATGCCCATCACCAGGCCCATGTGGTGCTCCACCAGCAACACCGTCAGGTCGAAGTCACGCTGCGTCCCGCGGATGAGCTCGGCCAGCCCTTCGACTTCTTCATGATTCAGGCCGCAAGCCGGCTCGTCGAGCAGCAGCAGCCGGGGCTTCATCGCCAGCGCTCGCGCGAACTCCACGCGCTTCTGAGTGCCGAAGGGCAACTCCGCGACCCTTCGGTGCGCGACGTCGCCCAGTCGCAAGTAGGCGATCAGTTCGTTCGCCACGGCAGCCGCCGCGCGGTTGACCTGCCGGCTGCGCCGCAGGCTGAGCATGTCGGCCAGGAGATTGCCGTGTTTGCGCGTATGGCAGCCGATGAGGATGTTCTCGAACACGGTCGCACTCGGGAACAGCGCGAGGTTCTGGAACGTGCGTCCGATGCCGCGAGCCGCCATCGCATGGGCCGGCAGGTCCAGGATGGAAAGGCCGTCGAGTTCGATGCCGCCGGAAGTGGTCTCGTACAGTCTGCTCAGGCAGTTGAACAGCGTGGTCTTTCCCGCGCCGTTGGGCCCGATGAGTCCAACGATCTTCTGCTTGGGCACATCGAAGCTCACTTGATCAAGCGCGACGATGCCGCCAAACCTGACGACCACGTCACGCACACGCAGCAGCGGTGCGTTCGGGTCGGGCCGGGTGATCGATTCCAGGGAAGGGTTCATGGCATTCGCACACACGCGCAGCGCACGGCTTCGCAGGCGGAAGCCCACATGCACCGGTTGCATTCGCGTTGACTTCCTCCTTGCAGAGAAAGCTTGTCTCTTCGTTGTTTGGTGCGGGAACTTTAGGCCGCGCGCACTGCCGGAACAATGCACAAATAATCTGCCTTGTCTTTAGTTCTATTGAAACGACCCT
>NZ_BCUS01000012.1 GCF_001591345.1 Variovorax boronicumulans NBRC 103145 | reverse complement strand
GCTGTCGGTGGCGCTGCTGGCGCACGGCGTCGAGCATCCGGCGCAACTGGCTGAGCTCGGCGACGACGCCTGGCGCGCCGTGATGCGCTTCGCCGCCACCGCCGCGGCCCTGAACTGCACCCGCGAGGGCGCCGATCCACCGACGCTGGAAGCCGTTCGCACGGCGCTTTCGCAGGAAGACAACGAGGCCGTCGCTTCCCGGCCCTGATCGATCCGTGCCGCCATGACCACGACCACCCGCAAACGCGCGATCCCTCGTCAACGCCAACCCGAACTGGAGCGCGACTTCGCGCGCTCCCCGTCGCTGGGCTACGAAGCCCCGGAAGAAACCGGCCTGGTGCGCTGCCTCGCGCACGGCTTTCCGAGCCCGCTGGTGCGATGGCACTTCCATGAAGACTACGAGCTGCACCTGATCACCGAGACCTCGGGCAAGGCCTTCATCGGCGACTGGATCGGGCCGTTCCAGCCCGGCCACCTCGTGCTGTGCGGGCCGCGCCTGCCGCACAACTGGATCTCGCTGGACGTGCCCGAAGAAGGCGCGGCCGGGCGCGACCGCGTGATCCAGTTCCGCCACGAGCCCATCGAGCGCGCGGCCGCCGAGATTCCCGAACTGCGCGACGTGATGCCGCTGCTCGACCGCGCGCGCCACGGCATCGAGTTCTTCGGCATGTCGGCGCAGGCGCTGGCGCACTGGGACGCCATCAAGGCCGCGCGCGGCGTGCGCCGCCTGGGCCTGTTCTGCGAGTTCATGGCCGACCTGGCCCAGTGCACCGACTACCGGCTGCTGTCGAGCGTGCAGATGCAGGGCGTGCAGGGCAGCGACGGCGATGCGCAGGTCGACCAGATCAACGACATCGTGAACCGCATCACGAACAACATGACCGACTCGATCTCGATGTCGGACGTCGCCGCCGAGCTGGGCATGAGCGAGAGCCGCTTCAGCCGCTTCTTCCGCCGCTCGACCGGCAACAGCTTCACCGACTTCGTGAACCGCGTGCGCATCAACAGCGCCTGCCACCTGCTGATGCAGACCGACCACTACGTGACCGACATCTGCTACCAGGTGGGCTTCAACAACGTGGCCAACTTCAACCGGCGCTTTCTCGAAATCAAGGGCATGACGCCGAGCGAGTTCAGGCGCCAGGCCGACACGCGCTTCGGCTGACTTCTTTCAAGGCGAACGCGCCCGCTCCGAAGGCGCCATCAGGGAGACCATCTTGTATCTGGGACTCGACCTCGGCACGTCCGAGCTCAAGGCATTGCTGCTCGCGGACGATCACCGCATCGTCGGCGTGGCACGCGCGCCGCTCACGGTCGACCGGCCGCACCTGCTGTGGTCCGAGCAGGCGCCCGCCCAGTGGTGGCAGGCGCTCGAGGCGGTCATGGCCGAGCTGCGCACCACGCATGCGAAGGCGCTGGCGCAGGTGCGCGCCATCGGCTTGTCGGGCCAGATGCACGGCGCCACGCTGCTCGACGCGGCGGGCGAGGTGCTGCGCCCGGCCATCCTCTGGAACGACGGCCGCAGCGGTGCGCAGTGCGAGGCGCTCACGCGCGCCGTGCCGCGCCTGGGCGAGATCGCGGGCAACCTCGCGATGCCCGGCTTCACCGCGCCCAAGCTGCTGTGGGTGCGCGAGCACGAGCCCGAGGTCTTCGCCCGCGTGGCGCGCGTGCTGCTGCCCAAGGACTGGCTGCGCTTCATGCTCAGCGGCGAGGCGGTCAGCGAGATGTCCGACGCGGCCGGCACGCTGTGGCTCGACGTGGGCGCGCGCGACTGGTCCGACGAACTGCTCGCCGCCACGGGGCTCACGCGCGCTCACATGCCGCGGCTGGTCGAGGGCAGTGAAGTCTCCGCGCTGCTCAAGCCGGAACTGGCGGCGCGCTGGGGGCTGTGCGAGGGCGTGAAGATCGCCGGCGGCGCGGGCGACAACGCCGCCAGTGCGGTCGGCATGGGGCTCGTGGAGCCGGGGCAGGGCTTCGTCTCGCTCGGCACGTCGGGCGTGGTGTTCGTCTCGACCGACCGCTTCCTGCCGAACCCCGCGCAGGCAATGCACGCCTTCTGCCACGCGCTGCCCAGGCGCTGGCACCAGATGTCGGTGATGCTCTCGGCCGCCAGCGCGGTGAGCTGGGCAGCGAAGACCTTCAAGTTCGCGGACGAGGCGGCGTTGCTCGAAGCGGCGGCATCGGTCGCGCTGGCGGACCGGGCGCGCTGCCCGCTGTTCCTGCCGTACCTGTCGGGCGAGCGTTCGCCGCACAACAACCCGAATGCGCAAGGGGTGCTGTTCGGCCTCACGCATGCGCATGGCCCCGCGGAGATTGCCTACGCCGTGGTCGAGGGCGTGAGCTTCGGGCTGCGCGATGGCTTCGACACGCTGCGCCTGCCGGCCGACATGCCGCTGCGTGAAGTCGCGCTGGTGGGGGGCGGTGCGCGCAGTGTGTGGTGGGGGCAGTTGCTGGCCGACATCTTCCAGGTGTCGCTCACGCTGTACGCGGGCAGCGAAACGGGCGGTGCGCTTGGTGCGGCGCGGCTGGCGTGGCTGGCCGATGGAGGTGCTGTGGCCGAGGTGTGCACGCTGCCGCCGGTGAAGCAGACGCTGACGCCTTCATCCGAAGGCGCTGGCGCACACAAGACGCGGCACGCGCGTTTTCAGGTGCTGTACATGGCGCTGCGCGACCAGTTCCGCTAGCCGGCACAACAACAAACCGAACGCCCATAAAAAAACCCGTCGCAAGACGGGTTTTTTGTTTCGCGAAACACCGCGGAACCGGCTTTGCCGGGCCGCAGGTGTTGCCCCCGGTAGGGGGTTGGCGTAGCGGACACGAAGTGCCGCGCAGCCTGGGGGCGAGCGAAATTACATGCCCATGCCGCCCATGCCGCCCATTCCGCCCATGTCGGGCATGCCGCCGCCGCCAGCGCCGGACTCGTCCTTGGGTGCGTCAGCAACCATGGCTTCGGTCGTCAGCAGCAGCGAGGACACCGAAGCGGCGTTCTGCAGTGCGGTGCGGGTGACCTTCGTCGGGTCCAGGATGCCCAGCTCGAGCATGTCGCCGTACGTGTCGTTCGCAGCGTTGAAGCCGTAGTTGCCCTTGCCGGCCAACACAGCGTTCACCACCACCGAGGCTTCGCCGCCGGCGTTGTTCACGATTTCGCGCAGGGGGGCTTCGATGGCCTTCAGCACCAGCTTGATGCCGGCTTCCTGGTCAGCGTTGTCGCCCTTGACCGACTCGCCCACGGCTTGCTTGGCACGCAGCAGTGCCACGCCGCCGCCAGCCACAACGCCTTCTTCCACTGCAGCGCGGGTGGCGTGCAGGGCGTCTTCGACGCGAGCCTTCTTTTCCTTCATTTCGACTTCGGTGGCAGCGCCAACCTTGATCACTGCCACGCCGCCGGCCAGCTTGGCCACGCGCTCTTGCAGCTTTTCACGGTCGTAGTCGCTGGTCGCTTCTTCGATCTGAACGCGAACTTGCTTCACGCGGGCTTCGATGTCACCAGCAGCGCCAGCGCCGTCGATGATGATCGTGTTTTCCTTGCCCACTTCGATGCGCTTGGCTTGACCCAGGTCGGCCAGCGTCACCTTTTCGAGCGTCAGGCCCACTTCTTCAGCGATGACCTTGCCGCCCGTCAGGATGGCGATGTCTTCCAGCATGGCCTTGCGGCGGTCGCCGAAGCCAGGAGCCTTCACAGCCACGACCTTCAGGATGCCGCGGATCGTGTTCACGACCAGCGTCGCCAGGGCTTCGCCTTCGACTTCTTCGGCAATGATCAGCAGCGGACGGCCAGCCTTGGCGACTTGCTCCAGCACGGGCAGCAGGTCACGGATGTTGCTGATCTTCTTGTCGAACAGCAGCACGAAGGGGTTGTCGAGCAGCGCCGATTGCTTCTCGGGGTTGTTGATGAAGTAGGGCGACAGGTAGCCGCGGTCGAACTGCATGCCTTCGACGACGTCGAGTTCGCTGTCCAGCGACTTGCCGTCTTCCACGGTGATCACGCCTTCCTTGCCGACCTTGTCCATCGCGTCAGCGATGAGCTTGCCGATGGTTTCGTCGCTGTTGGCCGAGATGGAGCCGACTTGCGCGATTTCCTTGGAGGTGGTGGTGGGCTTGGAAGCCTTCTTCAGCTCGGCGACCAGGGCCGTGACAGCCTTGTCGATGCCGCGCTTCAGGTCCATCGGGTTCATGCCGGCAGCCACCAGCTTGAAACCTTCACGAACGATGGCTTGGGCCAGGACCGTGGCGGTCGTGGTGCCGTCACCAGCGTTGTCGCTGGTCTTGGAGGCCACTTCCTTCACGAGCTGGGCGCCCATGTTCTGCAGCTTGTCCTTGAGTTCGATTTCCTTGGCCACGGACACACCGTCCTTGGTCACGGTGGGGGCGCCGAACGAACGCTCGAGCACCACGTTGCGGCCCTTGGGGCCCAGGGTCACTTTGACTGCGTTGGCCAGGATGTTGACACCCTCGACCATGCGTGCGCGGGCTTCTCCGCCGAAGACTACGTCTTTTGCTGCCATGATGAATTAACTCCGAATGGATTGAATTTGGATGGGATCGAAAGGAAGAGAAGAATTACTTCTCGACGACTGCGAACAGGTCGTCTTCCTTCATCACGAGCAGTTCGTCGCCATCGACCTTGACGGTCTGGCCGCTGTACTTGCCGAACAGGACGCGGTCGCCGACCTTGACGGTCAGTGCGGCCAGTTCGCCCTTGTCGTTGCGCTTGCCCGGGCCCACGGCCAGGACTTCACCCTGATCGGGCTTTTCGGCGGCTGCGTCGGGGATGACGATGCCGGAGGCGGTCTTGGTTTCGCTGTCAACACGCTTGACGATCACGCGATCGGCCAAAGGACGAAGTTTCATTGCATCTCCTGGAAGGGTAAGAAACGGGTTTGTTTGTGGTCGGGCGCCGGAGAAACCGGCGACCTGTCGACTGGATGGGAGGGCTGTTAGCACTCGTCAGCAGCGAGTGCTAATCATAAGGGCATTCGATGACCTTTCAAGGGCGGCGCCCTTGCCGCCGTTTGGCACCGCCGTGCTTTTCCGGGGAAACACCGGATGTCCGGGTGCCACCGGGCGGGACGTCTTGGGATATTTTGCCCGGGCAAAATAAGGCGATTCCCATGTCGCCGACGCACAGAGGTCGAACGTGCAGATTGCTTTTTTGTAATCCGGGTGATCGGCGGTGGACGGGCTTGGCTTCCTAGAGTCGCGGCATTCCGGCAACCTCCAAGGACACCATGACACACACCTTCCGCAACACCGTTTTCGCTGTAGGGGCCGCACTGGCCGCTGCTGGCGCCTTTGCCTCGGGCACCCATGCCGGTGGCCACGGCCACGATGCCGAAGCCGCCGTCGGCAAGCCCGGCGTAGCCGCCAAGGTGACGCGCACGGTCCAGGTCGACATGACGGACTCGATGCGCTTCACGCCGGCGGACATCAAGGTCAGGCAGGGGGAGACGGTGCGCTTCGTCGTAAAGAACTCCGGCGTCCTGAAGCACGAGCTCGTGCTCGGGACCGAGAAGGCGCTGCTGGCGCACTACGAGGCCATGAAGAAGAACCCCGAGATGGAGCATGCCGATCCGAACATGGTCACGCTGGCCGCGGGCAAGACCGGCGAGATCGTCTGGCAGTTCACCCAGGCCGGCAAGGTCGACTTCGGCTGCCTGCAGCCGGGCCACTACGACGCCGGAATGAAGGGCGCGGTGCTGGTGGGCAAGGCCGGCAAGTGAGCGTGATGCGCACGCGTCTTTCACGCGCCGGCCGCCATGCCGGCGCTTTTTCTTCCAGGGTATCGCGCGACAGGGCTTGACCTTCACATCGTGTCAACCTGGACACTGATCGCTTCCCCCTCAAGGGCTTCCCCCTTTCCTGTCGGAGAACGCGAATGAACGACACGTCCACCAGGCACGCAGGACACCCCCACGGTCATCACGGCCACCACGATCACCACGCATCGCACGGGCATGCGCCCGCGGACCCTGCGCAGCCCGCTGCGGAGGGCACGGTCTACACCTGCCCCATGCACCCGGAGATCCGGCAGGACCACCCGGGCAACTGTCCCAAGTGCGGCATGACGCTGGAGTCCGAGATGCCGACCCTCGACGAGGGCGAAGATCCCGAGCTGAAAGACTTCAAGCGGCGCTTCTTCTGGACGCTGCCGCTGAGCGTTGTCGTCACCGTGCTCGCCATGGCCGGCCACCGCCTGCAGTGGTTCGAGATGGGCACGCAAAGCTGGATCGAGCTCGTGCTCAGCGTGCCGATCGTGCTGTGGGCCGGCTGGCCGTTCTTTGTGCGCGCGGTGCAGTCGGTGGCGAACCGCAGCCCGAACATGTGGACCCTGATCGGCCTGGGCACGGCCGCCGCCTTTGTCTACAGCGTCGTGGCCACGGTGGCGCCCGGCGTGTTCCCCGCGTCGTTCGTGTCGATGGGGCGCGTGTCGGTCTACTTCGAAGCGGCGGCGGTGATCATTTCGCTCACCCTGCTGGGCCAGATCCTCGAGCTCAAGGCGCGCTCGCAAACCTCCGCGGCCATCAAGTCGCTGCTGGGGCTCGCGCCCAAGACGGCACGCCGGATCGGCGCCGACGGCACCGAGGAAGACGTGCCCATCGCCCACGTGCATGTGGGCGACAAGCTGCGCGTGCGCCCCGGAGAGAAGGTGCCGGTGGACGGCGTGGTGATCGAAGGCGGCAGCGCGGTCGACGAGTCGATGCTCACCGGCGAGCCGCTGCCCGTGACCAAGCGCGTGGGCGACAAGCTCATCGGCGCGACGCTCAACACCAACGGCGCCCTCGTCATGCAGTCGGAAAAGGTCGGCTCGCAGACCGTGCTCGCGAGCATCGTGCAGATGGTCGCGCAAGCCCAGCGCTCGCGCGCGCCGATGCAGCGGATGGCCGACCAGGTCGCGGGCTACTTCGTGATGACGGTGATCGCCATCGCGGTGCTGACCTTCTTCGCCTGGGGCTTCTTCGGGCCGCAGCCCAGCTGGGTCTACGGCCTTATCAATGCCGTGGCGGTGCTCATCATTGCCTGCCCCTGTGCGCTCGGCCTTGCGACGCCGATGTCGATCATGGTGGCCACCGGCAAGGCGGCCACGCAGGGCGTGCTGTTCCGCGATGCCGCGGCGATCGAGAACTTCCGCAAGGTCGATGCGCTCATCGTCGACAAGACCGGCACCCTGACGGAAGGCCGGCCGCAGTTCGAGCGCGCGGTGCCTGCGCCGGGCTTCACAGCCGACGAGGTGCTGCGCCTCGCAGCCAGCCTGGACCAGGGCAGCGAACACCCGCTGGCCGACGCCATCGTGCGGGCGGCGCGCGAGCGCCAGCTCGCGCTGGACACGCCCGAGGGTTTCGAATCGAGCAGCGGCATCGGCGTGAGCGGCGGCGTTGGCGGCCGGAAGCTGGCGCTCGGTAACACGGCGCTCATGGCACAGCTGCGCGTGCGGGTCGACGCACTCAAGCCGCAGGCCGAGGCGCTGCGGGCCGAGGGCGCGAGTGTCATGTTCCTGGCGGTGGACGGCCAGGCCGCCGGCCTGCTCGCGGTGTCGGACCCGATCAAGCCCACCACGCTGGAGGCGCTGGCCGCGCTCAAGGCCTCGGGGCTGCGCGTCATCATGGCCACGGGCGACGGGCTGACCACGGCTCGGGCCGTCGCCGCGAAGCTGGGCATTGACGAAGTGCACGGCGAAGTGAAGCCGGCCGACAAGCTCGCGCTGGTCGACAGGCTGCAGCGCGAGGGTCGCATCGTCGCGATGGCCGGCGACGGCATCAACGACGCGCCCGCGCTCGCCAAGGCCGACGTCGGCGTGGCGATGGGCACCGGCACCGATGTCGCGATGAACAGCGCCCAGGTGACGCTGGTCAAGGGTGACCTGCGCGGCATTGCGCAGGCGCGCGTGATCTCCGAGCAGACCATCGCCAACATGAAACAGAACCTCGGCTTCGCCTTCCTCTACAACGCGCTGGGCGTGCCGCTGGCCGCGGGCGTGCTGTTCCCGTTCACCGGCTGGCTGCTGTCGCCGATGATCGCGGCGCTGGCGATGAGCCTGAGCTCGGCGTCGGTGATCACCAATGCCTTGCGCCTGCGTGGCGCTACCTGGCGCGAGGCCTGAGAAGGCCCGCCAGGGCCTTCTGGTCTTCGGCCAGCTGCATGCGCATGAGCTGGAGCACGCGCACCGCCAGGCCGGACAGCGGCTGTCCCGGCGGCAGCACCAGCATGCCCGCGAAGGACACCTCCAGCGACAGCGGGCGCACGGCCAGGCCGCGCTGCGCGTACTCCAGCGCGGTGACCGGATTGACGACGCCGATGCCCATGCCGCTCAGGGCCATCTCGCACACGCTGGCCGCGTAAGGGGTTTCGACCAGCACGCTCAACGCGACGTTGCAGTCCGCCAGCGCCCGCTCCAGGCGGCGCCGGGACGCATCTTCCGGGTTGAGCGCGAGGAAGGGCTCTTCGGCGAGTTGATGCGGCTGGATGGTCCTGGCGCGGGCCAGCCGGTGTTTGGCATGCATCACCACCACGCCCGGAAAGCGCGCGAATTCGGAGTGCTCCAGGCCGGTCGTCGGCATCTCGTCGGCCATCAGCCCGAAGTCGACCTGGCGCCCCAGCACGGCCTCGTGCACCTCCCGCGAACTGAGCACCTGCAGCGAAATCTGCGGACGGGCGTCGGCGTCGCCGCGCTCGGCCACCAGCCGCGACAGCACCCGCGGCACGAAGCTCAGGCCGAAGGCCGGGTACACCGCCATGCGCAGCGTGTTGACGCCGAAGCGCTTGAGGCTGCGCATGCGGTGCTCGATGCTGCTCAAGCCCACGAAGACGCGCTCGACCTCGGCCAGCAGCGCCTGCGCTTCGGGCGTGGGGTGCAGGCGGCCGCGCAGCCGGCGGAACAGGGGAAAGCCCGCGGCTTCCTCCAGCCTGCGCAGCGACTGGCTGATGGCCGGCTGCGTCACGCCCAGCAGCGCCGCCGCCTTGCTCGCGGAGCCCACGGACATCACGGAACGGAACACCTCGATCTCTCGGAGCAACATATAACAACCGCTTATGGAGAAAGAATTTCGGGCGCGATCCGGATTATCTCCAGCGTCCTAGAGTTGGTGTCTTCAGCCACTTCCCGAAAGACGCGAGATGAACCTTCGAACAGCGCTTGCAGTGACGGTCCTGGCGTGTGCGGCGCCCGCATGGGCGCACGACTTTTCCAGCGACGTCGCCAGGTTCCAGACCCTCGCGGCCACCCGCAAGCCCGACAGCCCGCAGGCGGTGGCCGCCAAGCTGGCGCTGGAGCGGGCGCAGGGCGAGATGGAGCAGTCGGACGTGAAGATGCTGCTGCGCATCCGTTCGATGACCAACGCCGGCCTGCGTGCCCTCGGCGAGCAGCCGGCTTTGCTCACCAGCGAGTACAAGCGCCTGGAGGCGGCACTGGCCAACCCGAAGACGCAGGACCCGGCCCGGATCGCCACCGCCCGCGAAACCTTCACCCGCCTGGGCGTGGAGATGAAGGTCTACACCGACCTCGAAACCATGGCCGTCGAGCAGATGAAGCACGCGCTGCAGCTCATCGAATCGGCCCCCGCGAACTGACTTCCATCGTGAACCCATCCATTTCCCATCCCGGCACGTCCCCTGCGGACGCCGCCTTCGCCAGCCTGGCGCCGCCGGTGTGGCGCGCCTCCACAGTCGTCTTCGATTCGCTCGACGATTTCGTGCATCGCCGCACCCGCCTGCCGGACGGCTTCAGCTACGGCACGACGGGCACGCCGACGCAGCGCGCCCTCGAGGCGCGCATCGCCGAGTTGGACGGCGCCGCGCACGGCATCGTCTTTCCTTCCGGACAGGCGGCCATCTGCGGCGTGCTGCTCGCGCTGCTCCAGAAGGGCGACCACCTCTTGATGACCGATGCCGCCTACGGCCTGGCCAAGTCCTTCGCCGTCGAACGGCTGCAGGCGCTGGGCGTCGAGGTCGAGTTCTATGCGCCGCGCATCGGCGCGGGCATCGAGCGCCTCGTGCGCCCGAACACGCGGCTCATCTGGCTGGAGTCGCCCGGCACGGTGACGATGGAAGTCGAGGACGTGCCGGCGATCACCGCCGTGGCGCGCGCCCGTGGCGTGCTGACCGCCATCGACAACACCTGGGCCAGTCCGCTGGGCTTTGCCGCGCTGGCGCACGGCGTCGACCTGTGCGTTCACGCATGCACCAAGTACATGGGCGGCCATTCGGACGTGCTGATGGGCAGCGTCACCACCCAGGACGAAGGCCTGTACCGGTCCTTGCGCGGCCTGCAGTCGCTGATGGGTCTGGCCGTGAGCCCGGAGGACTGCTTCCTGGTGGCCCGGGGCCTGGACACGATGCAGGTGCGCATGGAGCGCCAGGCCGCCAGCGCGCGCCTGATCGCCGGGCAACTCGCCGCGCACCGCCTCGTGCGCCGCATGCTCTTTCCGGCGCTGCCCGGCGCGCCGGACCATGCGCTGTGGGCACGCGATTTCGCTCAGCCCGGCTGCGTGATGTCGCTGCAGCTCGTGGACTGCCCCTACGACGCCTACCGGGCGCTGTTCGCCGGCCTGAAGCGCTTTGCCATCGGCGCCAGCTGGGGCGGCGTGCGCAGCATCGCGGCCTTCTACCCGGCGGAGGAACTCGCCAGGCGCAATTTCTGCGACGTCGAAGGGCCGGTCATCCGCCTGTCGATCGGCCTGGACGACCCGCAGGCCCTGCGCGACGAGCTGCTGGGCGCGCTGGACGCCTGCGCCACGCGTTTCGATCTCTGATCCCCGACACCTGGAGCCCGCGATGACTTTCAAGCCGACCCTTCACGCCGCGTTGACCCGTTTCTTCCTCGCCATGGCCGGCTTCGCGCTGTGCGCAAGCGTTGCCGCGCAGACCGCGCCGCCGCTGGACGGCACGCTCAAGAAGATCAAGGACACCGGGGCGATCACCGTGGCCACGCGCGGCGCCTCGATCCCGTTCAACTACCTGGACGACCACAACAAGCAGGCCGGCTTCGCCTGGGAAATTTCGCAGCGCGTGGTCGCCCAGGTGAAGAAGGACCTGCAGCTCGCCCGGCTGGAGGTCAAGACCCTGGAAGTCACGCCGCAGACGCGCATTCCGCTGGTGGCCAACCAGACGGTCGACCTGGAGTGCAGCTCGACCACCAACAACGCCGAGCGGCAGAACCAGGTGTCGTTCTCGACGACCTTTTTCGTCGTGGGCGCGCGGCTGCTGGTGCGCAAGAACTCCGGCATCAAGCACTGGGCCGACCTCGTGGGCAAGAACGTCGTGGTCAGCGCGGGCACCACGGCGGAGCGCATGCTGCGGCAGCTCAACGAGAAGAACAAGTGGGGCATCCAGATCATCCTGGCCAAGGACATCAACGAGAACTTCCTGACCGTGGAAACGGGGCGCGCGGTGGCCGCGACGCAGGACGACATCATTCTCTTCAGCAACATCGCCCGCGCCAGGAACCCGGCGGACTGGGAGGTGGTCGGCGTGCCGCAGCAGAAGGAAGCCTATGGCTGCATGCTGCGCAAGGGCGACGCGGCGTTCAAGAAGCTTGTCGACGGCGTGATCACCGGGATGATGCGATCGGGCGAGTTCACCGCGTTGTACGAGAAGTACTTCCTCAAGCCCATCGCGGTGAAGGGCAGCGTGACGGTCAACTTCCCGATGTCGCCCGACATGCAGGAGCTCGTGCGCCATCCGAGCGACCAGCCGCTGTAAGGCACGGACGCGGCCACCCCTTCACGAACCGAACCGCCTCCCGGCACCCTTCGCGATGCACTACACCTGGGATTGGTTGATCTTCTTCAAACCCTCGGTCACGGGGGAGGGCCTGTACGGCCTGATGCTGGTGCGCGGGTTGCTGTGGACGGTCGCGCTGTCGCTGCTGGCCTGGACGCTGGCATTGGGCCTGGGCCTCATCGCCGGCGTGGCACGGACGCTGCCCCACCGGACGGCGCGCACGCTGTCGGCGGTGTACATCCACTGCTTTCGCAACACGCCGCTGCTGGTGCAGCTGTTTCTCTGGTACTTCGTGGTGCCGGAGCTGTTGCCGACCGCCTGGGGCCATGCGATCAAGCAGATGAACCCGACCGCGAACCAGTTCCTCACCGTGCTGGTGGGCCTCACGCTCTACACGGCGGCGAAGGCGGCCGAGCAGGTGCGCGCGGGCATCGAGTCGGTGCCGCGCAGCCAGAAGCAGGCGGCCATGGCGATGGGCCTGGGAACCGTGGCGGCCTACCGCTACGTGATCCTGCCGCAGGCCCTGCGCATCGTCATCCCGCCGCTGACCTCGGACTTCCTGAACGTGTTCAAGAACTCGGCCGTCGCGCTGACGATCGGGCTCATGGAACTCACCGGGCAGACGCGCCAGCTCAGCGAGTTCAGCGCCCATCCCTTCGAGGCCTTCATCGTGGCGACGCTCATCTACATGGCGATCACCTACGGCGTGATCGTGCTGATGCGCCGCATCGAACATCGGGTGCGCGTGCCCGGGCTGCTGGGCGCCGCGTGATGGGCTACGACTTCGATTGGGTCGCCCTGCAGCGCGCCTGGCCCTACCTGCTGCAGGGCCTGCAGATGACCGCCTTGCTGGTGGCGGCCTCCATGGCCGCCGGCATCGGCCTGGGGACCCTGCTGGCGATCACGCGGATCTTCGCGCCGCGGCCGGTGGCGGCGCTCGTGGCGGGGTACGTGAACCTGTTCCGCTCGATCCCGCTGATCCTCACGATCCTGTGGATCTACTTCCTGATGCCGGTGGTGCTGCGCGCCGTGACCGGCGACCCGAACCTCGGCGTCGGGCCGATCTACGCCGCGCTCGTGGCGTTCGTGCTCGCGGAGTCCGCCTACTACTGCGAGATCATCCGCGCCGGCATCGGCAGCGTGCGCGCCGGCCAGATGCAGGCGGCGCAGTCGCTGGGGATGTCGCCGGGGCAGGCCCTGCGGCACGTGATCCTGCCGCAGGCGTTTCGCAACATGACGCCCTCGCTCATCAACCAGACCATCGCGCTGCTCAAGGACACCTCGCTGGTCTACGTGATCAGCCTGAACGACTTTCTCGGCGCCGCCAGCAAGGTGGGACAACGCGACGGGCGCGTGGTCGAGGTCTACATCCTGGTCGCCGTCGTCTACCTGGTGCTGTGCACGGCGGGTGCCTGGTGGGTCACGTGGCTGCAACGGCGCAAGGTGGCGGCGGCGACCTGAGGCCTTCTCAGAACTTGGCGCGCAGCGTCAGCTGCACCTCGCGCCCCGGTCCCGGCAGGATCAGGTTGTCCACGCTGCCGTGGGCCGAGACGTAGTACTTGCGGTTCGCGATGTTCTTCAGGTTCAGCGCGATCTCGTAGCGCTCGGTCTTGTAGTTGGCCGCGAGGTCGGCGGTCAGGTACGAGGGCAGCGTGACGAGGTTGCTCAGCGAGGCATAACGCGCGCTGACGTAGTTCAGGCCGCCGCCGGCGCTGAAGCCGTGGCCGAGATCCTTCATGGCCCACACGAAGGCCGAGTGGCGCGGCGTGAGCGCGGCGGTCTTGCCCTGCACCGGGATCGCGGCGCCCACGGGCAGCTGCAGCGAACTCACGGTGGCGAGCGACTTGGTCATCTTCGCGTCGAGGTAGGCATAGCCCGCGCTCACGTCCCAGCGGCCCGGCAGGCGGCCGTTGAGCGCAAGCTCCAGGCCGTTGGTGCGCTGCGTGCCGACGTTGATCTGGCGGCGCGGGTTGTTCGGGTCGGTGTTCTTGATGCCCGAGCGCTCCAGGTTGAACAGCGCGGTCGTGAGGTTCAGGCCGCCGTCGAGCAGGTCGAACTTGGCGCCGATTTCCTTGTTGACGGTGATCTCGGGCGCGTTGTCGATGTTGCCGGTGGACAGCGCGAAGTTCTCGCCCGAAGGCTGGAACGAGCGGCTGTACGACACGTAGTACGACTGCACCGTGTCGGGCTGCCACACCACGCCGGCGCGCGGGCTGAACTTGCGGTCGGTGCGCTCCAGCGGCGCGAGCTTGCGCTCGAAGCTGGTGTCCTGCTTGAACACGTCGTAGCGTCCGCCGATCAGCGCCTTCCAGTGCGGCGCCAGCGTGATCTGGTCCTGGACGTACACGGCCGCGGTCTTGAACTCGCTGTTGCTCGGGATCGCGCCGTCGGCGAGGTAGGTGGCCAGCGGGATCGGCAGCGGGTCCGCCACCGGGCTGAACAGGTTCACGCGCTGCGCTCCTGTGGCGGAAGACACGCTGAACAGCCGCTTGCGCTGCACGCCGAACTCGGCACCGACCAGCCACTCCTGCTTGAAGCCGCCGAGGTCGTTGCGCCAGGTCAGGTCGGTCTGGTTGAACCAGCCGCTCTCGTCGCGGTCGACGATGCCGCGCGTGCGGCCCACCGTCAGGCGCACCGGGTCGGTGGTGCCGCTGGGCAGCGTGTTGTTGCGGTCCAGGTGGTAGCTCGAATAGCGCGTGGTGTTGCGCAGGCTCAGCGCGTCGCTGAAGCGGTGGTTCAGCGTGGCGGTGAAGGTCTGCACCTTGCTGGTCACGGTGTCGTCGCGCTTGCCGTGCGCCGAGCCGTAGTAGGCGCCGATGGGCACGTCGACCGGGCGGCCGTTGAGCGCCGGGATGCCGAAGTCGGTGAGGCGCTGGTCGCGCAGGTTGGTGTACTGCAGCAGCAGGTCGGTCTGCGGGCTGAACTTGATCGCCAGCGAGGGCGCGATGTTGTGGCGGTCGGTGAACTGCTGGTCGCGGTAGCTGTCCGACTGCTCGCCCGCCACGTTCAGGCGGAAGGCCATGTTCTCGCCGATGGGCGTGTTCAGGTCGATCGTGCTGCGCGTGTAGTGGTGGCTGCCCAGGCCCAGCGAGACCTCGCCGAAGCGGCGCTCGAACACGGGCTTCTTGGTCACGCGGTTGATCAAGCCGCCCGAGGAACCGCGGCCGTAGAGCACGGCGGCCGGGCCCTTGAGCACCTCGATGCGCTCGGTGTCCGAGAGGTCGCGAAAGTACAGCGCGTCGTCGCGCACGCCATCGACGAACCAGTCGGAGATGCCGCTGAAGCCGCGGATCACGACCTGGTCGCGCTGGCCGTCGCCGTGGTTGAAGCTCACGCCCGGCACGTTGCGCAGGGCGTCCTGCATCGACACGGCGCCCTGGTCGCGCAGCAGCTGCTCGGGCAGCACGTTGACGGCCTGCGGCACGTCGCGCAGCGGCGCGCTGCCCTTGGTGGCGGTGCTGGCGGCGGCGGGGGCGTAGCCCTTGTCGTCCTCGGCGCTGACGGTGACTTCCTTCAGGGTCGAGGCGGCGGTTTGTGCCAGCGCAATGCCCGACAGCGACGCGAGGGCGGCGCCGGCCAGCAGCGAAAGGGGCCACAGCGGGCGCGAGGGGGTGGCGGTGCGGGTGGCTGTGCGAGAGGAGGGCTTCATGTTGTCCGGTTGTGCTTGTTCTTGGAGGGCGGCGCCGCGCAGGGGCAGCCGTACGCGACAACGCCCTTCGTCGCGAGAGACGAAGGGCGTTGTCGTGCCCTGCCTTGAACTGGAAATGTCTGGGTGAGGCAATGGCGCAGCGCGGACGGAAGAAGCTCCGTGGCTGCACGCCATGACGGCCGCTGGACGCGGCGGGCCGAATTCTAAAGAGCTAAATGCGAGGCGTTTGCATTTGTGGCGAGGATGCGACGCGGGGCCGCCCGCTCGCCGCTCACAGCTGGTCGGTCGGCACGAACCACGAGAACAGCAGCAGCTGCAGGCGCGTGAGCATGCTGGAGTCGGGTTCGCTGTCGAGCACCTCGTTGTGCACGTCGCCGGTGCCGATCCATTGCACGTTCTGGCCGTCGGGCTTGAGCACGACGCGGTACACGCCTTCCATGTCGTCCAGCTGGTAGGCGAAGAGCAGCGCCTGCGTGAGCTCGAAGCTGCGCACGCGCACGCCGAACTCGGTGTTCAGCAGGGCCGAGCGCGGGTCGAGGTTCATCGAGCCCAGCAGCACCCACTGGCGGTCGACCAGCGCCAGCTTGGCGTGCAGGCGACCGCGCGCCTTCTTGAGCAGGCTGCGGAACTGGCCGCTGCGCTTGAGCTGCTGCGTGCTCACCTCGTACAGGTTCACGCCCAGCTTGAGCATGTCGACGCGGTAGCGGTTGTAGTTGATGTTCACCAGCGGCTCGTCGCTGTCGGCCAGCGAGTTGGTGACCACCGTGATGCTCAGGCCGTGGTCGCGGCCCATGCGGATGCGCTCCATGCCCTCGTCGCCGGGGATGAAGTAGGGCGAGATCACCACCACGTTCGACTTCGCGGCGCCCAGCATCTCGTGGAAGCGCTGCGCCAGCGACTCCTGCGGGCGCGCCATCGTGCCCAGGGCCTTGTTCGGGCTGTCGGCGGTGGCGGCGGCCTCGGCGCGGATCCAGCGCGTCTCGCCGATGTTGTCCAGCTGCGCGCCCAGCGGCAGGTCGCCCAGCAGGTCGGTGGCGGCCAGCGGATCGGGCAGCGGCGCGAAGGCGGGCGAGGTCGCGGCCTCGAAGGCGGCCTTCAGCTCGTCGGGCGAGAGCGTGGTGCCGGCCATGCGCTGCAGCGGGTAGACCACGTCGCTGTTCCAGTAGGTGTCGAAGATCCCGGCCGACTGCGGCACCACCGGGCCGGCCAGCAACAGCTCGAAGTCGATGAAGTTGGCGCTCTCGCTGCGCAGGAAGTACTCGTCCGCGAGGTTGCGCCCGCCGGCGATGGCCATGGCCCCGTCGGCGATGAACAGCTTGTTGTGCATGCGGTGGTTGAGCCGCCGGAAATCGCCGAAGAACTCGAGCCAGCGCAGCGACGAATGGTCGCGCGCGTTCACGAAGGGGTTGAACAGCCGCACCTGCGCGTTCGGCTCGGCGGCCAGCCCGAGCAGCAGGCGGTCCATGCCGGCGGTGTAGAAGTCGTCGAGCAGCAGCCGCACGCGCACGCCGCGCCGGGCGGCGTCGCGCAGTTCGCGCAGCAGCAGGCGGCCGGTCTTGTCGTTGCCGAGCTGGTAGGTCTGCACATCGAGCGAGGCCCGCGCGCGGCGGATGAGCTCCAGCCGCGCATCGAGCGCGAACGAGGCCTCGATCAGCGGCCGCATGCTCGACAGCCCGTCGGGCGGTGAATCGAGGCTGGCGGCGGCGTGGCCGAGCGGGGTGGCGGCCGAAGCCGGAATGGCGATCGAGGGCGGCCCATCGGGCAGGCGCGGCGGCAGGCCGGCGCAGCCGGTGAGCACCAGCACGGCCAGCACCAGCGCCGGGCCGCGCAGCGCAGGAAACAACGAGGCGAGGAGCTTGAGCATGGGGCCTGTCAGCGCACGCAACGGCGTGCGGGCGGCATCGTAGCCCGGCTCGCGGCGGCGACCGCGGCGGTTTTGCAACGCTTCGCCCCTGTGTGCTGGAAAACCCGTGGACCGCGACTTTCTTGACAATAGAATGCGAATTGTTATCAATAGTGTTCAATGAACCATAAAAACATGGCAAGAATGAGGGCGCGGCGCAGGGCCGCTTCGGTGCTGGCGGGCTGTCTGGCGATCTACGCGCAGCAGCACGTCCTGGCGCAAACGGGCGGCACGGGGTCGCTGCCTGAAGTGCGCGTCGACGCGAACGCCGAAGCCGAGACCGCCACCTCGCCCGTGATCGGCTACCGCGCGAAGAACGCCGTCACCGCCACCAAGACCGACACGCCGCTGTCGGAAACGCCGCAGTCCGTCACCGTGATCACGCGCGACCAGATGGTCGACCAGGGCGCCAACAACCTGCAGGATGCCCTCAACTACGCGGCAGGCGTGCGCTCCGACGCCTACGGTGTCGATTCGCGCACCGACTCGATCCGCGTGCGCGGCGCCTACCCCGACATCTACCTGGATGGCCTGCGCCAGGCCTACGGCTACTACACCAGCACCACGCGCACCGAGCCCTACACGCTGGAGCGCCTCGAAGTGCTGCGCGGCCCCTCGGGCATGCTGTTCGGCGCGGGCACCGCGGCGGGCGTGGTCAACATGGTCAGCAAGCGGCCGCTGCAGGAGGCCCAGCGCGAGGTGGGCGTGCAGTTCGGCAGCTTCGGCCGCAAGCAGGTGCAGGCCGACCTGACCGGTCCGCTGAACGCCGACGGCTCGCTGTCGTACCGGTTGATCGCGCTGCAGCGCAAGTCCGATTCGCAGGTGGACCACGTGCCCGACGACCGCAGCGTGATCGCGCCCTCGCTCACCTGGCGGCCCAACGCGGCGACCTCGCTCACGTTGCAGGGGCTGTGGCAAAAAGACAAGAGCGGCAGCAGCTCGCAGTTCCTGCCGTGGGAAGGCACCTTGCTGCCGAACCCGAACGGCCGCGTGCCCGCCAGCCGCTTCATCGGCGAGGCCGGCGACTACTACAACAGCGAGCGCCAGACCTTCGGCTGGCAGTTCGAGCACAAATTCAACGACAGCTGGACCGTGCGCCAGAACTTCCGCTATGCGAAGAACGAAAACGACAACCGCTACCACTACGGCGGTGCGTTCAGCGGCTTCGACAGCTGGTCGACCGACCCGATCTTCAAGCGCGTGTTCCCCCGCTACTTCGACAGCCAGCTGACGCGCAACCGCACGCAGACGCTGGACAACCACGTCGAAGGCCACTTCCAGACCGGCGCGCTCCAGCACACGCTGCTCGTGGGCGCGGACTTCGCGCGCCAGCGCGAGAACGTCTGGGGCGGCACCACCGCGGACACCATCGACCTCTATGCGCCGGTGTACGGCCACGTGGACGAACCCGAGCGCGTGGCGCGTCCGCGCACCCGCCAGCGCCAGACCGGCCTGTACCTGCAGGACCAGATCAAGCTCGACAACTGGATCTTCGTGGCCGGCCTGCGCCATGACCGCGCCGTGTCCAGCGCCGCCGGCAGCGACGAGCAAAAGAGCAGCGCCACCACCAAGCGCCTGGGCGTGATGTACGCCCATCCCTCGGGCTGGTCGCCGTACCTGAGCTACAGCGAGTCGTTCACGCCGCAGTCGCCGCGCGAAGGCCGCATCTTCTCGCCGCTGCGCGGCGAGCAGTGGGAAGCGGGCGTCAAGTACGAGCCGAAGAACCGCGCCATGGCCTTCAGCGCCGCCGTGTACGACCTGCGCGAGAAGAACCAGATCGTCGAAGAGCAGCCGAAGGTGTTCTCGCAGCGCGGCCTGACCAAGACCCGGGGCGTGGAGCTGGAAGCCAAGGGCTCGGTGGGCGCCAACCTCGACCTGATCGCCCACTACAACTACACCGACGCCGACGCGCAGATCGAAGGCCTGCCCAAGCATCAGGCCAGCTTCTGGGCCAAGTACAGGTTCTCGGTGGCCGGCATGAGCGGCTTCTCGGCCGGCGCGGGCGTGCGCGTGATGAGCTCGTTCCGCGACACCCAGTTCGGCACCGGCCCGCGCATCCCCGGCGTGGCGCTGGCCGACCTGGTGTTTGCTTACGATACGGCCCAGTGGCGCTATGCGCTCAACATCAACAACGTGACGGACAAGGTGTACTTCAGCACCTGCCTGTCGCGCGGCGACTGCTGGTACGGTGCGCGACGCAACATCGTGGCGAGCGCCACCTACCGCTTCTAGCCTTTTCCCCACCCAACGACGCACGACGACATGGACAGCCGAAAGATCAAGACCTGGGCCTGGGTGCACAAGTGGAGCAGCCTTGTCTGCACGGTGTTCATGCTGTTGCTGTGCATCACCGGCCTGCCGCTGATCTTCCACCACGAGATCGGCCACCTGCTGGGCACCGAGGTCGAGGCGCCGAAGATGCCGGCCAACACGCCGCGCATCAGCCTGGACAAGGTGGTCGAGATCGGCCGCGCCAAGCACCCCGACCGCGTGGTGCAGTTCGTCTCGCAGCCCGAGGACGACGACGGCCTGTGGTTCGTCACGCTCACGCCCACGCCCGAGCCCACCGAAGACTTCAAGTCGGTGGCGGTCGATGCGCGCACCGGCGTCGTGCTGGCGCAGCCGGAGTTCAGCCAGGGCTTCATGTACATCATGTTCAAGCTGCACGTTGACCTGTTCGCCGGGCTGCCGGGCAAGCTGTTCCTGGGCTTCATGGGGCTGCTGCTGCTGGTGGCCATCGTCTCGGGCGTGGTGCTGTATTCGCCGTTCATGCGCAAGCTCGACTTCGGGACCGTCCGGCGCGAGAAGCGCCCGCGCCTGAAGTGGCTCGACCTGCACAACCTGCTGGGCATCGTCACGCTGGTGTGGCTGTTCGTGGTGGGCTCCACCGGCATGATCAACACCTGGGCCGACCTGATCATCAAGTACTGGCAGTACGACCAGCTCAGCACGCTGCTCGCGCCCTACAAGAACGAGCCGGTGGTGCCGGTGGCCGAGCGCGGCTCGCTGCAGCGCTCGATGGAAGGTGCGATGCAGAAGGCGCCGGGCATGAAGCTGTCGTTCATCGCGTTCCCGGGCACCTCGTTCTCGAGCCCGCACCACACGACCTTCTTCCTGCGCGGCAACGAGCCCTTCACCTCGAAGCTGCTGCAGCCGGTGCTGGTCGATGCCAAGACCGCAGAGGTGACGGCGGCGCCGAAGATGCCGTGGTACCTCACGGGCCTGCTGGTGTCGCAGCCGCTGCACTTCGGCGACTACGGCGGCATGCCGATGCAGATCCTGTGGGCGCTGCTGGACATCGCGACCATCATCGTGCTGGGCAGCGGGCTGTACCTGTGGCTCAAGCGCGGCAACACCGTGCCGGCCCGGGCGACCCCGACCGCGGCGCCCGCCACGGAGCGTGCGCCGCCCCCGGCTTCGGGCCCGCAGCCCGACCCGGCACCGGCCATGAAGGTGCAGGCATGACGACGCACCACAAGGCACCGCACCAGTCCTTCTGGCGCATGTGGGGCTGGCCGATCGCGCTCGGCGTGATGACCATCGTCGGCCTCATCACCGCGCTGTTCAGCGACGGCGGCCTCGGCGACATGGTGGCCTGGGTGGGCCTGGGCATTCCGGTGCTCGTGTGCGCCTGGTACGGCTGGCGCCGCTCGCCGCGCACGGGTTCCCGCTAGGCGGAAGGGTCAGGGCACCGACGCAGAATCGGTGCCGATGAATGCCGCACTCTCCTACCCGCTTCGCCTGCTGATCCTGAGCGTTCCGCTGGCCGTGCACGGCCAGCAGCCCGCCACGTCGCCGGCTGGCACGCTGCGCGATGCCACCGTTTCCACGCCGCGCGGCACGCTGTCTCCGTTTCTCGTGCCCGGCTCGGTCGACCGCGTCGAAGGCGACGAGATGCGCGACAGCCGGATGCAGGTCAACCTGTCCGAAAGCCTGGGCGCCGTGCCCGGCCTGCAGGTGCAGAACCGCATGAACTACGCGCAGGACCTGCAGCTGTCGGTGCGCGGCTTCGGCGCGCGCTCGACCTTCGGCGTGCGCGGCGTGCGCCTGTATGTCGACGGCATTCCGGCCACCTTGCCCGACGGCCAGGGGCAGACCTCGAACATCGACATCGGCTCGGTCGACCGCGTCGAGGTGCTGCGCGGGCCGTTCTCGGCGCTGTACGGCAATTCGTCGGGCGGCGTGGTGCAGGCGTTCACGGCTTCGGGGGAGGGCGCGCCGCGCCTGTCGTATGCGCTGGCGGGCGGCAGCTTCGGCAGCTGGCGCCAGTCGCTGCAGCTCAGCGGCTCGCAGGGCGCGGTCGACTACCTGCTCGGCGCGAGCCACTTTCGCACCGACGGCTGGCGCGAGCAGAGTGCCGCGCGGCGCAACATCGCGAACGGCAAGCTGGGCGTCGCACTCGACAACGGAGACAAGCTCACGCTGGTGTTCAACAGCGTGCGCATCGAGGCGCAAGACCCGCTGGGCCTGACGGCAGAGCAGGTCGCGCAGGCACCGCGCAAGGCGCCGCTGGCGCTGCAGTACGACACGCGCAAGACGGTCGAACAGACGCAGGTCGGCCTGCGCTACGAGCGGCGTATCAACACAGAGCAGGCGCTGCAGTTCATGGTCTATGGCGGCGAGCGCAAGACCGTGCAGTTCCAGTCGATCCCGCCGTCGGCGCAGCAGAGTCCGCTGCATGCGGGCGGCGTGATCGACCTCACGCGCCAGTACGGCGGCGTCGACCTGCGCTGGACCGCCGCGCTGCAGCTGGCCGACCGGCCCTTCGACCTCGTGGCGGGCCTGGGCTACGACAGCCTGCGCGAGCGCCGCCGCGGCTACGAGAACTACCTGGGCCCGGTGGCCGCGCCCCTGCTGGGCGTGCAGGGGCGGTTGCGCCGCAACGAGCGCAACGAGGTCTGGAACCTCGATCCGTATGCGCAGGCGGCGTGGCGTTTTTCCGAGCGCTGGACGCTCGAGGCCGGCGTGCGCCGCAGCCGTGTGCACTTCGATTCGCACGACCTGTACATAGCCGGCGCCAACCGCGACGACAGCGGCAGCGCGAGCTACAGCAAGACCTTGCCTGTGGCCTCGCTGCGCTACCAGGCCACGCCCGATCTCGCGGTGTACGGCTCGGTGGGCCGGGGCTTCGAGACGCCGACGCTCAACGAGCTGTCGTACCGACCGGGCGGCGCGAGCGGGCTCAACTTCGGGCTGCGGCCTTCGGTGAACGACAGCCTCGAAGTGGGCGCGAAGGCGCGGCTGGCCGGCGGCCTGCTGACGGCGGCGCTGTTCCACACCCGCACGCGCGACGAGATCGTCACCGCCACCAACAGCGGCGGCCGCGCCACCTTCCAGAACGCGGGGCGCACGCGGCGCAACGGTTTCGAGCTGGGCTGGCAGCACGAGACGGCCGACCACTGGCGCACGCAGGTCGCCTACACGTGGCTGGACGCGACGTACCGCGATGCGTTCTGCTCGCCGTCGCCTTGCGCGGGTAGCAATGCGGTGAACGCGGGCAACCGCATCCCGGGCATCGCGCGCCAGTCACTGTTCGCCTCGCTCGGCTGGGTGCCGCCCGAGGGCTGGCGCGCGGGTGTCGAGATGCGCGCGCTGAGCCGCATCCAGGCCAACGACCTGAACACCGCGAGCGCGCACGGCTACGCCGTGGCGGCGCTGTACGCCGGCTACCTGAAGAAGTGGGAGCGCTGGGACTTCAACGCCTTCGCGCGCGTCGACAACCTGTTCGACCGGCGCTACATGGGCTCGGTCATCGTCAACGAAGGCAATGCGCGCTTCTACGAGCCCGCGCCCGGTCGCAACTGGACGGTGGGCCTGAGCGGCGCGTATCGCTTCTGACTGAAGGCGCCATGAAAGGAAAAGGCCCGCCGCCCCGAGGGGACGGCGGGCCTTGAGACCCGGTAGTCGCAGTGCTTACTTGAGGCCGGCTGCGGCGCGCAGTGCGGCCGCTTGCGTCGTGGCTTCCCAGGTGAACTCGGGCTCTTCGCGGCCGAAGTGGCCGTAGGCGGCGGTCTTCTGGTAGATCGGGCGCAGCAGGTCGAGCATCTGGATGATGCCCTTCGGGCGCAGGTCGAAATGCTCGCGCACGAGTTCGGCGATCTTCTCGTCGGGGATCACGCCGGTGCCTTCGGTGTAGACCGTGATGTTCATCGGCTGGGCCACGCCGATGGCGTACGCCACCTGGATCTGGCACTGGCGCGCCAGGCCGGCGGCCACGATGTTCTTGGCCACGTAGCGCGCGGCGTAGGCGGCCGAGCGGTCGACCTTGGACGGGTCCTTGCCGGAGAACGCGCCGCCGCCGTGCGGGCAGGCGCCGCCGTAGGTGTCGACGATGATCTTGCGGCCGGTGAGGCCGCAGTCGCCCTGCGGGCCGCCGATGACGAAGCGGCCGGTCGGGTTGATCAGGTAGCGCGTGTTCTGCAGCCATTCCTTGGGCAGCACGGGCTTGATGATCTCTTCGATGATGGCTTCGTTGAACGAGGCCTTCATCTTGGTCGGCGTCTCGCTCTGGTCGGGGCTGTGCTGCGTGGAGAGCACCACGGTGTCGATGCTGTGGGGCTTGCCGTCCACGTAGCGCATCGTGACCTGGCTCTTGGCGTCGGGGCGCAGGAAGGGCAGGCGGCCGTCCTTGCGCAGCTGGGCCTGGCGCTCCACGAGGCGGTGCGCGTAGTAGATCGGCGCGGGCATCAGCTCGGGCGTTTCGTCGCAGGCGTAGCCGAACATCAGGCCCTGGTCGCCGGCGCCGGTGTTCAGGTGGTCGTCGGAGGCGTGGTCCACGCCCTGGGCGATGTCGTTGGACTGCTTGTCGTAGCAGACCATCACCGCGCAACCCTTGTAGTCGATGCCGTACTCGGTGTTGTCGTAGCCGATGCGCTTGATGGTGTCGCGCGCGACCTGGATGTAGTCGACGTGCGCGTTGGTCGTGATCTCGCCGGCAAGCACCACGAGGCCGGTGTTGGTCAGCGTTTCGGCGGCGACGCGGCTGCGGGGGTCTTGTTCGAAGATCGCGTCGAGGATCGCGTCCGAGATCTGGTCCGCGACCTTGTCGGGATGGCCTTCGGAAACCGATTCGGAAGTAAAGAGAAAGTCGTTCGCCACTGTGGTCACTCCTTGAAGTTCAATTGGCGCGTTGCCAACTCTGCGGAGCCCTGGCGAACGCTTTAGCAGATGTCGATGAATCGACGGGACACAATCGCATTCGCGCTTGTGGGTGTCGCCCTGCAAGTTGTTCCGTAACTCGGCGACAATTTGCATTCTATTCGAGCCGCGCAATACCATGCGCGCGCGTCCGCCTTTTGACGCTCCCTGACTCTCTCCCCCTCCCCGTTCAATGATCACCCTGTTCCGCCTGCTTGCCCGCGTGCCGATGCCGTTGATGCATCGGCTCGGCGCCTTGCTGGGATGGCTGGTCTGGTGGTGCGCGCCGGACTACCGCCGCCGCTTCAAGGCCAACGCCGAGAGCGCCGGCTTCTCGCCCGCGCAGTACCGTCCCGCCATCGCCGCCGCCGGTCACATGGCCTCCGAGCTGCCCTGGCTGTGGCTGCGCCCGCAGGGCGAGAGCGTGCTGACGCGCGTGGTGCGCTGGGAAGGCGTGGAGGCCTTCGAGGCCGCGATGCGCGCGAAAAAGGGCGTGATCCTCGTGGCGCCGCACCTGGGCAGCTGGGAGATGTGCGGGCAGGCCATCGGCGAGCGCTTTCTCGCGGACTTCGGGCCGATCACCGCGCTGTTCCGTCCGGCGCGCAAGAAATGGATGGCCGACCTGATCGCCGCGGGCTCGCGCGACCGACCCGGCCTGCAGACCCTGCCGACCAACAACACCGGCGTGCGCGGCCTGATCCGCACGCTGCGCAGCGGCGGCTACACCGGCATCCTGCCCGACCAGGTGCCGCCGCTGGGGCAGGGCGTGTGGGCGCCTTTCCTCGGCCGCCCCGCCTACACCATGACCCTGCTTCCCCGTTTGGCCCAACAGACCGGCGCCGCCTGCTTCCTCAGCGTGTGCGAGCGCCTGCCGCGCGGCGCGGGCTACGTGATCCGCTTCGAGCCGATCGTCGGCACCGCGCTCACCGACCCCGACGCCTCCATCGAGGACGCCGCCGCCGCCATGAACGACGGCATCGGCCGCCTGATCCACAGCCTGCCCGGCCAGTACGTCTGGGACTACGCGCGCTACAAGGAGCCGCGCGGCGAACCCGCCGTGGTGGCCAACGCCGCCGGAGGGGCCGCGCCATGAGCCTGAGCTCCCGACTCGGTATCGGCTTCATGCGGGTGCTGGCACCGCTGCCCCTGCCGCTGGTGCGCGGCTTCAGCAGGGTCCTCGGCCGCCTGCTGCACACCATCGCCGTGCCGCGGCGGCGCGTGGTCGACCGGAACCTGGCCCTGTGCTTCCCCGAAAAATCGGAGGCCGAGCGCCGGGCCATCGCACGCGAGACCTTCGTCTTCGTCGCGCAGTCGTGGCTGGACCGCAGCTGGCTGTGGCATGCGCCCGAGAAGGTGGTGAAGAGCCGGCTCACGATCGTGGGCGCGGCGCCGGAAATCCGTGAGATCGCCGAAGGCGAGGCGCCGATGATCCTGTTCGCGCCGCACTTCTACGGGCTCGATGCCGCGGCCACCGCGCTCACCATGCACACGGCGCGCCCCTCGGCCACGATCTACACGACCCAGCGCGACCCGATGGTCGACGCCTGGATCCGCGAAGGCCGCACCCGCTTCGGCGACGTGGCGGCGCTCAACCGGGTGGACGGCATCAAGCCCATCCTCGCGGGGCTGCGCAAGGGCGGTTTGCTGTACCTGCTGCCCGACATGGACTTCGGGCGCGACCAGACCATCTTCGTGCCCTTCTACGGCGTGCAGGCGGCCACCGTGCCGTCGCTCTCGCGCTTCGCGCGGCTGGGCAAGGCCAAGGTGGTGCCGGTGGTGGCCAAGCTCACGCCGGGCGGCTACGAGATCCAGGTGCTGCCGGCGTGGCAGAACTTCCCCACCGACGACGTCGAGGCCGACACGGCGCTCATGAACGAGCGCCTGCAGGGCTACATCGACACGATGCCGTCCCAGTACTACTGGGTGCATCGCCGGTTCAAAACCCGCCCCGAGGGCGAGCCGCCGATCTATTGAAAGCCCCCCGGCTTTTCACTTCGCTTCGCTGCGTGTAACTCCACCCCCCGAGGGGGAGGCGCGGCCCGCCTTGGGGCGGCCCGGCGGCGGCCGCCTCAATTGCGGGCCAGGAAGCCCTCGATCTCGCGCGCGACCAGCTGCGGCTGCTCGTGCACGATCCAGTGGGTGGCGTTCGGCACCTTCTTGACCTCGAGCTTCGGCACATAGTCTTCCAGCCCTTCGAGCAGGCCCGGCAGCAGCGCCGCGTCGTCGAGCGCCCAGAACACGAAGGTCGGCATGGTCACCGTGAGGCGTTCGCGCGGCAGCACCGGAATGCTGTCGACGGACTGGCCCGGCAGCGGCGGCTTCATCGGCGTCACGCGGTACAGGTTGCAGGCGCCCGTGAGGCCCGCGCTCCAGACCTCGCGGTACTGTTGCTTCACCTCTTCGGTGAGCCAGCCGAAGCCGTCCGGGCCGGCCTTCATCAGCAGGAAGAAGGGCCACATGCGCTTGAAGTCGTCGGCCGCGAGCAGGGCTTCGGCGTCGGGGCGCGCCAGGAAGTGCATGTAGGCGCTGGCCTGCTGCTGCGCTGGGTTGTTGCGCAGCTCGCGCGTGAAGGTGCCCGGGTGCGGCGAATTGATGATGACCAGCTTGCCGACCTGCTGCGGGAAGGCATTGGCGTAGCCCCAGGCGAAGGCGCCGCCCCAGTCGTGGGCCACGAGCGCGGCCATGGTGCCGTCGGCGCTCTCGGTGGCCACGAGCTGCTGGATGTCCTGGATCAGCAGGTGGGCCTTGTAGTCGGCCACTTCCGTGGGCGCGCTGGACTTCTCGAAGCCGCGCAGGTTGGGCGCCACGCAGCGGTAGCCGCCGTGGGCCGGGTCCGAGAAGTAGGCGAGCAGTTCGTCCCAGATGAACGCGGCCTCGGGAAAGCCGTGCAGGAACACCATCAGCGGCTGGCCCGGCTTGCCGGCGGCACGGCAACTCAGGGTGGTGCCGTTGGGCAGGCTGCGTTGGAAGGTCTCGATCATGCTTCGTGTCTCCTTGGGTTGACTGTTGCTATTGTTTTGATAGTGAACTTCGCAGGCGAGGCGCTCGATGCAGCCGGTTCCTCTAGCGCATCAGGCGTCGTCGGCCGGTGGCGGCGCGGGCGTTGGCGCGGCGTCGTCGGGGTGTACCCAGCGCCACAGCAGCTCGGCCGCTTCGCCGACCCCTTGCTTCTTCAGGGCCGAGAACAGTTTGACCTCGCCGCCGCCGGCGTTCAGTCGCGTAATCGACAGCACCTTGGCGGCTTCGGTGCGCGTGAGCTTGTCGGACTTGGTCAGCAGCACGAGGAATTTGAGGCCTTGCTCGACGCGCGGGCGGATCACGTCGAGCAGGATCTCGTCGAGCTCGGTCATGCCGTGGCGCGGATCGCACATCAGGACAACCCCGCGCAGACTTTCGCGCGTCATGAGGTAATTGCCCATCACGCGCTGCCAGCGCAGCTTGGCTTCCTTCGGCACGGCGGCGTAGCCGTAGCCGGGCAGGTCGGCCAGCACGGCGTCGTCGACCTTCTGCTTGCCGATGCCGAACAGGTTGATGTGCTGCGTGCGGCCCGGCGTCTTCGAGGCGAAGGCCAGGCGCGTCTGCTGCGTCAGGGTGTTGATGGCGGTCGATTTGCCGGCGTTGGAACGGCCGACAAAAGCGATCTCGGGCAGGTCGACCGGGGGCAGGTGCTCGAGCTGCGGAGCGCTGGTCAGGAAGTGGGCGGTGTGCAGCCAACCGAGGGCCACGCGCTCGCGTTCAGCGACCTGCGGGTCCACGGCAGGGGCCGCGCGGGGAGGATAAGCGGCGGACTTGGCGCGCGGGGAGGTCATCAATGGGCTTTCGGAACGGGGCGCCATTGTAGAATCGCGGGGTTTTGCGCCATAAATTCGAAGCCCCCGATATGAAGTTGTTTGCCAATATTCTGCTTGCAGCCCTCATGGGCGTCGCAGCCAGCGCGAGTTTTGCAGCCGATGAGCATGCAGCTGCCCCCGCAGCGGCAGCCGCCAAGCCGGCCAAGCCCGATCCCGCCAAGGGCGACACGCTGTTCAATGCGACGCCGGCCAACAGCCAAAGCTGTGCTTCGTGCCACAACGCGGACGGCAACTCGGCCATCGCAGCCAACCCCAAGCTGGCGCAACAACACCCCGAATACATCCTCAAGCAGCTGCAGGACTTCAAGTCCGGCAAGCGCAAGAGCGCGATCATGAAGCCGCTGGCCTCGGCGCTGTCCGAAGAAGACATGCGCAACATCGCCTGGTTCGTCGGCTCCAAGAAGATCAAGCCGGGCTTCTCGAAGGAGAAGGACACGGTCGCCCTCGGCGAGAAGATCTACCGCGGCGGCATCGGCGATCGCCAGATTCCCGCCTGCGCCGGCTGCCACAGCCCGAACGGCGCCGGCCTCCCGGCCCAGTACCCGCGCCTGGGTGGCCAGCACGCCGACTACACCGTGACCCAGCTCGTGGCCTTCCGCGACAACGTCCGCCTGAACAGCTCGCCCATGAACGGCGTGGCCGCCAAGCTCAACGACCGCGAAATCAAGGCTGTCGCCGACTACATCGCCGGCCTGCGCTGATTTCCGCCGTCGCGCTGTCCAGCGTGAACTAACCGCCGATAAAAATCCCAAACAAAGGGCGGGCCGATCCAGGAGGATGGCCCGCCCTTTTGTTTTTTTCCTCTTTCCTGGTTCCCTCCCGATGACCGTTTCCACCCATGGCCTTCGCGTGCATCGCGGCCCGCAGCTGCTTCGCGCCGCGGTGGAACTGCTGTCGTCGATGCGCTTCGCGATCGCGCTGCTCACGGTCATCTGCATCGCCTCGATCATCGGCACCGTGCTCAAGCAGCACGAGCCGATCAACAACTACATCAACCAGTTCGGGCCTTTCTGGGCCGAGCTGTTCCGCACGGCCCGGCTCGACTCGGTCTACAGCGCCTGGTGGTTCCTGCTGATCCTGCTGTTCCTGGTGATCAGCACGTTGCTGTGCGTCGCGCGCAACACGCCGCGCATCCTGATCGACCTGCGCACCTTCAAGGAAGACATCCGCGCGCAGAGCCTCAAGGCCTTCGGCCAGCGCGCCGAGAACCGGCTGGCGGAAACGCCCGACATGGCGGCCAACCGCATCGGCCAGCTGCTCGTGAGCGGCGGCTGGAAGGTCAAGCTGCAGCAGCGCAACGCCAGCGCCGACGGCAAGGCCGCGGCGGGCTGGATGGTGGCTGCGCGCGCCGGCGGCGCGCACAAGCTGGGCTACATCGCCGCCCACAGCGCCATCGTGCTGGTGTGCATCGGCGGCCTGCTCGACGGCGACCTGGTGGTGCGCGCCCAGACCTGGTTCAACGGCAAGAGCGTGTTCACGGGCGGCGGCATGATTGCCGACGTGGCGCCCGAGCACCGTCTGTCGACCGCCAACCCGACCTTCCGCGGCAACATCCTCGTGCCCGAGGGCGGGCGGGGCAACGTGGCCATCCTGAACCAGGCCGACGGCGTGCTGCTGCAGGAGCTGCCGTTCACCATCGAGCTGAAGAAGTTCATCGTCGACTACTACTCGACCGGCATGCCCAAGCTGTTCGCCAGCGAGGTGGTGCTGCACGACCGCGAGAGCGGCGAGCAGGTGCCCGCGCGCATCGAGGTGAACCACCCGGCCAGCTACAAGGGCGTGGAGATCTACCAGTCGAGCTTCGACGACGGCGGCTCCACGGTGAAGCTCAAGGCGGTGCCGATGGCGGCCGCGGCCAAGCCCTTCGAGGTCGAGGGCATCATCGGCGGCCCGAGCACCGAGATCACCAACGGCAAGGACAAGCTCACGCTCGAGTACGCCGCGCTGCGCGTCATCAACGTCGAGAACTTCGCCGACGGTGGCGCGATGGGCAGCGGCGCCGACGTGCGCAAGGTCGACCTGCGCCACGGCCTCGAGTCGCGTCTGGGCGCCGCCAACAAGACCAACAAGCCCAAGGTGCTGCGCAACATCGGCCCCAGCATCGGCTACAAGCTGCGTGACGCGGCCGGCCAGGCGCGGGAGTACCAGAACTACATGGTGCCGGTCGACGCCGGCGACGGCCAGCCGGTGTTCCTGCTGGGCATGCGCGAGAAGCCCGAGGAGCCGTTCCGCTACCTGCGCGTGCCGGCCGACGAGCAGGGCTCGATGGACGGCTTCGTGCGCATGCGCACCGCGCTGGGCGACGCCGCCACGCGCGAGCGCGCCATCCAGCGCTACATCGCCAAGGCGACCGACCCCAAGCGCCCCGAAATGGCCGAGCAGCTGCGCGTGTCGGCCGCCCGCGCGCTGGCGCTGTTCTCGGGCGCCGAGCGCGCCAAGGCCGACGCCGCGTCGCAGGGCGGCTGGCAGGCGATTGCCGAATTCATGGAAGCCAACGTGCCCGAGGCCGAGCGCGAGCGCGCCGGCACGGTGCTGGTGCGCATCCTCAACGACGTGCTGTTCGAAGTGCTCAACCTGAGCCGCGAAGGCGCCGGCCTGGCCGCGCTGCCGAACGACGAGAAGTCGCAGGGCTACCTGACGCAGGCCGTGCTGGCCCTGAGCGACGCGCACTTCTATCCGGCGCCCGTCGCGATGATGATGACCGACTTCACCCAGGTGCAGGCCAGCGTGTTCCAGGTGGCGCGCGCCCCTGGCAAGAACATCGTCTATCTGGGGTGTCTGTTGCTGATCGTCGGTATTTTTGCCATGCTGTACGTGCGCGAGCGCCGCCTGTGGGTGTGGCTGACACCCGGCGGCGGCGCCTCTGGAGACAACGACGGCCGCGACACCAGCGCAACCGTCGCCACGATGGCGTTCTCGGTCAACCGCAAGACCCTGGACAGCGATCGCGAATTCGAGCACCTGAAGCACAGGTTGCTCGCCCTGAAGAAAGAAGAACCGGCGTCACCATGAACACCACGACCCTCACGCTCCACGAAAGCTGGCTCTCCCGCCGCAACCTGTTCGACTGGGTGTTCGCGGCGCTGGTGCTGGCCGGCGGCGCGTTCGCCTTCATGCGCCACGCCGGCTCGATGGACAGCTACGAAAAGCCGATCCTCGTGGCGGCGCTGGTCTCGGTCATCGGCATCTGCTGGTTCTGGCGCCCGCTGCGGGTGCTGACGCTGGTGGTGGCCGCGGCCTCGCTGCTGGCCATCAGCTCCTACCAGGGCGATCTGGCGCGCGCCGACTCGGTGTTCTGGCTCAAGTACTTCCTGTCGAGCCAGTCGGCCATCCTCTGGATGAGCGTGCTGTTCTTCATGAGCACGCTGTTCTACTGGATCGGCTTCGCCGCCGGCAAGCAGCAGGCCGACACCTTCGACCTGATCGGCTCCCGGCTGGCCTGGGCGGCCGTGACGATGGCGCTGATCGGCACCATGGTGCGCTGGTACGAAAGCCACCAGCTCGGCCCGGACATCGGCCACATCCCGGTGAGCAACCTGTACGAAGTGTTCGTGCTGTTCTGCTGGCTGACGGCGGCGTTCTACCTGTACTTCGAAGAGCGCTACAACACGCGCGCGCTGGGTGCCTTCGTGATGCTGGTGGTGAGCGCGGCGGTGGGCTTTTTGCTCTGGTACACGATCGTGCGCGAGGCGCATGAAATCCAGCCGCTGGTGCCTGCGCTGCAGAGCTGGTGGATGAAGCTGCACGTGCCCGCCAACTTCATCGGCTACGGCACCTTCGCGCTCGCGGCCATGGTGGCCTTCGCCTACCTCATCAAGGAGCAGGCGAGCGAGACCCGCTGGTACAAGCTCACGCCGATCTGGCTCTTGGGCGTGGCGCTGTGCTTCGTGCCCGTGGCCTTCCGCCAGCGCGTGCAGGAAGCCGGCGGCAGCTACTGGGTGATCTACGCGGGCATCTCGGCGCTGATCGCGGCGGGCATCCTGCTGGGCCGCAAGCGCATCGCGGCGCGCCTGCCGGCCAACGAGGTGCTCGACGACGTCATGTACAAGTCGATCACCGTCGGTTTTGCCTTCTTCACCATCGCGACCGTGCTCGGCGCCCTGTGGGCGGCCGATGCCTGGGGCGGCTACTGGAGCTGGGACCCGAAGGAAACCTGGGCGCTGATCGTCTGGCTCAACTACGCGGCTTGGCTGCACATGCGCCTCGTGAAGGGTCTGCGCGGCACCGTGGCGGCCTGGTGGGCGCTGGCCGGCCTGGCCGTGACCACCTTCGCCTTCCTTGGCGTGAACATGTTCCTGAGCGGGCTGCACAGCTACGGCACGCTGTAAGCGCAGGCTTTGCGCCTTTTGCGAAGAATTGAAACCACGCGCCGCCATGGCGCGTAACCAAACCGGGGCATGTCACGAACTACCCTGAGCACAACGATTCACGCGAAAGGCCTGCCATGTCGTTCCCTTCCCGTTCGCACCGTCGCGACACCCACGGTTTCAACCATCCGCTGTCGAGCGAGATCACGCCGCGCGCCGCCTACGAAGGCCGGCGCGACCTGCTCAAGCTGATGGCCGGCGGTGCCGCGGGTGCGGCGCTCGCCACCTTCGCCGGGCGCGAGGCCTTCGCCCAGGCGACCGGCCCGCACAAGCTGGCCCTGCTGCCGGGCGCCAAGTCGGCCGTGCCGGGCGCGCAGACGATGGAAAAGCTCACCGACTACAAGGACGCGAGCAGCTACAACAACTACTACGAGTTCGGCGTCGACAAGGGCGATCCGGTGAAGAACGCCGGCACGCTCAAGACGCGGCCGTGGACCGTGGAGGTCGAGGGGCTGGTCAAGAAGCCGGGCAAGTACGGCATCGAGGACCTGCTCAAGCTCAGCGCGCAGGAAGAGCGCATCTACCGCCTGCGCTGCGTCGAGGGCTGGTCGATGGTGATCCCGTGGGTGGGCTATTCGCTGGCCGAGCTCATCAAGAAGGTCGAGCCGCAGGGCAACGCCAAGTTCGTCGAGTTCGTGACGCTGGCTGACCCGAAGACCATGCCCTTCGTCGGCTCGCGCGTGCTCGACTGGCCCTACACCGAGGGCCTGCGCATGGACGAGGCGATGCACCCGCTCACGCTGCTGGCCTTCGGCATGTACGGCGAGGTGCTGCCCAACCAGAACGGCGCGCCGGTGCGGCTCGTGGTGCCATGGAAGTACGGTTTCAAGTCGGCCAAGTCGATCGTCAAGATCCGCTTCGTCGAGAAGGAGCCGAGCACGGCCTGGAACAAGGCGGCGGCGCAGGAGTACGGCTTCTATTCGAACGTGAACCCGAACGTCGACCACCCGCGCTGGAGCCAGGCGACCGAGCGCCGCATCGGCGACGGCGGCGGCCTGTTCGCGAAGCGGCGCAAGACCGAGATGTTCAACGGCTACGAGGCACAGGTCGGCCAGCTCTACGCCGGCATGGACCTGAAGAAGAACTACTGAGCGGGCGCGCCCGACCGGTCGTTGCGCCATGCTGAACAAGCTGCTCATGCACCCGGCGACCAAGCCGGTCGTCTTCCTGCTGTGCCTGCTGCCGTTCGCGCGGCTGGCCTTCGGTGCCTTCACCGACGGGCTGGGCGCGAACCCGGCCGAGTTCCTGATACGCGCGACGGGCGATTGGACCTTGCGCTTCATCTGCATCGTGCTGGCGGTGACGCCGCTGCGCGTGATTGCCAAGCTCAACGCGCTGGCGCGGCTGCGCCGCATGCTGGGCCTGTTCGCGTACTTCTACGTGGTGCTGCACCTGCTGTGCTACAGCTGGTTCGACATGGGCTTCGAGTGGGGCGAGATCGCCAAGGACATCGCCAAGCGGCCGTTCATCCTGGTGGGCTTCTCGGCCTTCGTGCTGCTGACGCCGCTGGCGGCCACGTCGTTCAATCGCGCGATCAAGGCGATGGGCGCCAAGCGCTGGCAGCTGCTGCACAAGCTGGTCTACGTGATCGCGGGGCTCGGGCTGCTGCACTTCTTCTGGATGCGCGCGGGCAAGAACAACTTCGCCGAAGTGTTCGTCTACGCCGCGATCGTCGGGGTGCTGCTGGCGTGGCGCGTCTGGAATTTCGCGCGCAAGCGCCAGGCCAGGCCCGCAGTGGCCGTGCGCGGCAGCGAGAAGCCGCTGCGCACCGGCTGAGACCGGATCAGCCGTCGATCTCGGCGCGCAGCTGGTCTTCCATCGTCTCGCGGCGGCGGATCAGCTTGGCGCTGGCGCCGCTCACCAGGACCTCGGCCGCACGGCCGCGCGTGTTGTAGTTGCTGGCCATGCTCATGCAGTACGCACCGGCCGACAGCACGGCCAGCAGGTCGCCGGCCACCACGTTGAGCGCACGGTCGCGGCCGATCCAGTCGCCGCTTTCGCAGACCGGGCCCACCACGTCGTAGGTCGGCGCGTCGCCGGCGCGCTCGCGCAGCGGCACGATCTTCTGGAAGGCCTGGTACATCGCGGGGCGCGGCAGGTCGTTCATGGCCGCGTCGACGATGCAGAAGTTCTTGTCCTCGCCGGGCTTCGTGTAAAGCACCTCGGTCACGCACACGCCGGCATTGCCGACCAGCGAGCGGCCGGGTTCGATCACCAGCTTGCGCTGGCCGAAGCCGCGCGCGTCGAGCTTGGCGAGCAGCTGCTGCCACAGCGCATCGGCCTTGGGCGGCACTTCGCCGTTGTAGTCGATGCCCAGGCCGCCGCCGAAGTCCAGGTGATGGATCGGCACGCCGGCCGTCTCGATGGCCTCCACCAGGTCGAGCACGCGGTCGCAGGCGTCCAGGTAGGGCGAGGCTTCGGTGATCTGCGAGCCGATGTGGCAGTCGATGCCGACCACCTCGAGGCCCGGCAGCCGGGCGGCGTGCTGGTAGGCCTGCACCGCGCGGTCGTGCGCGATGCCGAACTTGTTGCCCTTGAGGCCCGTGGAAATGTAGGGGTGTGTCTTCGGGTCGACGTTCGGATTGATGCGGATGCTGATCGGTGCGCGCACCTTCTCGGCCAGCGCTACCTCGTTGAGCACGTCGAGCTCGGCCTCGCTCTCGACGTTGAAGCAGGCGATGCCGGCCGCCAGGGCCTGGCGCATCTCGGCGCGCGTCTTGCCGACGCCCGAGAAGATGATCTTCTTCGGATCGGCGCCCACGGCCAGCACGCGCGACAGCTCACCGCCCGAGACGATGTCGAAACCGCAGCCGGCCTCGGCGAACACGCGCAGCACGCCGAGCGACGAATTGGCCTTCATTGCATAGCAGATCAGTGCCTCGCGGCCCTCGAAGCCGCGCTGGTAGGCGGCCAGGGCGTCGAGCATCCACTGCTTCGAATAGACGAACAGCGGCGTGCCGTGCGTGCGCGCCAGCGCGTCGAGCGCGACGCCCTCGACGTGCAGCGCGCCGTCGCGGTGGGCGATGTGGGGGTGGCCGGGCAGGGGGGTGTTCGTCGTCATTTCTGGGGGGAGGCGGGGGCGCTGCTGGCTGCGGCGGGCTTGGGGGCCGCTTCGTTGTCGGAGGCTTTGGAGCCGCCGGGGGTGAGCAATTGGGGCAAGGTGGCGCGCTGGGCGGCCGCCGGATCGGTCGGCAGATAGAGCGCGCCGCGCTGTCCGCACGCCGCAAGGCCGGCCGCGCTGGCGGCAAGGCAGACCATGAGCGCGGTGCGGGCGCGAGCGCTCACTAGAATTTGGCGAACATTCAACATGCTGAAATTGTAATGACCGACACCGAGTACATGGACCGCGCCGAGGCGGCGCTTGCTGCCATCGAGCAGGGCTGCGACCGCATCAACGACGCGACCGACGCCGACATCGACAACCAGCGGGTCGGCGGGATGATCACGATGTCGTTTCGCAACGGCAGCCAGCTGATCGTGAACCTGCAGAAGCCGCTGCAGGAAATCTGGCTGGCGGCACGCTCCGGCGGCTACCACTACCGGCACGACGGCCGGGTGTGGGTGGACACCAAGACCGGGGAAGAGTTCTTCGGCAACCTGTCGCGCGAGGCGACCCTGCAGGCGGGGCAGCCGCTGGTGTTCGCGGCAGCCTGAGCCGCCGCGCTCTGTCTTTCTCGATCAGTTCCTGAACAGGTCGAGGATGCGGTTGCGCTCCTCGGGCGGCGCAGGCGCGCTGATCGCCGGGCCGCTCAGGGCTTCGGCGGGGGCCACCGGCGCGGAGGATTCCACGCCCAGGCTCGACACGCCGCGGCCCGGCGCGTAGTCGTCGTAGTACCACTCGCCGCCGACGCTCACGATGCCCGAAGGCGGCGTGGTCGACAGGTCGGTCACGGGCACGCCCTTGAGGGCGGTTTCCATGTAGTTGATCCAGATCGGCAGGCTCAGGCCACCGCCGGTTTCGCGGTCGCCCAGGTTGCGCGGCGTGTCGTAGCCGATCCACGAGATCGCCGTCATGGTGGGCTGGAAGCCCGCGAACCAGGCGTCGAGCGAGTCGTTGGTGGTACCGGTCTTGCCGTAGAGGTCGGGGCGCTTGAGCATCGCCTGCGCTTTCGCAGCCGTGCCGGCGCGCGTGATGGACTGCAGCAGCGTGTCCATGATGAAGGCGTTGCGCTGCGGGATGGCGCGCGAGGCTTCATTAAGCAATGGCGGCTGGACGTCGACCAGCACGCGGTCCTTGTGGTCGGTGACGCGGGTCACGAGGTACGGATTCACGCGGTAGCCGCCGTTGGCGAACACCGAATAGCCCACCGCCATCTGCATCGGCGTGACGGCACCGGCACCGAGCGCCATCGGCAGGTAGGCGGGGTGCTTGTCCTTGTCGAAGCCGAAATTGGTGATCCAGTCTTGCGCGTAGCGCGTGCCGATGGATTGCAGGATGCGGATCGACACGAGGTTGCGCGACTTCATCAGCGCGGTGCGCATTGACATCGGGCCGTCGAAGCCGCCGCCGTAGTTCTTGGGCTCCCACGGCTGGCCGCCGGTGGTGCCGGCATCGAAGAACAGCGGGCCGTCGTTGATGACCGTGGCGGGGGTGAAGCCCTTTTCGAGCGCCGCCGAGTAGATGAAGGGCTTGAAGCTCGAGCCCGGCTGGCGCCACGCCTGCGTGACGTGGTTGAACTTGTTCTTGCCGAAGTCGAACCCGCCGACCAGCGCCTTGATGGCGCCGTCGCGCGGGTCCATGGCCACGAACGCGCCTTCCACCTCGGGCAGCTGGGTGATTTCCCAGGTGTTCTTGGGCGTCTTGGCGACGCGGATCACGGCGCCACGGCGGATCTTGATGTTGGGCGGTGCCTTGTCCGACAGGCCGGACTGCGCGGGCTTGAGGCCGTCGCCTGTGATCTGCACGGCGTCGCCGTTGGCGCGGATGGCCTGGATCTCCTTGGGCGTGGCCTTGAGCACCACGGCCGCCATGACATCGCCGTTGTCGGGGTGGTCGTTCAGCACGTCGTCCACCGCCTCGTCGAGCTCCTTGGGGTCGTTCGGCAGGTCGATGAACTTCTCGGGGCCGCGGTACACCTGACGGCGCTCGTAATCCATGATGCCCTTGCGCAGGGCCTTGTAGGCCGCGGCCTGGTCGGCGGCGACCAGCGAGGTGTAGACCTTGAGGCCGCGCGTGTAGGTGCTGTCGCCGTACTGGGCGTACATCAGCTGGCGCACGGTTTCGGCCACGTACTCGGCGTGCAGGCGGTTCGGGTCGGCGGCGTCGCGCAGGTGCAGCTCTTCCTTCTTGGCCTCGGCTGCCTGCTCGGCGGTGATGAAGCCGGCTTCCTGCATGCGATCGATCACATAGAACTGGCGTCCGCGTGCGCGCTGCGGGTTGTTGACCGGGTTGTTGGCGCCGGGCGCCTTCGGCAGGCCGGCCAGCATGGCGGCCTGGGCAATCGTCATCTCGGACAGCGGCTTGCCGAAGTACGCCTCGGAAGCGGCGGCGAAGCCGTAGGCGCGGTTGCCCAGGTAGATCTGGTTCAGGTAGATCTCGAAGATCTGGTCCTTCGTGAGCAGGTGCTCCAGCTTGAAGGTCAGCAACACCTCGTAGATCTTGCGGGTCAGCGTCTTCTCGGAGCTCAGGTAGACGTTGCGGGCCACCTGCATCGTGATGGTGGAGGCGCCCTGGCTCTTCACGCGGTTCAGGTTGGCGAGGCCGGCGCGCACCAGCCCCTTGTAGTCGACGCCGCCGTGGTCATAGAAGCGGGCGTCTTCGGCGGCCAGGACGGCGTCCTTCACGACCTTGGGGATCGCGGCGATGGGGGTGAGGTTGCGTCGCTCCTCCCCGAACTCGCCGATCTGCGTGCCTTCGGCGGAGAACACGCGCAGCGGCAGCTTGGGTCGGTAGTCGGAGAGTTCCGAGATGTCCGGCAGGTTGGGATAGGCCACTGCCAGGGCCACGGCCACCACGCACAGGATGGAAAGCAGGCCCGCCGCAGCGATGCCCGCCCCCCAGAACACGAAACGCAACAGCCATTTCAGCCAGAAGGGGCGTTCGGGTGGAGGAGTCTTGGCGCGCCCTTTCGGGCTGGAAGTTTCTTGCATGGGGGCCCGGAGAGTCACCGGACATTATAAAAAGCCGCCCCCTCGGCGCCTCCGGATCTTTGTTACCTCGCGCATTCCCTCTCCAGGGGCTAAGCAGAAAGTTACAGAATGCGGCTTTGACGTCACGTTTTGACAACGGTTGTCGGTTCCGGGCTTTCTGCACGCTTGGTGGGCGCTGTGCCTGCTGCTAGCATGCAACCGAACGCATATTTTTCCATTGGTTACAAATAACAGGGGGAGAGGGACCTAACTTGGCTGCTCTTGGATCATTGTTTCGTCGTCAGAACGCCCCCCTGCTGGGACTGGACGTCAGTTCGTCCAGCGTGAAGCTGGTGGAGCTCGGCCGTGAGGCCAGCGGCAAGCTGGTTCTGGAGCGCTGCGCCATCGAACCGCTCGAACGCGGCTGGATCACCGACGGCAACGTCGAAAAATTCGACGAAGTCGCCGAAGCCGTGCGCCGCGTCGTGCGCAAGAGCGGCACCAAGACCCGCAACGTGGCACTGGCGCTGCCGCCCTCGGCGGTCATCACCAAGAAGATCATTCTCCCGGGCGGCATGAGCGAGCAGGAGCTCGAGATCCAGGTCGAATCCGAAGCCAACCAGTACATCCCGTTCTCGCTCGATGAAGTGAGCCTCGACTTCTGCGTGACAGGACCGAGCACGACCTCCGTCGGCGACGTGGAAGTGCTGATCGCCGCCTCCCGCAAGGAGAAGGTGCAGGACCGCGAAGGCCTAGCGGAAGCCGCGGGCCTGAAGGCCATGATTCTCGACGTCGAGTCGTATGCCTCGCGCCTCGCAACCGCACGCCTGATCGAGCAACTGCCGGGCAAGGGCGTGGACGCCATCGTGGCGCTGTTCGAAGTCGGTGCCTTCACGACCAGCATGCAGGTGCTGCGCAACCAGGAAGTGCTGTACGACCGCGACCAGGCCTTCGGCGGCGCTCAATTGAGCCAGCTGATCGTGCGCCAGTACGGTTTTTCCGCTGAGGAAGCCGAAGCCAAGAAGCGCAGCGGCGACTTGCCCGACGACTACGGTTCGGGCGTGCTCAAGCCCTTCGTCGAAAGCATCGCGCAGGAAATCGCGCGGGCGCTGCAGTTCTTCTTCACCAGCACGCCGCACAACCGCGTCGATTACGTGCTGCTGGCCGGCGGCTCGTCGTCGCTGCCGGGGCTGACCAATGCCGTGACCCGCCAGACCTCTTTTGCCTGCTCGCTCGTGAATCCGTTCGACGGCATGGACTTCGGCCCCAGCATTCGCGAGAAGAAGGTCCGCCGTGAAGCGCCTTCCTATCTGACCTCCTGCGGTCTGGCCATGCGGAGGTTCCTGCAGTGATCCTGATCAATCTGCTTCCGCACCGCGAAGTCGCGCGCAAGCGCCGCCGCGAGGCTTTCTACGGTACCCTGGGTGGTGCCGCGCTGCTGGGCGCCCTGATCGCCGGCCTCGGTTACCTGTGGTTCGAGGCCCAGATTTCGGCTCAGCAATCGAAGAACGGTTTCCTTCAGGCCGAGATCAAGAAGCTCGAAGTCGAGATCAAGGAAATCTCGACACTGCAGGAGGAAATCGCAGCCTTGCGCGCGCGCCAGCTGGCCGTGGAAGACCTGCAAGGCGACCGCAATCTGCCCGTGCACCTGCTCAACGAACTCGTCCGGCAACTGCCCGACGGCGTCTACCTCACCAGCATGAAGCAGGAGAACCAGACCGTGACCCTGCAAGGCATGGCGCAGTCGAACGAGCGCGTGTCGGAACTGCTGCGCAACCTCGGCAACAACAGCCCCTGGCTGGTGAAGCCCGAGCTGGTCGAAATCACCTCGGCCAACGTGAACCTGAGCCAGCGCGACCAGCGCCGCGTGGCGAACTTCACGATGCGCATCGGCCTCAAGCGGCCCACCGACGCCCAGAAGGCGGAGGCCGAGAAGGCCCTGGCCGCCAAGGCGCAGGCGAAGGGGTAATCGATCATGGCCATCAGCAACCGATCCCTCCCCAAAGTCGACGTCGCCACCGCACTGCGCAACTTCGGCGACCAGTTCCGCGGACTGAATCCGAACGATCCTTCCATGTGGCCGGCGGTGCCGCGCTACGCCCTGTGCCTGGCCCTGGCTGCCCTGGTGCTGGTCGGCCTGTGGTTCGTCTGGCTGACCAATTCCAACGACGAACTCGAAGCCGAGCGCGCCAAGGAAGTCACGCTCCGGACCGACTACCAGAAGAAAGTGGCGCAAGCCGCCAACCTTGACCTGCTGAAGAAGCAGCGCGAGCAGGTGCAGCAGTACGTGATCCTTCTCGAGAAGCAACTGCCCAGCAAGGCGGAAATGGACGCGCTGCTCTCGGACATCAACCAGGCCGGCCTCGGCCGCAGCCTGCAGTTCGAACTGTTCCGTCCGGGCCAGGTGTCGGTCAAGGACTACTACGCAGAGCTGCCGATCGCCGTGCGCGTCACGGGCCGCTACCACGACATGGGCGCTTTCGCGGCCGACGTGGCCAGCCTGTCGCGCATCGTGACGCTCAACAACGTGACCGTCACACCGCAGAAGGACAAGGACGTGCTGACGATGGACGCCACCGCGCGCACCTACCGCTACCTCGACGAAGACGAGCGGGCCGCCCAGAAACGCGCTACGGCGCCGAAGGCGAAGAAATGAAGCCGGTCGCCAAAGTCCTGTGGCTGGCACTGGCCACGTTGGGCCTGAGCGCCTGCGGCGATTCCGACCAGGAAGACCTGCAGCGCTGGATGGTCGAGCAGCGCGCGCAGGTGAAGCCCTCGGTGCCGCCGATCTCCGAACCCAAGAAGTTCACGCCGCAGGCCTACACCGAGGCGTCGTCGTTCGAGCCCTTCAACATGCTGAAGCTGACCCAGGCGCTGCGCCGGGAGTCGAACCAGCCGAGCACCTCCGAGCTGATCGCGCCGGAGCTGGCGCGCCGCAAGGAAGCGCTCGAGGCGTTCCCGCTCGACACGATGGCGATGGTCGGCAGCATGAACCGCAACGGCCAGCCGGTGGCGCTCGTGCGTGTGGACAAGCTGCTCTACAAGGTGCGCGTCGGCGAATACCTGGGGCTCAACTACGGGCGCATCACCCGTATCAACGAAACCGAAGTCGCCCTGCGCGAGATCGTGCAGGACGCCGCGGGCGAATGGATCGAACGCGTAGCCACGCTGCAGTTGCAAGAGAGTGCGAAATGAACCAAAAAAAATCAACGATGGCACAGTGGCTGCGCGCCGCCGGCCTGGGTCTGCTGGCTTTCGGTGCCCTGGCCGTCGCCCATGCGCAAAACGCGATCGAGTCGGTGACGAGCTCGACCCAGTCGGGTGCGGAAGTGATCCGCATCGACCTGGCCCAGCCGCTCACCGCGGTGCCCGCCGGGTTCTCCGTGCAGACGCCGGCGCGCATCGCGCTGGACTTCCCGGGCGTGACCAACGCCATCGGGCGTTCGGCCATCGAGGTGAACCAGGGCAACCTGCGCTCGGTCAACGTGGTGCAGGCTGGTGATCGCAGCCGCGTGGTGCTGAACCTGAAGCAGGCCACGGCGTACAAGGCCGAGATCCAGGGCAAGTCGCTGCTGGTGGTGCTCGAGCCGGTGGCTGGCACGGCGCTCGCCGCTTCCGCGGCGACCACTTTCGCCGAGAACCGCAACCGCGACACGCTGCCGCTGCGCGATGTCGATTTCCGCCTGGGCGCTGATAACACCGGTCGCGTGCTGGTCGACCTGCCGAACAACCAGGTCGGCGTCGATGTGAAGCAGCAAGGCAAGAGCCTGGTGGTGGAGTTCACCAAGTCGACGCTGCCCGAAGGCCTGCGCCGCCGCCTCGACGTGGCCGATTTCGGCACGCCCGTGCAGTTGATCACCTCGCAGCAATCGGGTGACCGCGTGCGCATGACGATCGATGCCAAGGGCGATTGGGAACACAGCGCCTACCAGAGCGAAAACCAGTTCGTGGTGGAAGTCCGCGCCCGCAAGGTCGATCCGAGCAAACTCACGCAGGGTGTCGGCTACAACGGTGAGAAGCTGTCGCTCAACTTCCAGAACATCGAGATCCGCTCGCTGCTGCAGGTGATCGCCGACTTCACGAACTTCAACATCGTGACCTCGGATTCGGTCAGCGGCGCATTGACGCTGCGTCTGAAGGACGTGCCCTGGGACCAGGCGCTCGACATCATCATGCAGGCGAAGAACCTGGGCATGCGCAAGAACGGCAGCGTCCTGTGGATCGCGCCCAAGGACGAGATCAACGCCAAGGAGAAGCTCGAGTTCGAAGCCAAGGCGGCGATCGAGAACCTGGAGCCGCTGCGCACGCAGTCGTTCCAGCTGAACTACACGAAGGCCATTGCGATTGCACAGGGCCTGACGGGGACCGGTGCATCGGCGGGTGGCGGCGGTGGTGGTGGCGGCGGCGCGACCTCGCGCATCCTGAGCCCCCGCGGCAGCGTGATCGCCGAATCGCGGACCAACCAGCTGTTCGTGTCCGACATTCCCTCGCGCCTGGCGCAGGTCACCGACCTGATCCAGAAGTTGGACATTCCCGTCCGCCAGGTGCTGATCGAAGCGCGGATCGTGGAAGCCTCGGACACCTTCGGCAAGTCGCTCGGCGTGCGGATGGGCGGTGGCATCTCCCGCGAACGCGTCGCGTCGGCCAATGGCAATCCGGCCTACGGCACCTTCGGCGTCATGCCTGCCACCACCAACGCCGGCGGCGTCGGCGGCGCAGCAGCCACCTGGACCAACTCCAACTTCATCAACCTGCCCGCCGGCGACGCTGGCGGCACCGGCAACGCCGCAGGCACCTTCGCGATCTCGCTGTTCAACTCGAGCTTGTCGCGCATGCTGAACCTCGAAATCTCGGCCCTCGAAGCCGATGGCAAGGGCAAGCTGGTCTCCAGCCCCCGCGTCATCACGGCCGACCAGACCAAGGCGCTGATCGAGCAGGGCGAGGAAATCCCCTACCAGCAGGCCACCTCCAGCGGCGCGACCTCGATCTCGTTCCGCAAGGCGGTGCTCAAGCTTGAAGTCACGCCGCAGATCACGCCCGAGGGCAACATCATCCTCACGCTGGACGTGAGCAAGGACGCCCGCGGCGTCAACACCTCGGCAGGCCCGGCCATCAACACCAAGCACGTGCAGACCGAGGTGCTGGTCGAGAACGGCGGCACGGTCGTCATCGGTGGTATCTTCGAGCTCACCGAAACCAATGACGAATCGCGCGTGCCGGTGCTGGGTGAAATCCCCTACATGGGGGCATTGTTCCGCAAGCGCGAACGCGTTGCTAACAAGACCGAAATGCTCGTCTTTATCACCCCGAAGATGATTACCGACCGCAACGCCGCGCGCTGACGCGCGGGCGTAGCAGCCACCGCGTGGCGGTCGCACTTGTCGGGTTGCCCGGCGCCGGAAAGTCCGCAGTGGGCCGGCGGCTGGGCGCTCGGCTGAACACTCCCTTCATCGACACCGATCACGTGATCGAGCAGCGCATCGGCTGCACGATCCGTGATTTCTTCGATCGCGAGGGCGAAGCCGCCTTCCGCGACATCGAGCAGGCGGTCATCGCCGACCTGGCCGCCCATCCCCACGGCGTGCTGGCGACCGGCGGTGGCGCCGTGCTGCGCGAGGCCAACCGCCAGCAGCTGCGCGACCATTTCCACGTCATCTACCTGCGCTCCTCGCCCGAAGACCTGTTCCGGCGCCTGCGCCACGACGTCAAGCGCCCGCTGTTGCAGGTGGCCGATCCGCTGGGCCGGCTGCGCGAACTGCACGATGCGCGCGACCCGTTCTACCGGGAAACCGCCCACGACGTGGTCGACACCGGCCGGCCGTCGATCGCGGTGCTGGTCAACCTCATCGTGATGCAGCTCGAACTGGCGGGCGTGGTCGAACCCGGCGCCCATCCGGAAGAGCCCTCGGACTGACCCCGGCAGGCCCGAGCGCCTAAACTCGCGGCCATGTCCCTGTCTGTTTCGCCTGCACTTTCCGCCCTGCCAAAGCCCGAACGCGTCGAGATCCAGCTCGGCGAGCGCAGCTACCCGATCCTGATCGGCGGTGGCCTGCTGGAAGACCCCGCCAGCTTCGGTGTCGTTCCCGCGGCCGCCAGCGCGCTGATCGTCAGCAACACCACCGTGGCGCCGCTCTACGCTCGGGCCCTGCAAACCGTGCTGGCCGGCCGCTTCCGCACGGTCCATCTGCTTGAACTGCCCGACGGCGAGGCGTACAAGAACCTCGAAACCCTCAACCTCATCTTCGACGCCCTGCTGGGCCACGGCAGCGACCGCAAGACGGTGCTGTTCGCGCTCGGTGGCGGGGTGGTGGGCGACATGACCGGCTTCGCGGCCGCCAGCTACATGCGCGGCGTGCCCTTCGTGCAGGTGCCGACCACGCTGCTGGCGCAGGTCGATTCCTCGGTGGGCGGCAAGACGGCCATCAACCATCCGTTGGGCAAGAACATGATCGGCGCGTTCTACCAGCCGCAGCTCGTGCTGTGCGACCTGGACACGCTGCAGACGCTGCCGCCGCGCGAACTGAGCGCCGGCCTGGCCGAAGTCATCAAGTACGGCCCGATCTACGACATGGCTTTCTTCGACTGGATCGAGTCGAACATCGAGGCGCTGGTGGCGCGCGACCCGGCCGCGCTGGCCCATGCCGTGAAGCGCAGCTGCGAGATCAAGGCGCTGGTGGTCGGCCAGGACGAGCGCGAGACCGGCCTGCGCGCCATCCTCAACTTCGGCCACACCTTCGGCCATGCCATCGAGTCGGGCCTGGGCTACGGCGAGTGGCTGCACGGCGAGGCCGTCGGCTGCGGCATGGTCATGGCGGCGCAGCTGTCGCAGCGGCTCGGCGGTGTCGACGCGGCCTTCGTCGCGCGGCTCACCCGCCTGATCGAGCGCGCCGGCCTGCCCACCGTGGGACCGGCGCTGGGCGCCGAGCGCTACCTGGAGCTGATGCGCGTCGACAAGAAATCGGAGGCCGGCGAGATCCGCTTCGTGGTGATCGACCGGCCCGGCTCCGCCGTCGTGCGCAGCGCGCCCGACGCGATGGTGCGCGACGTGCTCGCGCAGTGCTGCGTGGCATGAGCGCGGCGCGACACGCGGAGATCCGGCCGTGAGCCTCGCGGCGTACGCCTGCCACCCCGCGCGCTCGCGCGGACGGCGCCACGCGGAGCCGCCCGCGCCCACGCGCGACGCCTTCCAGCGCGATCGTGACCGCATCGTCCATTCCACCGCCTTCCGCCGGCTGGTCTACAAGACCCAGGTGTTCCTGAACCACGAAGGCGACCTGTTCCGTACGCGGCTCACGCATTCGCTCGAAGTCGCGCAGTTGGGCCGCTCCATCGCGCGCGCGCTGCGGCTCAACGAAGACCTGGTCGAGGCGATCGCGCTGGCCCATGACCTGGGCCACACGCCCTTCGGCCACGCGGGCCAGGACGCGCTCAACGCCTGCATGGCCGAGCACGGCGGCTTCGAACACAACCTGCAGAGCCTGCGCGTGGTCGATGCGCTGGAGCACCGCTACCCGCAGTACGACGGCCTGAACCTCAGCTTCGAGACCCGCGAAGGCATCCTCAAGCATTGCTCGCGCGCCAACGCCGAACGCATCGAGGCCGCCGAGCCGCTGGGCGTGGCCCGCCGCTTTCTCGACCGCACGCAGCCGGGGCTGGAGGCGCAGCTGTGCAACCTGGCCGACGCCATCGCCTACAACGCGCACGACATCGACGACGGCGTGCGCTCGGGCCTCATCAGCGTCGAGCAGCTGGCCGACGTCGAACTGTTCGAACGCTACCGCCGCGAGGCGCTGGCCGAGCATCCGCACCTGCAGGGCCAAGGCCGGCGCGTGCTCTATGAAACCATCCGCCGCATGCTCAGCGCGCAGGTCTACGACGTGATCGACACGACGCGCGCGGCCATCGAGGCGCTGGCGCCCGCCGATGCCGACGCCGTGCGCCAGGCGCCGCCGCTGGTGGCCTTCAGCGGCGTCATGCAGGCGCAGTCGGAGGCGCTCAAGCAGTTCCTGTTCCGCAATCTCTATCGCCATCCGCAGGTCACGCAGACCACCGACCAGGCGAGCGAGGTCGTGCGCGGGCTGTTCGACGCCTACCTGGCGCGCGGCACCGAGATGCCTGCGTCGTACGCCGAGCGCCGCGATCGGCACCGCGCCGTGGCCGACTACATCGCCGGCATGACCGACCGCTTCGCCATGCGCGAGCACGAACGGCTGACCGGTCGCCGGGGCATCGCATGACGGCGGCCGTGCGCTCGAACAGCGCGTCGGCCCGCGTGCCGGCCGCGGCCTTCGCCGTCGTGCTGGGCGGCGTCAGCGCCGCGCTGCACCTGGGCAAGCTGCCGCCCGCCGTGCCGGCGCTGCAGGCGTCGCTGGGCATTGACCTGGTCGAGGCCGGCTTCCTCCTCTCGCTGGTCCAGGTCGCGAGCATGACGCTCGGCCTGCTGGCCGGGCTCGCGGCCGATTCCATCGGTCTGCGGCGCAGCATGCTCGTCGGGCTGGCGGTGCTGACGGCGGCCAGCCTGCTCGGAGGCGCCGTCGGTGCCGGTCTGCTGGGCGGGTCGCATGCGGTGCTGTGGTTGTTCGTGCTCCGTGCGGCCGAAGGCATCGGCTTCCTGATGGCGGTGATGCCCGGCCCGGGTCTCATCCGCGCACTGACGCCGGCGGGCGCCGACAAGGCCGCGCTGGGCCTGTGGGGCGCCTACATGCCGCTGGGCGTGGCGCTGGCGCTGCTCATCGGTCCGGCCTTGATCGGCTGGGGCGGATGGGCTGATTGGTGGTGGATGCTGTCGCTGGTGTCGGCGGGTGCGGCACTCTGGGTGTGGCTGGCGGTGCCGCGCGACCGGCCCCGCGTGGCCGGCGCAAGCCCGCAGCCCGCATCGTCCGGCTGGGCGTCGCGGCTGCGCGAGACGGTCGGCGCGCGTGCGCCGTGGCTGGTCGCGTTGACCTTCGCCGTGTACTCGTCGCAGTGGATGGCCGTGATCGGTTTCCTGCCCGCCATCTATGCCGACGCCAAGGTGCCGGCCGCCTGGAGCGCGGTGCTGACCGCGCTGGCCGCGGCGATGAACATCGTCGGCAACCTCATGGGCGGTCGTTGGCTGCAGCGCGGTGTGGCGCCCGAGCGCTTGCTGCAATGGGGTTTTCTGACCATGGCGCTGGGCGGCGTCGCCGCCTTCGCGCAGGTGGGGCAGGGCGCCGGCGCCGAAGCGCTGGGCCTGCCGCCCGCGCTGCGCTATGCCGCGATCTGCGCTTTTTCGCTCGGCGGCGGCATGGTGCCGGCCACGCTGTTCCTGCTGGGCGTGCGGCTGGCGCCGGGGCCGAGCACCGTCTCGACCACCGTCGGCCTGATGCAGCAGGCGTCGTCGCTCGGCCAGTTCCTGGCGCCGCCGGCGGTGGCCTGGCTCGCGCACCGCGTCGGTGGCTGGCACTGGACCTGGACGGCGACGCTGGTCTGCTCGCTCGCCGGCATGGCGGTCGCTGCGCGCCTCGGGCGCATCCGCCGACTGACGGAGGCCACGGCATGAGCGACCCGACGGTCATCGACGCCGCGCAGGCCGAAGCCGACACCCGCCGCTGGCTCGAACGCGCCGTGATCGGCCTCAACCTGTGCCCCTTCGCCAAGGCGGTGCATGTGAAGGGCCAGATCCACTACCTCACCTACCTCGACACCCACGAAGGCCGCCTCATCGACATGCTGCTGGCCGAAGCCCGCGCGCTCGTGGCGCTCGATGCCGAGGTGCGCGACACCACCTTGTTGATCGTCCCCCACGCGTTGGCGGACTTTCTCGACTTCAACGATTTCACCGAGCGCGCCGAGCGCAAGCTCGCCCGCGCGGGCTTCGACGGCGTGCTGCAGCTCGCCAGCTTCCATCCGCATTTCCAGTTCGCCGGCACCGAGGCCGACGACATCACCAACGCCACCAACCGCGCGCCGTACCCCACGCTGCACCTGCTGCGCGAAGACAGCGTGGACCGCGCGGTCGAGGCCTTTCCCGAGGCCGAGACGATCTTCGAGCGCAACATCGAGACGCTCGAAGCCCTGGGCCCCGACGGCTGGACCGCGCTCGATGTCGGCCCGGGAAGCGCCACGCCATGAACAACAAGAACACCATGCCCCGTCCCGCGAAAGCCCACCCCACCAACAAGGCTGCGAAGGCCGAAGCCGAGCTGGCCGAAGTCCTGCGGCCGGGCCAGTCCGTCGAGCTGCTCAAGGAGCTGCACATCCTCACGCGCGAAGGCCGGCTCAACCAGGATTCGCGGCGCAAGCTCAAGCAGGTCTACCACCTGTTCCAGTTCATCGAGCAGCTGCTGCGCGAGCTGCCGGGCGAGGGCGCCGAGGCCACGCTGGCCGACCACGGGGCGGGCAAGTCGTACCTCGGCTTCATCATCTACGACCTGTTCTTTCGCGCGCGGCAGGGCGGGCATGTCTACGGCATCGAGACGCGCAGCGAGCTGGTCGAGCGCTCTCGCGCGCTGGCGCGGCAACTGGGCTTCGGGCGCATGTCGTTCCTGAACCTCACCGTGGCCGAGTCGGCGCAGGCGAGCGAGCTGCCGGCGCAGATCGACGTGGTCACCGCGCTGCACGCCTGCGACACCGCCACCGACGACGCCATCGCCTTCGGCCTCGCCAAGAAGGCGCGCTGCATGGTGCTCGTGCCCTGCTGCCAGGCCGAAGTGGCGGCCTGCCTGCGCGAGACCAAGGCGCTGGCCCTGTCGCGCACGCCGCTGGCTGAGCTGTGGCGTCATCCGCTGCACACGCGCGAGATCGGCAGCCAGCTCACCAACGTGCTGCGCTGCCTGTACCTGGAAGCCAACGGCTACAGCGTGACGGTCACCGAGCTGGTCGGCTGGGAGCACAGCATGAAGAACGAGCTGATCCTGGCGCGCTACACCGGCCAGCGCAAGGCGAGTGCGGCGACGCGGCTGCGCGAGCTGCTGGCGCAGTTCGGGCTCGACACGCTGGGCGATACGCGCTTCCGCCTCGCGGACTGAGTATTCGGACGGCGTCGTCCACGTCCCCATGGCCCGTCTCCCCCGTCTCACGCTGGCCGGCATGCCGCACCACGTGATCCAGCGCGGCAACAACCGCCAGCCGATCTTCGTGGACCGTGCCGACCACGAGAAGCTGCTCGGCCTGCTGGCCGAGAACGCCGTGCGCTTCGGCATCGCGCTGCACGCCTACGTGCTGATGGACAACCACTTCCACCTGCTGGCCACGCCTGACAGTGCCACGGGCCTGCCGCAGTTCATGCAGTCGGTCGGGCGCAGCTACGTGCGCTACTTCAACGACCGCCACGGCCGTAGCGGCACCTTGTGGGAAGGACGCTACAGATCGACCCTGATCCAGACCGAGCGCTACCTGCTGACCTGCATGGCCTACATCGACCTGAATCCGGTGCGCGCCGGCATGGTCGCCGAGGCGCGCGACTTCCCCTGGTCCAGTCACGGCCACTACGCAGGCCTGCGGCAAGACAGGCTGTTGACCCCGCATCCGCTGTACTGGGAGCTCGGCAACACGCCCTTTGCGCGGGAGGCGGCGTATGCCGAACTGGTGCGTGGCGGGGTCCGCGCGGCCGATCAGCAGGCCCTGACCGAGGCCACCTTGCGCGGCTGGGCGGCCGGCGACGACGGTTTTCTGGACAGCCTGCAGAAGGCCACCGAGCGCCGCGTGATCAAGGCCAAGGCCGGTCGGCCGCCCGCGCCCGCCAAAGATCCGGACTGAAAGCGGCCGAAAGCCGTGCCATTGTTGGGAGTCATGCTTCTGTTTTTAATATGTCCCTAATTTAATTCTGACAAGAAAACTCAAGATTTAATAGGAATCTGACCCCCATTAAAGTGTTTGGCATTCTTTGTGCATCGCAATATGCTCCCTTTCCCTGCGAAAACTGAAGGAGCGCGCCATGACGACGGCTGCCGAGATTCAACACCTCCAAGAACACGGTCTGTATTCCGGTGCCGATGAGCACGACGCCTGCGGCGTCGGCTTCGTCGCCCACATCAAGGGCGAGAAGAGCCACGCCATCGTGCTGCAGGGCCTGAAGATCCTCGAGAACCTCGACCACCGCGGCGCCGTCGGCGCCGACAAGCTGATGGGCGACGGCGCGGGCATCCTGATCCAGCTGCCCGACCTGCTGTACCGCGAAGAAATGGCCAAGCAGGGCGTCACGCTGCCCCCGCCGGGCGAATACGGCGTCGGCATGATCTTCCTGCCGAAGGAACACGCCTCCCGCGAAGCCTGCGAACAAGAGATGGAACGCGCCATCAAGGCCGAAGGCCAGGTGCTGCTGGGCTGGCGCGACGTGCCGGTCAACCGCGACATGCCCATGTCGCCCACCGTGCGCGAAAAGGAACCGCTGCTGCGCCAGATCTTCATCGGCCGCGGCAACGACGTGATCGTGCAGGACGCGCTGGAGCGCAAGCTGTACGTGATCCGCAAGACCGCCAGCGCCAACATCCAGCGCCTGAAGCTCAAGCACAGCAAGGAATACTACGTTCCGAGCATGTCCAGCCGCACCGTGGTCTACAAGGGCCTGCTGCTGGCCGACCAGGTCGGTACCTACTACCTCGACCTGCAGGACAAGCGTTGCGTCTCGGCCCTCGGCCTCGTGCACCAGCGCTTCTCGACCAACACCTTCCCCGAGTGGCCGCTGGCCCACCCGTACCGTTATGTCGCCCACAACGGCGAAATCAACACGGTCAAGGGCAACTACAACTGGATGAAGGCACGCGAAGGCGTGATGTCGTCGCCCGTGCTCGGCGCCGACCTGCAAAAGCTCTACCCGATCAGCTTCGCCGGCCAGTCCGACACCGCCACCTTCGACAACTGCCTCGAGCTCTTGACGATGGCCGGCTACCCCATCAGCCAGGCCGTGATGATGATGATTCCCGAACCCTGGGAACAGCACGCCACCATGGACACGCGCCGCCGCGCGTTCTACGAATACCACGCCGCCATGCTCGAGCCGTGGGACGGCCCGGCCTCCATCGTGTTCACCGACGGTCGCCAGATCGGCGCCACGCTCGACCGCAACGGCCTGCGCCCCTCGCGCTACTGCGTGACCGACGACGACCTGGTCATCATGGCCTCCGAGTCGGGCGTGCTGCCCGTGCCCGAGCAGAAGATCGTGCGCAAGTGGCGCCTGCAGCCCGGCAAGATGTTCCTCATCGACCTGGAGCAGGGCCGCATGATCGACGACGAGGAGGTCAAGGCCACCCTCGCCAACAGCAAGCCCTACAAGCAGTGGATCGAGAACCTGCGCATCAAGCTCGACAGCGTCAAGGCCGAACCGGCCGCGATCCCGGTGAGCCAGGTGGCGCTGCTCGACCGCCAGCAGGCCTTCGGCTACACCCAGGAAGACATCAAGTTCCTGATGAGCCCGATGGCGCAGGCCGGCGAAGAAGGCATCGGCTCCATGGGCAACGACAGCCCGCTGGCCGTGCTCTCCAGCAAGAACAAGCCGCTGTACAACTACTTCAAGCAGCTGTTCGCGCAGGTCACGAACCCGCCGATCGACCCGATCCGCGAAGCGATCGTGATGTCGCTGGTGTCCTTCATCGGCCCCAAGCCGAACCTGCTGGACATCAACCAAGTCAATCCGCCAATGCGGCTCGAAGTGAGCCAGCCCATTCTCGACTTCGCCGACATGGCGAAGCTGCGCGACATCGGCACCTACACGCAGGGCAAGTTCAAGAGCTACGTGCTCGACATCACCTACCCGCTGGGCTGGGGTGATGAAGGCGTCGAAGCCAAGCTGGCTTCGCTGTGTGCCGAAGCGGTCGACGCCATCAAGGGCGGCCACAACATCCTGATCGTGAGCGACCGCGGCGTGGGCCCGACGCAAGTCGCGATCCCTGCGGTGCTGGCCCTCTCGGCCGTGCACCAGTACCTCGTGCGCGAAGGTTTGCGCACCACCGCCGGCCTCGTGGTCGAGACCGGTTCGGCGCGCGAAGTGCATCACTTCGGCGTGCTCGCCGGCTACGGCGCCGAAGCCGTGCACCCGTACCTCGCGATGGAAACGCTGGCGGCCATGCACGCCGACCTGCCGGGCGACCTGAGCGCCGACAAGGCGGTCTACAACTACGTCAAGGCCATCGGCAAGGGCCTGTCGAAGATCATGTCGAAGATGGGTGTCAGCACCTACATGAGCTACTGCGGCGCCCAGCTGTTCGAAGCCATCGGCCTGAACACCGAGACGGTGAACAAGTACTTCACCGGCACCGCCAGCCGCGTGGAAGGCATCGGCGTCTTCGAGATCGCCGAAGAAGCCATCCGCATGCACAAGGCCGCCTTCGGCGACGACCCCGTGCTCGCCCACATGCTGGACGCCGGCGGCGAATACGCCTGGCGCACCCGCGGCGAAGAGCACATGTGGACGCCCGACGCCATCGCCAAGCTGCAGCACAGCACGCGCTCCAACAACTGGAACACGTACAAGGAATACGCGCAGCTCATCAACGACCAGAACCGCCGCCACCTCACGCTGCGCGGCCTGTTCGAGTTCAAGATCGATCCGGCCAAGGCCATTCCGGTCGACGAAGTCGAGGCGGCTGCCGAAATCGTCAAGCGTTTCGCCACCGGCGCGATGTCGCTCGGCTCGATCAGCACCGAGGCGCACGCCACGCTCGCCATTGCCATGAACCGCATCGGCGGCAAGAGCAACACGGGCGAAGGCGGCGAAGACCCGGCGCGCTACCGCAATGAGCTGAAGGGCATCCCGATCAAGCAGGGCGACACGCTCAAGAGCGTGATCGGCGCGGCCAACGTCGAGGTCGACCTGCCGCTGAACGATGGCGACTCGCTGCGTTCGCGCATCAAGCAGGTCGCGTCGGGCCGCTTCGGTGTCACCGCCGAGTACCTGCACTCGGCCGACCAGATCCAGATCAAGATGGCGCAAGGTGCCAAGCCGGGCGAGGGCGGTCAGCTGCCCGGCGGCAAGGTCACCGAGTACATCGGCAAGCAGCGCTATGCCGTGCCGGGTGTGGGCCTCATCTCGCCGCCGCCGCACCACGACATCTACTCGATCGAAGACCTCGCACAGCTCATCCACGACCTGAAGAACACCGCGCCGCACGCGAGCATCAGCGTGAAGCTGGTGAGCGAAATCGGCGTCGGCACCATCGCCGCGGGCGTGGCCAAGTGCAAGAGCGACCACGTCGTGATCGCCGGCCATGACGGCGGCACGGGCGCCTCGCCCTGGTCGTCGATCAAGCATGCGGGCAGCCCGTGGGAAATCGGCCTGGCCGAGACGCAGCAGACGCTGGTGCTCAACCGCCTGCGCAGCCGCATCCGCGTGCAGGCCGACGGCCAGATGAAGACCGGCCGCGACGTCGCCATCGGCGCGCTGCTGGGCGCGGACGAGTTCGGCTTCGCCACCGCGCCGCTGGTGGTCGAGGGCTGCATCATGATGCGCAAGTGCCACCTGAACACCTGCCCGGTGGGCGTGGCCACGCAAGACCCGGTGCTGCGCAAGAAGTTCTCGGGCAAGCCTGAGCACGTCGTCAACTACTTCTTCTTCGTCGCGGAAGAAGTGCGCCAGATCATGGCCCAGCTGGGCATCCGCAAGTTCGACGACCTGATCGGCCGCGCCGACCTGCTCGACATGCGCAAGGGCATCGAACACTGGAAGGCTTCGGGCCTGGATTTCAGCCGCCTGTTCGCGCTGCCGATCGTGCCGGCCGACGTGCCGCGCTTCCATGTCGAGAACCAGGACCACGGCCTCGAGCGCGCGCTGGACGTGAAGCTCATCGAGAAGTCGCGTCCCGCCATCGACAAGGGCGAGAAGGTGCAGTTCATCGAGGTGGCGCGCAACGTCAACCGTTCGGTGGGCGCGATGCTCTCGGGCGCGCTGACCAAGGTGCACCCGCAGGGCCTGCCTGACGACTCGATCCGCATCCAGCTCGAAGGCACGGGCGGCCAGTCGTTCGGCGCCTTCCTGGCACGCGGCATCACGCTGTACCTGATCGGCGACGCCAACGACTACACCGGCAAGGGCCTCTCGGGCGGCCGCGTGGTGGTGCGCCCCAGCCTGGACTTCCGCGGTGAAGCCGCGCGCAACACCATCGTCGGCAACACCGCGCTGTACGGCGCGACCACCGGCGAGGCCTACCTGTGCGGCGTGGCCGGCGAGCGCTTCGCGGTGCGCCTGTCGGGCGCCACGGCGGTCATCGAAGGCACCGGCGACCACGGTTGCGAATACATGACCGGCGGCACGGTGGCCGTGCTCGGCAAGACGGGCCGCAACTTCGCGGCCGGCATGAGCGGCGGCGTCGCGTTCGTCTACGACGAAGACGGCCAGTTCGCCTCGCGCTGCAACCTCTCGATGGTGTCGCTCGACAAGGTGCTCACCTCGGCCGAGCAGACCGCCAGCGTGCATCGCAAGATCTGGCATGGCGGCGAGACCGACGAAGCGCAGCTCAAGAAGCTGCTCGAAGAGCACCACCGCTGGACGGGCAGCAAGCGCGCGCGCGAGCTGCTCGACAACTGGGCCGAGTCGCGCACCAAGTTCGTCAAGGTGTTCCCGAACGAGTACAAGCGCGCCCTGGCCGAATTGCATGACCGCCAGGTCGAGCTGGCCAGCAGCGGCAACAACGCCCATGTGGGGCTCGAGCCGCACGCACTGGCCGCGCCTGCCACGGCCGCCGTCTGAGCGCGCCATAGATACGAAGAACAGAGGAAAGCACGATGGGAAAGATCACCGGCTTCATGGAGCATGAGCGCATCGAAGAGGGCTACAAGCCTGTCGAAGAGCGCGTCAAGCACTACAAGGAATTCGTCGTCGGCCTGAACACCGACCAGGCCAAGGTGCAGGGCGCACGTTGCATGGACTGCGGCACGCCGTTCTGCAACAGCGGCTGCCCGGTCAACAACATCATTCCGGACTTCAACGACCTCGTGTACCGCGACGATTGGCAGAACGCCTTCGCGGTGCTCGACTCGACCAACAACTTCCCCGAGTTCACCGGCCGCATCTGCCCGGCGCCCTGCGAGGCGGCCTGCGTGCTCAACGTGAACGACGACGCGGTCGGCATCAAGTCGCTGGAACACGCGATCATCGACCGCGCCTGGGACGAAGGCTGGGTGGCGCCGCGCGTCGCCAAGCACAAGACCGGCAAGAAGGTCGCCGTGGTGGGCTCCGGCCCGGCCGGCATGGCCGCCGCGCAGCAACTGGCGCGCGCCGGCCACGACGTCACGCTGTTCGAGAAGAACGACCGTGTCGGCGGCCTGCTGCGCTACGGCATTCCCGACTTCAAGATGGAGAAGTCGCACATCGACCGCCGCGTCGAGCAGATGAAGGCCGAGGGCGTGACCTTCCGCACCGGCGTGATGGTCGGCGCCGCGAAAGACCCGCTGGGCAAGGGCTCCAAGGTCACCAACCTGGCCAAGGAAACCGTCACGCCCGAGCAGCTGCAGAAAGACTTCGACGCCGTGGTGCTCACCGGTGGTGCCGAGCAGTCGCGCGACCTGCCTGTGCCGGGCCGTGACCTCGACGGCATCCACTTCGCGATGGAGTTCCTGCCGCAGCAGAACCGCGTCAACGCCGGCGACAAGGTCAAGGGCCAGCTGCGCGCCGACGGCAAGCACGTCATCGTGATCGGCGGCGGCGACACCGGCTCCGACTGCGTGGGCACCAGCAACCGCCACGGCGCCGTGAGCGTCACGCAGTTCGAACTGATGCCGCAGCCGCCGGAAGAAGAGAACCGTCCGCTGACCTGGCCCTACTGGCCGATCAAGCTGCGCACCAGCTCCAGCCACGAGGAAGGCTGCGAGCGCGAGTTCGCCATCTCGACCAAGGAATTCATCGGCGAGAAGGGCAAGGTCACCGGCCTGAAGACCGTTCGCGTCGAGTGGAAAGACGGCAAGATGCAGGAAGTGCCCGGCAGCGAGCAGATCCTCAAGGCCGACCTGGTGCTGCTGGCGATGGGCTTCATCAGCCCCGTGGCCACCGTGCTCGACGCCTTCGGTGTCGAGAAGGACGCCCGCGGCAACGCGCGCGCCACGGTCGACTTCATCGGCGGCTATGCCACCAATGTGCCCAAGGTGTTCGCCGCAGGTGACATTCGCCGCGGCCAATCGCTGGTGGTGTGGGCAATTCGCGAGGGCCGTCAAGCGGCGCGTTCGGTCGACGAATTTTTGATGGGATTCAGCGACTTACCGCGCTGATTTTTGTTTCATTTGAAGCGGCGCCGTTCGCGGCCCCGTTATCATCCGCGGAAACCGCATGCCGGGATGCCTGAGAAGGCGCCCGGCTTTTTTATTGAGATGGACCCAGCCACACCCACGTCTTCCTCCTTCGTCGAATTCCGCGATGTCACGTTCGGCTACGGCGCGCGCGCGATCCTCGACGGCGTGTCGTTTTCCGTGCCGCGCGGCAAGGTGACGGCGTTGATGGGGGCATCGGGTGGCGGCAAGACCACCGTGCTGCGCCTGATCGGCGGCCAGCAACGCGCCCAACGCGGCGAAGTGCTGTTCGACGGGAAGGATGTCGGCCACTTCGATGTCGCGACGCTGTATGCGGCGCGGCGCCGCATGGGCATGCTGTTCCAGTTCGGTGCGCTGTTCACCGACATCAGTGTGTTCGACAACGTGGCCTTTCCGTTGCGCGAGCACACGCAGCTGTCGGAAGCGCTGGTGCGCGACATCGTGCTCATGAAGCTGGATGCCGTCGGCCTGCGCGGCGCGCGCGACCTGATGCCCAGCGAGGTGTCGGGCGGCATGGCGCGGCGCGTGGCGCTGGCGCGCGCGATCGCACTCGACCCCGACCTCGTGATGTACGACGAACCCTTCGCGGGGCTCGACCCGATCTCGCTGGGCACGGCCGCGCGGCTGATCCGCCAGCTCAACGATGCGCTCGGCCTCACCAGCATCATCGTGTCGCACGACCTCGAGGAAACCTTCCGCATCGCGGACCACGTGATCATCCTGGCCAATGGCGGCATCGCCGCGCAGGGGCGGCCCGACGAGGTGCGCGAAAGCGCCGATCCGCTGGTGCATCAGTTCGTCAATGCACTGCCTGACGGGCCGGTGCACTTCCACTATCCGGGCGTCAGTATCGAAGACGATTTCGGGAACCGGGAAGGGGGGCGCTCATGACCTGGTGGAAGCCCGCCGACGTCGGCTTTGCCGTGCGCAGCCAACTGGCCGACATGGGCCATGCGGCCAAGCTGTTCCTGCGCCTGCTCGGCCCGGGCGCGCAGATCATGCGCCGCTTCGGGCTGGTGCGCGACCAGATCCATTTCCTGGGCAACTACTCGCTCGCCATCATTGGCGTGTCGGGCCTGTTCGTGGGCTTCGTGCTCGGGCTGCAGATGTATTACGCGCTGCAGCGCTACGGCTCGTCCGAAGCGCTCGGCCTGCTGGTGGCGCTGAGCCTCGTGCGCGAACTCGGTCCCGTGGTGGCGGCCCTGCTGTTCACCGGCCGGGCCGGCACCTCGCTGACGGCCGAGATCGGCCTCATGAAAGCCAACGAGCAGTTGAGCGCCATGGAAATGATGGCGGTCGACCCGGTGCAGCGCATCCTCGCGCCGCGCTTCTGGGCCGGCGTCATCACCATGCCGCTGCTGGCGGCCGTGTTCAGCGCGGTCGGCATCATGGGCGGCTATGTCGTGGGCGTGCTCATGCTGGGCGTCGACCCGGGCGCGTTCTGGGGCCAGATGCAAGGCGGCGTCGATGTCTGGCGCGACGTCGGCAACGGCGTCATCAAGAGCATCGTGTTCGGTTTCACCGTGACCTTCGTCGCGTTGCTGCAGGGCTTCGAGGCCCAGCCGACGCCCGAGGGCGTGTCGCGCGCCACCACGCGCACCGTTGTGATGGCGTCGCTGGCGGTCTTGGGGCTCGATTTCTTGCTCACCGCCATGATGTTCAGTATCTAAAGGGGCCTCGGCTCCATCGTTCTAGACAGAGAGTGCAAACCATGCAACGTTCCACCAACGACATCTGGGTCGGCCTGTTCGTGCTGATCGGCGGCGCCGCATTGCTGTTCCTGGCGCTGCAGTCGGCCAACCTGCTGAGCCTGAACTTCCAGAAGACCTACACGGTCACCGCGCGTTTCGACAACATCGGCGGGCTCAAGCCCCAGACCGCGGTCAAGAGCGCTGGTGTGGTGGTCGGTCGTGTGGAATCCATCGCGTTCAACGACAAGGCCTTTCAGGCCGATGTGACGCTGGCGCTGCAAAACCGTTACAGTTTTCCCAAGGACAGCTCGCTCAAGATCCTGACCAGTGGCCTGCTCGGCGAGCAGTACATCGGCATCGAGGCGGGCGCCGAGGAAAAGAACCTGCAAGCCGGCGACACCATCACCGCGACCCAATCGGCCGTGGTGCTGGAGAACCTGATCAGCCAGTTCCTGTACAGCAAGGCAGCCGAGGGGAATACGGCGCCGGGAACAGCCAACAAGAAATGACCACACGACTTTTTTCGTCGACTGCTATTAAAAGTGTAGCTAGCTCCGCCCGTTGGGCCATCGCCACCGTCGGTTTCGCCCTCGTGGCCGGATGCGCCACCGGATCCGGCGCAAGCCCGACCGACCCCTTCGAGCCGTACAACCGCGGCATGACGCGCTTCAACGACACCGTCGATGAGGCCGTGCTGGAGCCCGTGGCCACTGCCTACCAGAACGTGGTGCCCTCGCTGGTGCGCCAGGGCGTGACCAACTTCTTCAGCAACCTCGGTGACATCTGGAGCCTGGCCAACAACGTGGCCCAGCTCAAGCTGCAGAACAGCGCCGAGACCTTCATGCGGCTGAACGTCAACACCTTCTTCGGCCTGGGCGGCCTGCTCGACGTTGCCTCCGAGGCGCGCCTGCCGCGCCACGAGGAAGACTTCGGCCAGACGCTGGGCTACTGGGGCGTGGGCGCCGGTCCGTACGTCGTGCTGCCGTTGCTCGGCCCCTCGACGCTGCGCGACACGATCGCCCGGCCGCTCGACATGTACGGCGACGCGCAGGGCCATATCCACGACATCGCCTGGCGCAATTCGCTGGCAGGCCTGCGTGTCGTGGACACCCGCTCGCGCTACCTGGGTGCCACCCGCCTGCTCGACGAAGCCGCGCTCGACAAGTATTCGTTCACGCGCGATGCGTTCCTGCAGCGCCGCCGCAACCAGGTCTACGACGGCAACCCGCCGGACGACGACAACGCCGGCAAGTGACGGCAAAAGAGGGCGGACGGGGTGGTCCTGCTTGCATCCGGTTGCAAGGCTTCACCTCCGCTTCAGGAACCCGGTCGGCCTGATGCCTGTCGAAACCGTTCCTGTCTCAGCACGGGGCCATTGGCTGCACCGTGCAGGGAAGACAATTCAACCTGAGGGACTCACCATGAACAACAAGATCTTGCTGCAACGACGCGACCTGGGCCGCCTGGCATTGGCCGGCGCGCTGCTGTTCGGCGCCGCCACCGCTTTCGTGCATCAGAGCGCATTCGCGGCCGATGAAGCCCCCGACGCGCTCGTCAAGCGCCTGTCGACCGACGTGCTCGAGACCATCAAGGCCGATTCGTCGATCAAGGCCGGTGACATCAACAAGATCATGCTGCTGGTCGACAGCAAGATCATGCCCAACGTCAACTTCCAGCGCATGACCGCCTCGGCCGTCGGCCCGGCTTGGCGCCAGGCCACGCCCGAGCAGCAAAAGCGCCTGCAGGACGAGTTCAAGACCCTGCTCGTGCGCACCTACGCCGGCGCGCTCGACCAGGTGAGCGACCAGACCGTCACCATCCGCCCGTTCCGCGGCGCCCCCACCGACACCGACGTGCTCGTGCGCACCGAGGTCAAGGGCCGCGGCGACCCGGTGCAGCTGGACTACCGCCTCGAAAAGACCCCGGGACAGGGCGCCGGCTGGAAGGTCTACAACCTGAATGTGCTTGGCGTGTGGCTGGTCGATACCTACCGCACCCAGTTCGCGCAGGAAATCAACAAGAGCGGCATCGATGGCCTGATTGCCGCGCTGGCCGCGCGCAACAAGGGCAACGGCAAGGGCTGACGGGCACACGCCATGCTGGTCCTCCCCTCCCGACTCACCCACGACGAGGCTCCTGCCTGCATGCGCATGCTGCAGCAAGGGCTCAAGGGCCAGACCGATTCGTCGTCCACCGTGGTCGACGCCACGGCGCTGGCCCAGTTCGATTCCTCCGCGCTGGCGGTGCTGCTCGAGTGCCGGCGCGAATCCAGCGCGCTGGGCCGGGGGTTCTCGGTCAAGGGCCTGTCGCCGCGCCTGCGCGAGCTGGCCGCGCTGTACGGCATCGCGGGCCTTCTGCCCGCCGCGCCCTGACGCCCTAGCGCGTGCGTGGCACCGCTGCGGTCAGCAGCGAGAGCGCCTTGTTCAGGGTCGAGGTCGCGAATCGCTCTCCCTTGGAGTGGCCGATGCGCACGACCACAAGATCGTGCGACGGAATCACGAGCACGAACTGGCCCCCTGCGCCGAGCATGTAATAGGCCGTCGTCGGCGCCGCCAGTGCCCCCGTTCCATTGATCCAGAAGAATCCCCCGTAGATGGGGCGCTGGTCTGCGGCCCAGGCTGGTGCGGCCGTGCTCACGAAATTGACGAATCCCTCGGGAAGAATGCGCTCCCCGTTCCACACCCCGTCCTGCAGGTAGAGATTGGCCAGCCGGGCCCAATCGCGGGCCGACATGAAGTCGTAGCCTTGCGTGAGGAAGTTGCCGTAGGGATCGGTCTCGATCACCATGGAGCGGATGCCGATCTTGTCGAAGATGGCGCGTTGCGGGAACGAGAGGTACTCCTCGCCGCGCTTCTCGACTCCAAGGCGGACCAGGTAGTTGGCAAGCACCGGATCGGTGTTGCGGTAGCGGCCGACCGTGTTGGGCGGCCATTGCTGCGGGCGGGTCGCGGCGTAGTTGAATGCGTTGATCCGGCCCGTGTAGTAGTAGATGTGATCGGGGTAGGTGCCGTTGGGGTCGAAGTCCGGATCGTCCGGGGCCTTGATGCGCAGCCCGCTGGACATGCGCAGGATGTCGGCAATGCGGATCTGCTGGCGGCCGTCGCCGGCACCTTGCCATTCGGGAATCGGCGCGGGCTGGTCGAGCTTGTACACGCCCTGCTTGATCAGCACGCCCATCATCGTGGCCACGACGCTTTTGCCCATCGACCATGATTCGAGCGGCGTTGTCGCGCTGATGCCGCTCATGTAGCGCTCGCCGATGAGTCGCCCCTTGTGCGTGACCACGAAGGCGGCGGTGTAGGCCTCCGTGGTTTCGAAGGCGGCGCCGAGGGCCTGGTTCACCTTGGCCATGTCGACGTCGGCGGGCGGCGGGTCGTTCGGCAGCACATCCCCCATGGGCCAGGGCACGGTCGTGGGGTCGGCCAGCGCGCTCTTGACATTGACGGGTGTGAAGAGAACGTCGTCCTTGCCGGGCGGCAGCGTGATGCAGCCCTGCGAACCGAAGTGACGGGCCACCAGCGTCGGGCCGCCGTTGGGCATCGTGATCCGGACCTCCTTCTTGGTGCGGTCGACCACCGGCGCGCCCACTTTCTTGCGCTGTTCGTACGGCCCCGTGAAGTACCCGATGGTTTCGGCGGCGACCGCAGGATCGAGTCCGGTGATGAAGACCGCCGAGCACATGGCCTTGGCATAGCCGGACGTGTTGTGCTCCAGCACATCGCCGGGTGGTGGCACGTAGGGCGTGTCCAGCTCCAGGCACTTGGCGCGTGCAATGAGTGCATCGCGGGCTGGCAGCTGGGCCGAACCGGCAGATGAAGTGCAAGGTTGGGCGGTGCCGCCCCCTGCGCCAGCGCCTGCGCCGCCGCCGACAAGGGCGATGCCGCCACCTCCGCCGCCACCACCTCCACCTCCTCCCCCACAAGCGGTCAGCACCATCGCCAGGAGCAGGGCGGCAACGGTTGGGAAGGGGCTGCGGGTCAAACACTTCATTGGCGTTCCTCGCGATGGGCGGTTGTGGTGCGCAGAATCGGCACCGGCGGGATTGTGGGTGAACTCCGGGCCGATGCCTAGCGCGGCCGGCTCCCCGCGTTCACCCCTGAGCAGCGCCGAAAAACCCATCGCCCGTAAAATCGCGGGCTCCCATGCCCGCGATCTCATTCCAGTCGGTCTCCAAGACCTACCCTCCCTCCCGTCAGCAACGCGCCCAAGGCAAGCAGGGGCTGCGTGCGGTCGACGAGGTTTCCTTCCAGATCGAGCCGGGCGAGTTCTTCGGCCTGCTCGGCCCCAACGGCGCGGGCAAGACCACCCTCATCAGCATGCTGGCGGGCCTGTCGCGGCCCACGGCGGGGGCGATCAGCGTGCACGGCTTCGACGTGCAGCGCGACTACGCCGAGGCCCGGCGCCAGCTCGGCATCGTGCCGCAGGAGCTGGTGTTCGACCCCTTCTTCAACGTGCGCGAGTCGCTGCGCATCCAGTCGGGCTACTTCGGCATCAAGAACAACGAAGCCTGGATCGACGAGCTGCTGCAGAGCCTAGGCCTGGCCGACAAGGCCACGTCCAACATGCGCCAGCTCTCGGGCGGCATGAAGCGCCGCGTGCTGGTGGCACAGGCGCTGGTGCACAAGCCACCGGTCATCGTGCTCGACGAGCCTACGGCCGGTGTCGACGTCGAATTGCGCCAGACGCTCTGGCAGTTCGTCGCCAAGCTCAACAAGCAGGGCAGCACCGTGCTGCTGACCACCCATTACCTCGAGGAGGCCGAGGCACTGTGCAGCCGCATCGCGATGCTCAAGCTCGGCAAGGTGATCGCCCTGGACCGCACCAGCGAGCTGCTGAAGTCGGCCGCAAGCAACGTGCTGCGCTTCAAGACCGATGCCATGCTGCCCTGGGCCATCGCCCAGCACGCGCGCATCACCGGGCGCATCGTGCAGCTGCCGGCGCAGAACGCGCATGAAGTCGAACAACTGCTGGCCGCGATCCGCGAAGCCGGCGTCGCGGTGGAAGACGTGGAAATGCGCAAGGCCGACCTGGAAGACGTGTTCATCGACCTGATGGCGGGCGAGCAGACGCCGCTGGAGGTGTCGCGATGATGGCCGTCACGGGCTGGCGCGCGCTTCTGTACAAGGAAACGCTGCGCTTCTGGAAGGTCGGCTTCCAGACCGTCGGCGCGCCGGTGCTCACCGCGCTGCTGTACCTCATGGTGTTCGGCCACGTGCTCGAAGGCCGCGTGACGGTCTACGGCTCCGTGGGCTACACCGCCTTCCTGATCCCCGGCCTCGTGATGATGAGCGTGCTGCAGAACGCGTTCGCGAACAGCTCGTCCTCGATCATCCAGAGCAAGATCATGGGCAACCTCGTGTTCGTGCTGCTCACGCCGCTGTCGCACTGGGGCTGGTTCTTCGCCTACGTGGGCTCCTCGGTGATCCGCGGGCTGGCGGTGGGCGTGGGCGTGTTCGCCGTGACCCTCTTCTTCGCCGTGCCGAGCTTCGTGGCGCCGGTGTGGATCCTGGTGTTCGCGCTGCTGGGCTCGGCCATGCTGGGCACGCTGGGCCTCATCGCCGGGCTCTGGGCCGAGAAGTTCGACCAGATGGCCGTGTTCCAGAACTTCCTGATCATGCCCATGACCTTCCTGTCGGGCGTGTTCTATTCGATCGGCTCGCTGCCGCCGTTCTGGCAGAGCGTGAGCCACCTGAACCCCTTCTTCTACATGATCGACGGCTTCCGCTACGGCTTCTTCGGGGTGAGCGACGCTTCGCCCTGGCTGAGCTTCGGCATCGTCGGTTCCGCCTGGCTGGTGGTGAGCGCGATTGCCGTTCACCTCCTGCGCATCGGCTACAAAATCCGCGGCTGAACCCGCCTTGCAAGACCCCATGACCGCTGACGAACTCCAAGCCATCATCGCTGCCCATCTGCCGTGCGAGCACATCACGCTCGAGGGCGACGGCCGACATTGGTACGCGACCATCGTCTCGGCCGAATTCGAGGGCAAGCGCGCCATCCAGCGCCACCAGCGGGTCTACGCCACCCTCGGTGCGAAAATGCACACCGACGAGGTGCATGCGCTCTCGATGAAGACCTACACGCCGGCCGAATGGGCCGCCGTGGACAAATGACTTTCCGGCCCCTGCGGGCCTCCTGATTTCGCTGGATCCTTCATGGACAAACTTCTGATTCGCGGCGGGCGTGAGCTTCGCGGCGAAGTGCTCATTTCCGGCGCCAAGAACGCCGCGCTGCCCGAGCTGTGCGCAGCGCTGCTGACCGACCAGCCCGTGGTGCTGCACAACGTGCCGCGCCTGCAGGACGTGTCGACCATGCTCAAGCTGGTGCGCAACATGGGCGTGACGGCCGAGGCCGACGACAACGGCACCGTTCGCCTGAACGCCGGCGAGCTCGGCAACCCCGAGGCCCCCTACGAACTGGTGAAGACCATGCGCGCCTCGGTGCTGGCACTGGGCCCGCTGCTGGCGCGCTTCGGCCACGCCAAGGTGTCGCTGCCGGGCGGCTGCGCCATCGGCTCGCGGCCGGTCGACCAGCACATCAAGGGCCTGCAGGCGATGGGCGCCGAGATCGTGGTCGAGCACGGCTACATGGTCGCGCGCCTGCCCGAAGGGCGCACGCGGCTGAAGGGCGCGCGCATCCTGACCGACATGGTCACCGTCACCGGCACCGAGAACTTCCTCATGGCCGCCGCGCTGGCCGAGGGCGAGACGCTGCTCGAGAACGCCGCGCAGGAGCCCGAGATCGTCGACTTGGCCGAGATGCTGATCCGCATGGGCGCGAAGATCGAAGGCCACGGCACCAGCCACATCCGCATCCAGGGCGTCGAGAAGCTGCACGGCTGCGAGCACGCCGTGGTGGCCGACCGCATCGAGGCCGGCACCTTCCTGTGCGCCGTGGCGGCCACGGGCGGCGAGGCCTTCCTGCGCCATGCGCGCGGCGACCACCTCGACGCCGTGATCGACAAGCTGCGCGACGCCGGCTGCACCGTCGTGACCGAGCCCGACGGCATCCGCATCGGCTCGCAGGGCCCCGCGTACGACCACCTGAAGGCGCAGAGCTTCAGCACCACCGAATATCCCGGCTTCCCCACCGACATGCAGGCCCAGTTCATGGCCCTGAACGTGATCGCGCGCGGCGCCTCCATGGTCACCGAGACCATCTTCGAGAACCGCTTCATGCACGTGAACGAGATGGTGCGCCTGGGCGCGCGCATCCACGTCGAAGGCAAGGTCGCGATGGTCGAGGGCGTGCAACAGCTCTCGGGTGCCACCGTGATGGCCACCGACCTGCGCGCCTCCGCCAGCCTCGTCATCGCCGGCCTCGTGGCCGAGGGCGAGACGCTGGTCGACCGCATTTACCACCTCGACCGGGGCTATGACCGCATGGAATCGAAACTGCGCGGCCTGGGCGCCGACATTGAACGCGTGACCGGAGCCGCCGCATGATCACCCTGGCTCTTTCCAAAGGCCGCATCTTCGAAGAGACGATGCCCCTGCTGGCCGCCGCCGGCATCGAGGTCACCGAAGACCCCGAGAAATCGCGCAAGCTCATCCTCGACACCACCCGCCCCGACGTGCGCGTGGTGCTGGTGCGTGCTTCCGACGTGCCCACTTACGTGCAGTACGGCGGCGCCGACCTGGGCGTGACCGGCCTGGACGTGCTGCTCGAGCACGGCAACCAGGGCCTGTACCAGCCGCTGGACCTGCGCATTGCCGCCTGCCGCCTCAGCGTGGCCGTGCGCGCCGACTACGACTACGCCTCGGCCGTGAAGCAGGGCTCGCGCCTGCGCGTGGCCACCAAGTACGTGGGCCTGGCGCGCGACTTCTTCGCCAGCAAGGGCGTGCACGTCGACCTGATCAAGCTCTACGGCAGCATGGAGCTGGCGCCGCTCACGGGCCTGGCCGACGCCATCGTCGACCTGGTCTCGACCGGCAACACACTCAAGGCCAACCACCTCGTCGAGGTGGAGCGCATCATGGACATCAGCGCCCGGCTGGTCGTCAACCAGGCCGCGCTCAAGCTCAAGCGCGAACCCATCCGCCGCATCATCGACGCCTTCGCGTCCGCCATTCCCTCCGCCTGAACCTCAAACCCATGACTCTGCAAGCAGCCCCCGCCCGACTGTCCACGAACTCAGCCAGCTTCGACGCTGAATTCAAGGCGCGGCTGCATTGGTCCGCGGACGCGGACGCGGCGATCGAGAAGGTGGTGGCCGACATCCTGGCCGACGTGCAAAAGCGCGGCGACGAGGCGGTGCTGGAATACACGAACCGCTTCGACAAGCTCGATGCGAAGACGCTGCCCGAGCTGGAGCTGACGCAGGCTGAACTGAAGGCCGCCTTCGAGGCGCTGCCCGCCGCGCAGCGCGACGCGCTCGAAGCCGCCGCGCGCCGCGTGCGCTGCTACCACGAGGCGCAGAAGAAGGCCTCGGGCGAAAGCTGGAGCTACCGCGACGCCGACGGCACGCTGCTCGGACAGAAGGTCACGCCGCTGGACCGCGTCGGCATCTACGTGCCGGGCGGCAAGGCTGCGTACCCGTCGAGCGTGCTGATGAACGCCATTCCCGCGCACGTCGCGGGCGTGGGCGAGATCATCATGGTCGTGCCCACGCCGAAGGGCGAGAAGAACCAGCTCGTGCTCGCCGCCGCCTACGTGGCCGGCGTGACGCGCGGCTTCACCGTCGGCGGTGCGCAGGCCGTGGCCGCGCTGGCCTACGGCACGGCCACCATCCCGGCCTGCGACAAGATCACCGGCCCCGGCAACGCCTACGTGGCCGCCGCCAAGCGCCGCGTGTTCGGCACCGTGGGCATCGACATGATCGCGGGCCCGAGCGAGATCCTGGTGCTGGCCGACGGCTCCACGCCGCCCGACTGGGTGGCCATGGACCTGTTCAGCCAGGCCGAGCACGACGAGTTGGCCCAGAGCATCCTGCTGTGCCCCGACGCCGCCTACATCGATCGCGTGCAGGCCGAGATCGACCGCCTGCTGCCGACCATGCCGCGCGCCGAGATCATCGCCGCCTCGCTCAACGGCCGCGGCGCGCTGATCCACACGAAGAGCATGGAAGAGGCTTGCGAGATCAGCAACCGCATCGCCCCCGAACACCTCGAGGTGAGCAGCAGCGAACCGCACCGCTGGGAGCCGCTGCTGCGCCACGCCGGTGCGATCTTCCTGGGCAACTTCACCAGCGAGAGCCTGGGCGACTACTGCGCCGGCCCGAACCACGTGCTGCCGACCAGCGGCACCGCGCGCTTCTCGAGCCCGCTGGGCGTGTACGACTTCCAGAAGCGCTCCAGCCTCATCGAGGTGAGCGAGGCCGGCGCGCAGGTGCTGGGCCCGATCGCGGTCACGCTGGCCGAAGGCGAGGGCCTGCAGGCGCACGCCGAAGCCGCGCGCATGCGCCTGCGTAAGATCTGAGGCTCCAACAACCCCGCTTCAGGGAGGAGCACGCCAGATGATTCAACGCCTCTATCGCTCGCGATTTTTCCGCTTCGCCACCGGCCTCGTTGCCGGTGCCGCCTTGCTGGCCGCCTGCACCCAGATGCCGCAAAACCGCGCCGAGACGACGGCGATGGCGGCCACGTCCAGTGCTGCAAAGCCTGCACCCGCGCCGGCCCAGCTCGGCACGCAATGGGGCGAGGGCATCGAGTCGAAGACCCGCACGGTGGCCGCCAAGCGCCTGTCCGACCAGCCCGACGACGTGGCCTCGATCGGCTACAACGACGCGGCCAGCGTGCGCCGCGATGCGGGCAGCAACCCCGAGCGCCGGCTGAACCTGCAGCTGGCCCAGGGCGACATCGAATGGTCGGTGCTCGACGAGAACGACCGCCCGCTGCCGCTGCAGCGCGCGCGTCGAAGCGGCAATGACATGTTCCGCCTCGCCGGCGTCGAAGGTGCGCGCTACACGCTGCGCTTTCGCAACCTCAGCGATCGCAGCTACGAGGTGATCGCCACCGTCGACGGCCTGGACGTGCTCAACGGCAAGCCCGGCAGCCTGCGCAACGGCGGCTACGTGCTGCGCCCGCAGCAGACGCTCAACATCGAGGGCTTCCGCAAGAGCCAGAGCGAAGTGGCCGCCTTCCGTTTTGCCACGCCGGGCCGCGCCTACGCTGCGAACACCGAGGCCGGCGACGTGCGCAACATCGGCGTGATCGGCGCCGCGCTGTTCGAGCTCGAAGAGCCGAGCGCCCCGCGCCGCACCCGCCGCGACGCCTCGCCGTCGCAGCCCAGCGCCTTCCCGGCCGACGGCGCGTACGCGCCGCCGCCGCGCTACCGCAAGTAAGCCAGCGAGGCCATGCAACGCGCCGCCGTCCTGCTGTTGCCGCGCCTGCCGGCGCTGCTGCTCGCCCTGGCGGCCGGTGCGATCGGCGCCGGCGCGCAGGCCATGAGCATCCGCGAGCTGCGTACGCTCGAAGCCAGCGAGAAGGACGGCAAGGCCTACGCCAGCTACTACCTCGTCGGCGTGCTCGAAGGCCTGCGCGAGGGCGTCGAGTCGTCGCAGCGCAACGGCCAGGTGCCGCCGTTCTGCATCGAGGGCCGCCGCCTCGAACCCTCGATGGCCCGTTCGCTCTACCAGACCGAGCTGAGCCGCAACGCCGACAGCTACGAAGCCGACATGCCCGTGCAACTGGTCATGGCCGGCGCCCTCCGCAACAGCTACCGCTGCACCCGATGACCGTTTCCGATTCTTCCGCCTCCGACAACCGCCTGCCGCTCGACCGCATCCGCGCCGATGTGCGCGCCATGCACGCCTACGCGGTGCAGGACGCGCGCGGCTTCCTCAAGCTCGACGCGATGGAGAACCCCTACGGCCTGCCGCCCGCGCTGCAGGCCGAACTGGGCGCGCGCCTGGGCGCGCTGGCGCTCAACCGCTACCCCGGCGACCGCGGCGCCGACCTGCAGCGCGCGCTGGCCGTCCATGCGGGCCTGCCCGAAGGCTTCGGGCTGATGCTGGGCAACGGCTCGGACGAACTGATCTCACTGCTGGGCATCGCCTGCGACCAGCCCGGCGCCGCCGTGCTCGCGCCCGTGCCCGGTTTCGTCATGTACGCGATGAGCGCCCAGCTGCAGGGCCTGCGCTTCGTCGGCGTGCCGCTCACGGCCGATTTCGAGCTCGACGAGGCCGCCATGCTGGCCGCCATCGCGCGCGAGAAGCCCGCCATCGTCTACCTCGCTTACCCGAACAACCCGACCGCCAACCTCTGGGACGACGCCGTCATCGAGAAGATCGTGCAGGCCCAGGGCGCGCAGGGCGGCCTGGTGGTGATCGACGAGGCCTACCAGCCCTTCGCCGCGCGCAGCTACATCGACCGGCTCGCGAACCACCGCCACGTGCTGCTGATGCGCACCCTGAGCAAGTTCGGCCTGGCCGGCATCCGCCTGGGCTACCTCATGGGCCCCGCCGCGCTGGTCGCCGAGATCGACAAGGTGCGCCCGCCCTACAACATCAGCGTGCTCAACTGCGAGGCCGCGCTGTTCGCGCTGGAGCACGCCGCCGTGTTCGAGGCCCAGGCGCGCCAGATCCGCGAAGGGCGCGACCAGCTCATGGCCGCGCTGGCCCGGCTGCCGGGTGTGAAGACCTGGCCCAGCGACGCCAACATGATCCTGCTGCGCGTGCCCGATGCCACCCGTACCTTCGAGGGCATGAAGGCCCGCGGGGTGCTGGTGAAGAACGTTTCTAAAATGCATGAACTGCTCGCCAACTGCCTGCGCCTCACCGTCGGAACGGCCGACGAGAACACGCAGATGCTGGCGGCGCTCGAAGCCTCACTATGACCACCCCCACGACCCCGGGCAGCACCGATCGCATCGCGACGGTCACCCGCCACACCGCCGAAACGAAGATCACGGTCAGCGTCAACCTCGACGGCACCGGCAAGGCCAAGCTCTCCACGGGCATCGGCTTTTTCGATCACATGCTCGACCAGATCGCCCGCCACGGGCTGATCGACCTGGACATCGACTGCGAGGGCGACCTGCACATCGACGGCCACCACACCGTGGAAGACGTGGGCATCACGCTCGGCCAGGCCGTGGCCAAGGCCATCGGCGACAAGAAGGGCATCCGTCGCTACGGCCATGCCTATGTGCCGCTGGACGAGGCGCTGAGCCGCGTCGTCATCGACTTCTCGGGCCGCCCGGGCCTCGTGATGCATGTGCCCTTCACCAGCGGCATGATCGGCACCTTCGACAGCCAGCTCACCTACGAGTTCTTCCAGGGCTTCGTGAACCACGCCTTCGTCACGCTGCACATCGACAACCTGAAGGGCGTGAACGCGCACCACCAGTGCGAAACGGTGTTCAAGGCCTTCGCGCGCGCCATGCGCGGCGCGCTGGAGCTCGATCCGCGCTCCGTCGGCGTCATTCCCTCGACCAAAGGTTCGCTCTGAAACTCCCCGGCGAACAGCTATGAAATCTGTAGCAAAAAATTCCGTCGCGGTCGTCGACTACGGCATGGGCAACCTGCACTCCGTGTCGCAGGCCGTGCGCCATGCGGCCGACCAGGTGGGCGTGGAGGTGTTCGTCACCTCCGACCCGGACGTGGTGCGCCAGGCCACCCGCGTGGTGCTGCCGGGGCAGGGCGCCATGCCCGACTGCATGCGCGAGCTGCGCGACTCGGGCCTGCTCGAGTCGGTGCTCGAAGCCGCGGCCAGCAAGCCGCTCTTCGGCGTGTGCGTGGGCATGCAGATGCTGCTGTCGCGCAGCGACGAAGGCCCGACCGACGGCCTGGGGCTCATTCCCGGCGAGGTCGTCAAGTTCGACCTGGCCGGCCGCCTGCAGCCCGACGGCAGCCGTTTCAAGGTGCCGCAGATGGGCTGGAACCAGGTGCGCCAGGCCCAGCCGCACGCGGTGTGGGCGGGCATTCCCGACCAGAGCTACTTCTATTTCGTGCACAGCTTCTACGCGTGTCCGGCGGATGCCCGACACAGCGTGGGCGAGGCCGATTACGGGGCATGCTTTACCGCGGCCATCGCACGCGATAACATTTTTGCCACCCAGTTCCACCCGGAGAAGAGTGCGGACCATGGGCTGCAGCTGTATCGCAACTTCCTCCACTGGAATCCCTGACCTTATATTCCCGCCCGGGCCGCACCGTTGGCAGCCCGGCTTTCGCACACTCGCGTCACTTCCATGCTCCTCATTCCCGCCATTGATCTCAAAGACGGCCACTGCGTTCGCCTCAAGCAGGGCGACATGGACCAGTCCACCATCTTCAGCGAAGACCCCGCCGCCATGGCCCGCAAATGGGTCGAGGCCGGCGCCCGTCGGCTGCACCTGGTCGATCTGAATGGCGCCTTCGCCGGCAAGCCGCAGAACCACGCGGCGATCAAGGCGATCCTGAAGGAGGTCGGCGACGACATCCCGGTGCAGCTGGGCGGCGGCATCCGCGACCTGGACACCATCGAGCGCTACATCGACGACGGCCTGCGCTACGTGATCATCGGCACCGCCGCGGTCAAGAACCCCGGCTTCCTGAAGGACGCCTGCAGCGCCTTCGGCGGCCACATCATCGTGGGCCTGGACGCCAAGGACGGCAAGGTCGCCACCGACGGCTGGAGCAAGCTCACGGGCCACGAGGTGGCCGACCTGGGCAAGAAGTTCGAGGACTACGGCGTCGAATCGATCATCTACACCGACATCGGCCGCGACGGCATGCTCTCGGGCATCAACATCGACGCCACCGTCAAGCTCGCGCAGGCGCTGACCATCCCCGTGATCGCCTCGGGCGGCCTGTCGAACATGGCCGACATCGACCAGCTCTGCGCGGTCGAGTCCGAAGGCGTCGAGGGCGTGATCTGCGGCCGCGCCATCTACTCGGGCGACCTCGACTTCGCCGCCGCCCAGGCGCGCGCGGACGAGCTGGCCGGCGCCTGACGCCTTTGCCGTAGCGGCGCGTGCTCTCCGCGCTCGCCATCGCCAATTACCGCTCGCTGCGCCAGCTGACGGTGCCGCTGGGCCGCCTCACGGTGGTGACGGGCGCCAACGGCAGCGGCAAGTCGAGCGTGTACCGCGCGATGCGCCTGCTGGCCGACATCGCCAACGGCGGGGTGATCCGCTCGCTGGTGCGCGAGGGCGGGCTGTCTTCCACGCTGTGGGCCGGGCCCGAGCGCTTTTCGGCGGCCATGCTGCGCGGCGAACAGCCGGTGCAGGGCACCACGCGCAGCGAGCCGGTGGCGCTGAAGCTGGGCTTCGCCGGCGCCGAGGCCGACGATTTCGGCTACGCCATCGACATCGGCCTGCCGCCGCCGATCCCGTCCTCGGCCTTCTCGCACGACCCGCAGATCAAGCACGAAGCGATCTGGAGCGGCCCGCTGCTGCGCCCTTCCACGCACCTGGTCGATCGCAAGGGCGCCGCGCTGCGCCTGCGCGACGGCAAGGGCTGGCAGGCCGTCGGCCGGCCGATCCCGGCCTTCGCCAGCATGATGACCGAGCACGCCGACCCGCGCGACGCGCCCGAGATGCTCACGCTGCGCGAGCAGATGCGCTCCTGGCGCTTCTACGACCACTTCCGCTCGGACGCCGACGCCCCGGCGCGTCAGCCGCAACTGGGCACCTACACGCCTGTGCTGGCGAACGATGGGGCCGATCTGGCCGCGGCCCTGCAGACCGTCCGCGAGATCGGCGACGGCGAGGCGCTCGACGGCGCCGTGGACGATGCCTTCCCGGGCGCCCGCATCGAGGTGCAGGCGAACGGCGACCGTTTCGAGACGCTGATGCACCAGCACGGCCTGCTGCGGCCCCTGACGGCCGCCGAACTGTCGGATGGCACCCTGCGCTACCTGCTGTGGATCGCGGCGCTGCTGACGCCCCGTCCGCCCGCGCTGCTGGTGCTCAACGAGCCCGAGACCAGCCTGCACCCCGACCTGCTGCCCGCGCTGGGCCGCCTCATCGCGCAGGCCGCGCGGTCGTCGCAGGTGATCGTGGTGTCGCATGCGGCGCGCCTGATCGCCGCCCTGGACGACAGCGACGGCCTGCAGCCGGTGGTGCTCGAAAAGCGCTTCGGCGAGACCCGCATCGCGAACCTCGACATGAGCGAGATGCCGCGCTGGGAGTGGCCCGCGCGGTAAAGAAGGGCAGGCGCCGGCCTACTCGGCCTTCACCGCCATCGTCTGGATGATCGTTTCCAGCTGCGCGCTCATCGGCAAATTGAGGCTTTCCCCCGAGGGCAGCTTGCGCATGAACCAGCGCTTGTACTGCCGGTGGATCTCGCCGTCTTCCGCCAGCACCTGGAAGGTGTCGATCACCACCTTGTTCAGCTGCGGGTCGCCCTTGCGGTACATGACCGCGTAGGGGTCGTAGGAGAGGAAGTCGCCCACCACCTCGTACTGCGCCTTGGCGGCGTCGCGGGCGATCAGGCCGTAGAGCAGCACGTCGTCGGTGGCGAAGGCGTCGGCCTGGCCGTCCTTCACGAGCGCGAACGACTCGGCATGGTCGCGCGCCACCTTCAGCTCGATGTTGAGCTTGAACTTCTGCGACAGGTCGCGCAGCGTCTTCTCGTTGGTGGTGCCCGCCGTCACCGCCACCTTCTTGCCGGCCAGGTCGCGGAACGACTGGATCGGCGCGCCCTTCTTCACCAGCACCTTGGTGCCCGAGACGAACATCGTCGGCGAGAAGGCCACGCGCTTTTGGCGCTCCAGGTTGCTGGTGGTGGAGCCGCACTCGAGGTCGACCTGGCCGCTGACGACCGCGTCGATGCGCGAGTCGGAGGTGACGGGCACCCACTTGATCGTGAGGCTCTTGTTGACCGTGTCCTCGATGGCCGTGACGAGTGCGCGGCACAGCTCGATGGAGTAGCCGATCGGCTCCTTGCGCGCATTGAGGTACGAAAAGGGCACCGAGGCCTCGCGGTGGCCGATGGCGATGGTGCCGCTCTCGCGCACCTTGGCCAGCGTGCCGGTGAGGAGCTCCTGCGCCTGTGCCGGGCCGGCCGGCAAGGCGAGGACCACGCCCGCCAGCAGCCATGCGGCGACGGCGGAGGGCAGCGTGGCGATGCGCGTCATGGCGTGGCGCCTCACGCGTGCGCCGGGTGGGCGAGGGTGGCGGCAGCTTCCTCGTCGAGCACCTTGGCATTGGCCTCGGCATCGCTCTCGGACAGCAGCTCGCCCTCCCACTTGGCGACCACGGCCGTGGCGATGGAATTGCCCACCGCGTTGGTGGCCGAGCGGCCCATGTCCAGGAAGGTGTCCACGCCCAGGATCAGCAGCAGGCCGGCCTCGGGAATGTCGAAGTGGTTCAGCGTGGCGGCGATCACCACCAGCGAGGCGCGCGGCACGCCGGCCATGCCCTTGGAGGTGAGCATCAGGATCAGCAGCATGGTGATCTGCGTGCTGATCGGCATGTGGATGTCGTAGGCCTGCGCGATGAACAGCACGGCGAAGGTGCAGTACATCATCGAGCCGTCGAGGTTGAACGAGTAGCCCATCGGCATCACGAAGCTGGAGATCTTGCGCTTCACGCCGAAACGGTCGAGCGCCTGCAGGATCTTCGGGTACGCGGCTTCGGAGCTCGCGGTGGCGAACGACAACAGGAACGCCTCCTTGATGAGCACCAGCAGCTTGAACACGCGCGGCCCCAGGAACAGCAGGCCGGCCATGATGAGCACGCCCCACAGCACGAACAGGCCCAGGTAGAAGTCGCGCATGAACACGGCGAACTTGATCAGGATGCCGAGGCCATTCACGGCCACGGTGGCGGCCATGGCGGCCAGCACCGCCAGCGGCGCGAGCTTCATGACGTAGCCCGTGATCTTGAGCATGGCGTGCGACAGCTCCTCGATGGCGGCCACCAGCGTCTTGGCCTTGTCGCCGAGCGAGGCCAGGGCCACGCCGAAGAACATCGAGAACACCACGATCTGCAGGATCTCGTTGTTGGCCATCGCCTCCACGAACGACTTGGGCACCGTGTGGCTCACGAAGTCCTTGAAGGTGAACTTGTTGGTCGCCAGGTTGGCCGAGGCGCCGATGTCGGGCAGCGGCAGGCCCAGGTTCTCGCCGGGCTTGAGCAGGTTGGCCATGACCAGGCCGATCACCAGCGAGATCAGCGAGGCCGTGAGGAACCAGCCGATGGCCTTGCCGAACACGCGGCCCACCGACTTGGCGTCGCCCATGTGCGCGATGCCCACCACCAGCGTGGAGAACACCAGCGGGCCGATCAGCATCTTGATCAGGCGCAAGAAGACGTCGGAGACGATGGAGACGTAGTCCGCGATCTCCTTGGCGGCCTTCTTGTCGGGAAAGCTGGTGAAGATCATGTAACCGACGATGATGCCGAGCACCATGGCGATCAGGATCCAGGCGGCCATGGGCAGCTTTTTCTTCATGCGTATCCCCTTTGTCGTGTGAGAGTGGTTCTTTTCGAGTGCACGGGACCGACCCGGCACAGGGTATCCAAGAAAGGCGGCTGCACGCAATGGCCTGCTGCCAGGATGCGGCGGCTGCCTACAATTCCTCACATGGATATCCGCTCGATCGAGTTTCGAGGCCAGCCGGCGTTGCACGCCGTGGCGGCCGATGGCAGCACGCTGACGGTGGCGCTGCATGGCGCCCAGGTGCTTTCCTGGGCCCCGGCCCGCGGTGGGGAGCGACTGTATCTGAGTCCGAAGGCCGTTTTTGACGGCCAAACCGCCATCCGCGGCGGCATTCCCCTGTGCTGCCCCCAGTTCAACCAGCGCGGCATGCTCCCCAAGCATGGCTTCATGCGCAATCTGCCTTGGATTCGCGAGGATTCGGGCGCGCCCGACACGCTGCGGCTGGTGCTGCGCGACAACGACGCCACCCGCCGGCTCTGGCCGCATGCCTTCGAGGCCCGGATGGACGCCACGCTCGCCGCCGGCCGGCTGCGCACCGCGCTCACCCTGGCCAACACCGGCGACGCGCCCTGGCCGTTCTCGGCCGCGCTGCACACCTACCTGCGCGTGGACGACATCGCCGCGGTGCGCCTCGAAGGCCTGCAGGGCGCCGCCCGCTGGGACGCGGTGCGCGACATGCGCCAGACCGAAACCGCCGCCGCGCTGCAGTTCGACGCCGAGTTCGACAGCGTCTACACCGCCCCGGCGCAGCCGCTGCGGCTGGTGCAGCCCGGCGGCACGCTCGAAATCACCCAGAGCGAAACCTGCACCGAAACCGTGGTCTGGAACCCCGGCGCCGCGCTCGGTGCGACACTCGCGGACATGCCCCCAGAGGGCTTCCGCCACATGCTGTGCGTCGAGGCGGCCCGCATCGACGAACCCGTCGTGCTGGCGCCCGGCGCCCAATGGCAGGGCTGGCAACAGCTTTGCGTTCTCTGATTTCTCCCTGGTTCACCACCCCATGCTTGCCAAACGCATCATTCCCTGCCTCGACGTCACCGGCGGCCGCGTCGTCAAGGGCGTCAACTTCCTCGAGCTGCGCGATGCCGGTGACCCGGTCGAGATCGCGGCGCGCTACAACGCGCAGGGCGCCGACGAACTCACCTTCCTGGACATCACCGCCACCAGCGACGGCCGCGACCTGATCCTGCCGATCATCGAGGCGGTGGCCTCGCAGGTCTTCATTCCGCTGACCGTGGGCGGCGGCGTGCGCACCGTGGCCGACGTGCGCCGGCTGCTCAACGCGGGCGCCGACAAGACCAGCTTCAACTCGGCCGCCATCGCCGACCCGCAGGTGATCAGCGACGCGGCCAAGAAATACGGCTCGCAGTGCATCGTGGTCGCCATCGACGCCAAGCGCCGCAGCCCCGAAGACGCCGCCACGCGCGGCGCGGGCTGGGACGTCTACAGCCACGGCGGGCGCAAGAACACCGGCCTGGACGTGGTGCAGTGGGCGACCGAGATGGCGCGCCGCGGCGCGGGCGAGATCCTGCTCACCAGCATGGACCGCGACGGCACCAAGAGCGGCTTCGACCTGGCCCTGACGCGCGCCGTGAGCGACGCGGTCAACGTGCCGGTGATCGCCTCGGGCGGCGTCGGCAGCCTCGACGACCTGGCCGACGGCATCCAGAAGGGCGGCGCCGACGCGGTGCTGGCCGCGAGCATCTTCCACTACGGCGAGCACACCGTGGGCGAGGCGAAGGCGCGCATGGCCGAGCGCGGGATTCCCGTGCGCATCGACGCCTGAGCGGGACCGGAAGGGTCTTTTCCTATCCTCGACAATATCACCATGAATTGGCTCGATGAAGTGAAGTGGGACGCGAACGGGTTGGTGCCCGTGATCGCCCAGGAACAAGGCACGAACGACGTGCTCATGTTCGCGTGGATGAACCGCGAGGCGCTCGAGAAGACCGCCGAGTTGGGCCGCGCGGTGTATTTCAGTCGCTCGCGCAGCAAGCTGTGGTTCAAGGGCGAGGAGTCGGGCCACGTGCAGACCGTGCACGAGATCCGCCTGGACTGCGACAACGACGTCGTCCTGCTCAAGGTGACCCAGCTTGGCCACGAGCCCGGCATCGCCTGCCACACCGGCCGCCACAGCTGCTTCTTCAGCAAGTACGAGAAGGGCCAGTGGGCCGTGGTCGAACCGGTCTTGAAAGACCCGGAGTCGATCTACAAATGAGCGCCACAGTGAACGATTCGAATATGTCCGACGCGCTCGCCCGCCTGGCCGCGGTGCTCGAGAGCCGCCTGCCCGCGAACGGCGGCGACCCCGAGAAGAGCTACGTCGCCCGGCTGCTGCACAAGGGCCCCGACGCCTTCCTCAAGAAGATCGGCGAGGAAGCCACCGAGGTCGTGATGGCCGCCAAGGACGCCGATCACGGCGGCGACCGCTCGAAAATAGTGAACGAAGTGGCCGACCTGTGGTTCCACACCATGGTGGCGCTGGCCCACTACGGTTTCTCGCCGGCCGACGTCGTCGCGGAGCTCGAGCGCCGCGAGGGCACCAGCGGCATCGAGGAAAAAGCCCTGCGCAAGGTGCAGGCCCGCGAAGCTTCCAACGACTGAATGATCGATTGAAAGGGCATCGACCATGGCCAATGACATCGTGAACGTGGAACCCGACGACTCCCTCAAGACCTGGGGCTGGGTCAGCTACGTGCTGCACCTGATCGTGGCCATCGGCGCGGTCGTGCCGGGCGCGCAGGCCTCCGTGCTGCTGCTGCTCATCGCCCTGCTGATCGATTTCGTGAAGCGCGACGACGCGGCCGGCACCTGGCAGGCCTCGCACTTCAGCTGGCGCATCCGCTCGGTGCTGTGGGCCGGCCTGCTGTACATCGTCACCTCGTGGCTCTGGCTGCTGCTGTTCGTGCCGGGCTGGATCGCCTGGAGCCTGATTTCGCTGTGGTTCCTCTACCGGATCGTGAAGGGCATGATCCGGATGAACGACGGCCGTCCCATGGAACCCAAAGATGTCATCTGATCCGAACTGCGTCTTCTGCAAAATCATCGAAGGCAAGATCCCCTCGCGCAAGGTCTACGAAGACGACGACCTGTTCGGTTTCCACGACATCGCCCCCTGGGCGCCCGTGCATTTCATGCTGGTGCCCAAGAAGCACATCGCCTCGATGGCCCAGCTCACGCCCGAGGATTCGGCGCTCATGGGCAAGATCATGACGCTGGCCCCCCAGCTGGCGCTGGAGCAGGGCTGCCGGCCCTATCCGGACGGCGGCTACCGGGTCGTCGTGAACACCGGCGCCGAAGGCGGGCAGGAGGTTCACCATCTCCATGTGCACGTCATGGGCGGCCCCCGCCCCTGGCTTCGCGGCTGAGCAGGGTTAAGCCAAACTGTCACATTCCCCCCGACTAAAATCGGACACATTCTTAGGAGTTCTCCATGGGTTCTTTTTCCATCTGGCACTGGCTGATCGTGCTGCTCGTCGTGGTCATGATCTTCGGCACCAAGAAGCTGCGGAACATGGGTTCGGATCTCGGTGGCGCCGTCAAGGGCTTCAAGGACGGCATGAAGGACGGCTCGGCCTCCCCCGATGCCTCCACCACGTCGGCCCCCACGCAACAAGTGACCGGCCAGCCGGCCAACAGCGACAAGTCGACGATCGACGTCGAAGCGCGCCAGAAGTCCTGAGCACCGCAGGCACACATCCGTGATCGACCTCGGCATTGAGAAGCTGGCGCTCATCGGCGTCGTGGCGCTGATCGTGATCGGGCCGGAGAAGCTGCCGCGCGTTGCACGCACGGTGGGCGCCCTGCTCGGCAAGGCGCAGCGCTATGTGAACGACGTCAAGGCCGAAGTCAACCGTTCGATGGAGCTCGACGAGCTCCGCAAGATGAAGACCACGGTCGAGGACGCGGCGCGCGACGTGGAGCACAGCATCCACACTGGCGCCAGCGAGTTCGAGAAGCAGTTTTCCGGCGCGTCCGGCGACACCCTGTCGGCACTGGCCGAGCCCGAGCAGGCGGTGCCCGAATACAGGCACCCCCGCAAGAACTGGCGCCTGAAGCAGGGCGCCACGCCGAATTGGTACAAGGCGCGCAACGGCGTGCGCACCAAGGCGCTGTCGGGCGCGGCGCGGGTCGCCCGCTTCCGCCCCCACAAGATCAACTGACGCACGCGCACGCCCCGCGGCGTTCCCGGGCGCCCAGTGCGCCTGTGTCTTCTCCCACGCTTTCTCCCCTCCCATGGCCGATTCCGACAACAAGAACAAAGAAGAAGACGAGCTGGCGGGCACCGAGCAGCCGTTCGTGCAGCACCTGGTCGAGCTTCGGGACCGGCTGCTGTACTGCGTCTACGGCCTGGTGGTCGCGGGCGTGCTGCTGGCGATCTGGCCCGGTCCGAGCGGGCTCATGGACATCATCGCCATGCCGATCCGCGCGCACATGCCGCCGGACGCCAAGCTGATCGCCATCGGCGTGTTCTCGCCGTTCTTCGTGCCGCTCAAGGTGCTGATGATGGCGGCCGTGCTGCTGGCGCTGCCCTGGCTCATGTACCAGGCCTGGATGTTCGTCGCGCCGGGCCTGTACAGCCACGAGAAGCGCTTTGCCCTGCCGCTGATCTTCTTCGGCAGCGTGCTGGCCTACGGCGGCATCGCCTTCGTGCAGCTGTTCGTGCTGGACAAGATGTTCGGCTTCATCCAGAAGTTCACGCCCGCGGCGGTGGCGGCCACGCCCGACATCTCGTCGTACGTCGAGGCCATCCTGTCGCTGTACATCGCCTTCGGCGTGGCCTTCCAGGTGCCGATCGTGGTGATGCTGCTGGTGCGCTTCGAGATGGTCACCATCGAGAAGCTGCGCTCGTTCCGCGGCTACTTCATCGTGATCGCCTTCGTGGTGGCCGCGGTGCTCACGCCGCCCGACGTGGTGTCGCAGCTGGCGCTGGCGGTGCCGATGTGCCTGCTGTACGAGGTGGGGATCATCGGGGCGCGCTACTTCGCAGGAACGGGCAAGGCGCCCGAGGGTGAGGAAGAGAGCGCGGGTTCGGGGTCTTCCGGCAGTTCCTGATCCCCCCGGATCGGTCGGCCTCGCACCAGCGGCGGGCCCAAAACGAAAGCGGCCCTCGGGCCGCTTTTTTGTTGCTGTCGGACCTGTCTGGCTGATGCACAGGACATTCCTCAATCAACGCAATCATTGAGCTCGCTTCGGCGAGCTCTTTTTTATCCGGCTGACGAAATAGGGGCCATGCCCGCGCGTGCGGAGGCTCAGGCAGGACAGAAGTACCAGGCTTTTTCAGATCGTCCCGGTACTTATCGCCCAGGAAGGAAAGGGCATTTCTTCCATGTGCCCGCGTCGCTGGCGCGATCTAATTTGCAAACAAAAACAAAAAAAAGAACACGAACTGCAGCGTGGGACAGGCATGCGCCGGCCTTTCGGCGCTCACCAAGGACGCACATGACCGCGATCACCGGCTCCAACGGCAACGACCTTCTCACCGGCACGGCCGGCAGCGACACCATCAACAGCGGCAACGGGGACGACAGCGTCTACGGCGGAGCCGGGAACGATTCATTGAATGGTGGCGCGGGAGACGACACGCTCGATGGCGGCAGCGGCAGCGACCAGCTCAACGGGGGATCGGGGAACGACACCCTGATCTACAACGTCAGCGAAAACATCGCGGCGGGCACCAAAGACGTGTACACGGGCGGGGCGGGTGTCGATACGCTCCAGCTCCTGTTCACGAGGGCGCAGTGGCTGGAGTCTTCCACCCAGACGCAGATCGCCGCCTACCTGGCCCATCTTGCGGCAGTGACCAATGCCAGGACCGGTGAGGTGTCCAACGGCTCGGCCAGCGATTTCGTTTTCAGCTTCGGGTCGTCCACGCTGACCGTCCAGATGACCGAAACCTTGAGAGTCCTCGTGGACGGGGTCGAGGTGAATCCGGCCAACGAGGCGGTCAAGGCGCTGGGCGATGCGGTCGCGACGACCGAAGACGGCCCGGGGATCCAGATCCATGTGCTGCAGAACGACCTGGTCCCCGACCTGGTCAAGAGCCTGGCGCTGGCCTCGGGGCCGGCCCACGGGACGGCGACGCTCGTTCAGCCGGCGATGGGCGATCCGTCGACCTGGTATTTCCAGTACCAGCCTCATGCAGCCGCTTTCCAGTACCTGGCAGCGGGCGAGAGCGCCACCGACACCTTCAGCTACGAGGTGAAGGACGCCGATGGCGGGACGGGACTGGCCACGGTGACCATCACCATCACCGGCAGCAACGATGGTCCGGTGATCACAGCCCAGGACCTGGTGGGCGCGGTGAGCGAGCAGGCCGCGCCGGTGGGCACGCTGAGCGACAGCGGCGTCATCGGCTTCAGCGACCTGGACCTGAGCGACGTGCACCTGGTGAGTGCCACCGGCACGCCGGTCGGCAGCGTGCTGGGCAGCCTGACGGCGGTCAAGAACGCCGACACCACGGGGACCGGCACGGGCGGCCAGCTCACCTGGACCTACACCGTGAACGCCACGGCCGTCGAATACCTGGCCGCGGGCCAGACCCGGGTCGAGAGCTTCACCATCACCGTGAACGACCAGCACGGCGGCGTCGTCACCCGGCAGATCGACGTGAGCATCACCGGCACCAACGACGCGCCGACGATCGGCGCGGCCGATGCCGCCGCGGCGGTGACCGAGGATGCGGCGACGCCGACCCTGAGCGACAGCGGCACGATCACCTTCGACGACGTGGACCTCAGCGATGCGCACGGCATCAGCGTGGCGGCCGGTTCAGGCAACACCCTGGGCGGGGTGTTGACGGCGGGTGTCAGCGATGCGGCCACGGGCGCGGGCGACGGCACGGTGAGCTGGAACTACAGCGTCGCCAACGCGGCCACGCAGCATCTGGCCCAGGGCCAGACGGCGACGGAGACCTTCACCGTCAGCATCGACGACGGCCACGGCGGCACGGTCAATCAGCAGATCACTGTGACGGTGACCGGGACCAACGATGTGCCGGTGATCGGTGGTGTGGCCAGCGGCGCGGTGAGCGAGGATGCCTCGGCGCCGAACCTGAGCACCAGTGGTGCGCTGACGATCGCTGATGTGGATGCGGGCCAGTCGAACTTCGCGCCTCAAGCCAGCACTGCTGGCAGCAATGGCCACGGCAGCTTCACGCTGGCGGCCAATGGCAACTGGAGCTACACGGCCAGCAATGGCCAGACGGCGATCCAACAGCTGGGCGCGGGTCAGTCGATCAGCGATAGCTTCACCGCTGTGTCTTCCGACGGGACAGCCAGCCAGGTGGTGACCGTGACGATTACCGGGACCAACGACGTGCCGGTGATTGGTGGCGTGGCCAGTGGTGCGGTGAGTGAGGATGCCTCGACGCCGAATTTGAGCACCAGTGGTGCGCTGACGATCGCCGATGTCGATGCGGGCCAGTCGAACTTCGCGCCTCAAGCGAGCACCGCCGGCAGCAACGGCCACGGAAACTTCACGCTGGCAGCCGACGGCAGCTGGGCCTACACAGCCAACAATGGCCAGGCGGCGATCCAACAGCTGGGCGCTGGTCAGTCGATCAGCGACAGCTTCACTGCGGTCTCGTCCGACGGGACCGCCAGTCAGTTGGTGACCGTGACCATCACCGGGACCAACGACGTGCCGGTGATCGGCGGGGTGGCCAGCGGCACGGTCAGCGAGGATGCCTCGACGCCGAACCTGAGCACCGGCGGTGCGTTGACGATTGCTGATGTCGACCAGGGTCAGTCGAACTTCGCGCCCCAAGCGAGCACGGCCGGTAGCAGTGGCTACGGTAGCTTCACGCTGGCGCCTGATGGCAGCTGGACCTATACGGCCAACAACAGCCAGGCGGCGATTCAACAGCTGGGCGTGGGTCAGTCGCTCAGTGACAGCTTCACTGCAGTCTCGTCCGACGGGACGGCCAGCCAGGTGGTGACCGTGACCATCACCGGGACTAACGATGTGCCGGTGATTGGTGGCGTCGCCACCGGCGCGGTGAGCGAGGATGCCTCGACGCCGAACCTGAGCACCAGCGGCGCGCTGACGATCGCCGATGTCGACGCAGGCCAGTCCAGCTTCACAGCCCAGGTCGGCTCCGCCGGCAGCAACGGCTACGGCAGCTTCACGCTGGCGGCCGGCGGTAACTGGACCTACACGGCCAACAACGGCCAGGCAGCGATTCAGCAGCTGGCCGCTGGTCAATCGATCAGCGACAGCTTCACTGCTGTGTCTTCCGACGGGACCGCCAGCCAGGTGGTGACCGTGACCATTACCGGCACCAACGACGTTCCGGTGATCGGCGGCGTCGTCACCGGCACGGTGAACGAGGACGCCTCGACGCCGAACCTGAGCACCGGCGGTGCATTGACGATTGCTGATGTCGACCAGGGTCAGTCGAACTTCGCGCCACAGGCGAGCACTGCCGGCAGCAAC